>CAZFCI010000123.1:0-1636 GCA_964517525.1 uncultured Clostridia bacterium | reverse complement strand
AGGAAGAAGGGGATGAAAGATTTATGAGCCCTGAGTTTTTGATGGAGAGGATGAGATGAGGGGTTTTATCAACTGGTATTTTGGAGATTTTGAAATGAAAAATTTCATAGTTTTTATTTCAATTTTATCTTTTATTTTTCTTTCAATTGAAATAAAAGGAGACCAGAATTTAAGAGTAATAAATCCAAAGCCCGACCCGAATGCAAAGGATGTATTTACTGAGTTGGTGTTATTAAAGGAGATAAAGGATGGTTTTAGGAAGGAAAGTCCAAATTACTTTGCAAGGATATCCTCCATATGTGTTGATGATGAGGGGAATCTTTATGTTGCAGATGGAAAGCACAAGACAATTTTCAAATTTTCTAAAGATGGGGAATTCATAAAGACAATAGGGAGGGATGGTCAGGGACCTGGAGAGTTTATGGATGAATTTATGGAAATATCCTTTGGAAATGACAAAAGGATTTATGTTGTGGATAATGTGAGATTAAAGATTATAGTTTATGGAAAGGATGGGGAATTTGTAAAGGAGCTTAAAAGTCCTTTCTTTATGTTCTCCAAACGAGATAAAGTAGCAGTTAATAGTAAAGGGGAGCTTTTTCTCTATTCAAGGAGTGGTTTAAGAGTGATAGATAAATTTGATTCTTCAATGAAATTTATGGAATCTTATTTGAGCCTTGAATATTTAAAAGAGTTTACATATGCTGAACCGAGGACAGAATTTATTACATCAGTAATCTCAGCAAGGATTGTAGCTACATCAAAAGTAATAACTCCCAATGATCATCTAATAGTTATGTTTCCATATTCTCAGAGAATTGTTGAAATAGATGAAAAAGGGAATGTTATAAATGACTTTTATTTTAGACATCCAAGATTTTTAGAGAGGCTTAAAGAGGAGATTGAGAAGATAAAAGAGGAAAAGCCCATCTACGAGGAAGGGGGACCAGTTTATTCCTTTCATGGAGGATGTTGTTATTACATATTCTTAGACAGCAATGGGAATATATGCTTACCAACAGGGCATATATATCGATATAGTAGAGATGGAAAATTTATTGACATTCTATTTGCGAAGAAGATACCACTTGGAAGAGTATGTGCATGGAGAGACAGATTTTATTCTGCAGATAATCTTATAAATTTAAGGATTCTTAAGATAAGGGAGGGTAAAAAATGAAAGCTAAAAATTCTAATCTATTAATTGTAATGTTGGTATTCCTCTTGCTTATTAATCTTAGCTATTTTCTCCTTTCCCAATCTTGTTGGACATTTAATTGTTGGCTTGGTGCAGAGAGGAGATGCAGCGAATGGTGCCCTACCCATGGAGAAGGTTGGTATTGTGCTTCTTTTGATTTGGAAACAGGCTTTTGTCTAAACCTTTTTTGCTATCAGATATTTAACATTGTGTGCCAAAAAGTGGAAGAGAGAAACGGGATTATATGGATTTTTGTTAAATCTCATACATACCCATGTTCAGGTTTAGATGAAGCAAATTGCCCACCTCCTCCAAAGTGAGGTTTACAAAATTTCAGAATGGAGGATGGAATTTATCTAAACTGAAAAAAATTAAATTAAAAATATCTCTGAGTTAAGAGGTGTGATTAAATGAGCTTCTTCTTTAATTTAGGATTTT
>CAZFCI010000122.1:0-2641 GCA_964517525.1 uncultured Clostridia bacterium | reverse complement strand
TCCATATATAAAGCAAATTATCGAAATTGAAAAGGAGCTTTGGAGAAAGGTAAATCCAGTTAAAAAATCTTTTATGCCCCTAACCTTTGATGAAGATAAACTGGCTGAATTGAGAAATAGGATTGGAGAAAGGCTCCTTTTGGCTGTAAGGACTCCTCAAAAAAAGGAGAGGGAAAAAAACATAAATGAAATTTTGAAGGAACTATTATCTGAAGTTCCAGAGGAAGATAAAGAAAAAAGAAGAGATACAGAGAGATACTTTAATGAATTGAAGAAGAGAATCTTTAGAGAGGATGTGTTAATAAATAGAAGAAGGCCTGACGGAAGAGGTTTTAAGGATATAAGGCCAATTTCGATAAAAGTTGGACACTTACCAAGAACTCATGGCTCCTCTCTTTTTACAAGAGGTGAAACTCAGGCTCTTGTGACTGCAACCCTTGGAACTTTCGAAGATGTTCAGAGGCTTGATATTTTGGAAGATGAGAATGCTGTGAAGAGATTCATGGTTCACTACAATTTTCCACCTTTCTGTGTGGGTGAGGTTTCATTTTTGAGAGCACCTGGGAGAAGGGAGATCGGGCATGGAGCTCTTGCTGAAAGAGCTCTTGTTCCAGCAATTCCTGATGAAGATGTTTTTCCATATACAATAAGAATTGTCTCCGATATTCTCGAATCCAATGGCTCATCCTCAATGGCTACAGTTTGTGGAGCAACCCTTGCTTTAATGGATGCAGGTGTCCCCCTTAAAATGATAGTTGCTGGTATAGCAATGGGCTTAATCATTGAAGATGGCAACTGGGTTACTCTCACAGATATTGCAGGACTTGAAGACCATTACGGAGATATGGATTTCAAAGTTGCAGGGACAAGGAATGGAATTACAGCACTTCAGATGGACATAAAAGTGGAAAATGTAACATTTGATATAATCGAATCTGCTTTAATGCAGGCAAAGGAAGCAAGACTTCAAGTCTTGGATAAAATGCTTGAAGTTATTCCTGAGCCAAGGAAGGAAATTTCTCCCTATGCTCCAAGAATTGGTATTATTGAGATAAATCCTGACAAAATAAAGGATTTGATAGGTCCAGCTGGAAAGACTATAAAAGGAATAATAGAAAAAACAGGGGTTAAAATCAATGTCGAAAATGATGGGAAGGTTACAATTGCAGCTCCTGATCCAAAATCCCTCGAAGAAGCAATAGCTCTTATAAAGGAAATCATAATGGTTGAGGAAGTTGAGGTTGGAAAAATATACACAGGTAAAGTGAAGAGAATTGAAGATTATGGAGCTTTTCTTGAAATAAGACCTAATGTAGTTGGACTTCTTCACATATCAGAGATTGCAAATTACAGAATTAAGAATGTAAGAGATGTTATAAAGGAAGGACAGGAACTTGAGGTAAAAGTTATTGACATTGATGAGTTTGGAAGGATAAAACTGAGCAGAAAAGCTCTTCAGCCATCCCCTCCCCAAAAGTCCGAGAGACCTTACAACAGGGGGAATCAGGAAAGAAAAAGAAAAAATTATTCTCCATTTTCCAAGTTATGAATTTGTTAAGAGGAGTGAAGGGACTTACTCTTGTTGAGTTACTTGTTACCCTTGCAATCCTTGCAATACTTTTAGCTGCTGTGTACCCAATGGGGAAAGCTGCTGTAAAAAGGGAAAAAGAAATTGAGCTTAGAGAAGCTCTCAGGACAATAAGGGAAGCAATTGACGAGTATAAAAGACTTGCGGATCAAGGTAAGATAAAGGTCGATCCTGACACAGAAGGTTATCCTCCCAATTTAAAAATTCTTGTTGAGGGTGTGGAACTTATAGGAGAGAAAGGGAAGAAAGTGAAATTTCTGAGAAAAATTCCCTTAGATCCAATGACAAATTCAACGGATTGGGGACTGAGAGCATATCAGGATCCTCCAGAATCTACAGTATGGGGAGGGAAGAATGTTTGGGATGTTTACACAAAGAGTGAGGATATTGCCCTGGATGGAACTAAATATAAAACATGGTAAAATATTTACTCTAAAATAGAAAATGAAAGATAAATTTAGCAGAAACTTTAAAGGATTTACCTTAATTGAGCTCCTTGTTGTTATGGCTCTGATTGGTATTATTGCCTCTATCGCTCTCCCCCAGTTTAAGGGAACCACTAAAAGGGCAAGGGAAGTCGTTCTAAAAGAGAATTTATATCAGATTAGAAGGGTTATTGATCAATTTTATGTTGATAAAAAACGGTATCCTAAATCCTTACAAGAGCTTGTTGATGAGGGATATTTGAGAACAATACCAGAGGATCCAATAACAAAATCGAAGGATACATGGGTTCTAATAAGGGAAGAGCCGAAGGAAAATGAATTTCTTTTAGAAGAGGAGAGGGGTATCATTGATGTGAAGAGTGGATCTGACAGAATATCTTCAGAAGGAACTCCCTACTCATCCTGGTAATTAGCATACAATTAAGCTTTTTAAAATGAAAGATAAATACATAAACTCAAAAGGATTAACACTTCTTATACTCCTTATTTCTCTTTCAGTAATGGAGATTTTTCTTTTGATTTCATACATTCCCTGGAAGACAGTTATAAAAAGGGAACTGGAGAAGGAATTAATTTTCAGAGGTAATCAGTATGTGGAGGCAATAAG
>CAZFCI010000121.1:0-8722 GCA_964517525.1 uncultured Clostridia bacterium | reverse complement strand
GCCTAAAAGTCTTGCAGTGATATGGCAAAAGTAGATGAAAAATAAGCATTTCTTACTTTCCTTTTAGCTTAAATTTTTCTTAAAAATTTAAAAACTTATGCCTTTCTCTTTGTTGAGACCCCTATAACTGAATAAAGAGGGCAGTATCCAACAAGGCTTGTGAGCAAGAATATTATGGCAATTACAAGAAGGATTATGCCAATTGTCCCTGTCACAACCTTTGCGAAATAAAGAATCCCAAAAACCACTGCAATAATTATTCTCAATATTCTATCCAATGCTCCCATATTCCCTTTCATCTTCAACCTCCTCACGGGAATTTTAAAAAGATTTTAGACAAAAGTCAAATTCTTAATTTTATATTCACCAAAAGATTTTCCCTTTTCTTAACCCCTGCAAGTTTTACCAATAAAAATAATTTTCTTTTATAAAGCTTTCTGTGTCGAACGAGCCATTAGCAACAGTTATATCGAGTAATAACCAAAGTAAATATTGATAAATAAATTATAATGAAATTAGCAAATTCAAATAGGAAGTAAGAATATTTGATCTTTTAAATTTCTATTTTAAAGGTCCTAAAATCTCCCTCGAAATTACATACCTCTGGATCTCGTTAGTTCCCTCATAAATCTGTAGTAGTTTTGCATCTCTCATAAATTTCTCCATAGGGTAATCCTTCATATATCCATACCCTCCAAAAATCTGAAGAGCTTCAACAGTCACTCTCATTGCAACATCTGTTGCATAAGCCTTTGCCATAGCTGCTTCTTTTGTAGCTTTCTCATTCCTGTCAAGAAGCCATGCTGCATGATAAACAAGGTGTCTTGCCGCCTGAATTTCAGTTGCCATATCAGAAAGTTTAAAGGCTATATGCTGGAAGGATGCAAGGGGTTGGCCAAATTGCTTTCTTACCTTTGCATACTCCAATGCCTGCTCATAAGCAGCTCTCGCAACCCCTACTCCACCTGCTCCAACAGAAGGTCTTGCTTTATCAAGGGTCTTCATTGCTACAAGGAAGCCCATCCCTTCCTTTCCAAGGAGATTTTCCTGAGGAACAAATACATCATCGAAATAAAGCTCAGCTGTATTAGACGCTCTGTGCCCCATTTTTTTCTCAATCTTTCCAACTTTAAAACCTGGAGAATCGGTTGGAACTATGAAAGCAGTTATCCCCCTTGGACCCTTTGTTATGTCAACATTGGCAAAAACTGTCACAAGGGATGCAACCCCACCATTGGTAATAAAACATTTGGAACCATTTATTACATATCCTCCTTCAACCTTTTTAGCAATTGTTTTCAATGCTCCTGCATCTGAGCCAGCTTCCCTTTCTGTAAGGGCGAAGGCAGCAAATTTCATCTCCTTTGTAAATGGAGTTAAAAATTTCTTTTTCTGCTCATCTGTTCCAAAAAGGATTATAGGGGTCAGAGCAAGAGAATTAGCCATTATTGATGTATACATTCCAGCACAACCCCATGCAAGTTCCTCACAAACAATAACTGTGTCAAGGGTTCCAAGCCCTCCACCTCCATATTCAGAAGGAATTGAAGAGGAAAGGAAACCAGCTTCAAAAGCTTTCTGCATAATTTCCCATGGGAATGACTCTTCTTCATCGTATTTTGAGGCATTAGGCCTCATTTCCTTTTGTGCAAACTCCCTTGCGAGAGCTTGCAAAGCTAATTGTTCCTCACTCAAAGTGAAATCCATCGGTTCCTCCTTCATAAATTGGAAATATAACTTATTAACACAAAATTCAAGATAGTTCAACTAAAAAATTTGCTTTTTCTCTTTTTCAATGGTAAGGTTTTAGCAAGGAGGTAAACATGAAAGAATTAAATCTAAAAAGTGTGAATGTTGTGAAGCTTGCCCTTGTAGTGAGTGTCCTTTACCTGATACTATCATTCATAGTTCTACTTCTTATCTTCCTTGTTGGAAGTGCTTTTGTCCCAAAAGAAGCACTACCATTTGCAGGTCTTGGTTTTCTCCTTGTTATTGTAGGTCCAATAGTCTACTTTATAATTTCCTTTATAGCCATGCTGATTGTTGGTTTATTTTTCAATCTTTCCCTTTCAATAACAGGAGGGCTACCCTTAAGATTCAAGGAGTGATCAACTGAAAACTTCTTCCATAAGGGCTAATACATGAGCTCCAACTGATAAAGGAAGGTATTCCTTAGAATAACCCCCTTCAAGAAGGCTTAAAATTCTATTCTCTGAAAACTTTTTTCCCCATTCTACAACAATTTTAGTAATTTCATAAAAACCAGCTTCTGTGACAAGCATCCCTCCGAGGGGATCGCCCCTGTGACAGTCAAAACCAGCAGATATGAGGATAAATTGGGGTTTAAAATTTTCGACAATTGGATTTAGAACTTCTCTAAAGATGAGAAGATAGACCTTATCATCGGAACCAGGGCTAAGAGGGACATTCAGAGTAAATCCCTCTCCTTTTCCAATCCCCCTTTCTTCTGCTCTTCCTGTCATTGGATAATGGGGGTACTGATGAATGCTAAAATAGAATACAGAATCATCCTCCTCAAATATTCGCTGGGTTCCGTTTCCGTGATGAACATCCCAGTCAATTATCAATATTCTTTCAATACCGTGTTTTTTCTGTAAATACCTTGCCGTTACAGCAACATTATTAAATATACAAAAACCCATTCCTCTATCCTCTTCTGCATGGTGTCCTGGTGGTCTAACTGCACAGAAAACATTCCTAACCTTCCCTTCCATTATCAAATCAGAAGCAGTTAAACCTGCTCCTACTGCAAGAATGGCAGAATTGAATGACTCCCTTGAAAGGACTGTATCGGGATCAAGATTACCCCCTCCCCTCTCACAAATTCTCGCCACCCTTTGAATATAATCTCCCCCATGAACATACTCTATTTCATTAATTGTAGCTGGTCTTGGCTCAAAAAAATCAAGACTTTTAAACTGGGGGTTACTTTTTAGATAATCGATAATTCTCCTCAATCTCTCAGGAGATTCAGGATGTCCCTCTCCTGTGTTATGGTGAAGGAAATGCTCTGAGTAGATAACTGCAGTTTTCATCTTTCCTTTTTATCCTTTTCAATCAAAATTTTAATCCCCTCAACAGCAACTGAAATAGCATTTTCAACGCCAATCTTAAGGGCAGATTCAGTAATTTCCTCTCCCTCACTCCTTGTATTTATAACTCCTGTAACAGCACCACATCTAAGACCAAAAACATTGCAAAGGGTAAGAAGGGTTGCTGTTTCCATCTCATAATTCAAACATTTCAATTTCTCCCACTCCTCCTTACTTCCTCTGAATTTCCTTATCACATAACCTGTATAGGAATCATATCTCTCCTGTCCTGGATAGAATGTATCTGAGGATACAGTAATTCCAATATGGAATGCCCTTTCCCCTTTTGTTCTAAATCTTCCCTCTTTGAAACCCAGGATAATAGCTCCTTCCTTTAAGGCTTGGACAACCTCGTAATTTGCAGATGCTGGATACTCAATTGGAGCGTAATGGGATGAAGCTCCATCAAGCCTAACAGAAGCAGAGGTTATAACAACATCTCCAATTTCAATGGATTTCTGAATCGCACCTGTTGTCCCCACTCTTATCAATGTTTTTAATCCAAGCATTGAAAGTTCCTCAACTGCAATAGATGTGGAAGGTCCTCCAATTCCTGTCGAAACAACCAAAATTTTCTCCCCTTCTATTTCAGTGAGATAGGAGCAAAACTCCCTCTTCCAGGCAAGTTCTTTTGAAAATGTATTAAATCTCTCAGAAACATAATTTGCGATTCTCTCCACTCTGAAAGGATCTCCAGGAAGAAGAGCATACTTAGCCCCTTCAATTAAGGAATCATCAAGATCAAGATGATAAACTTTTTTCATGGTTTTATTTTACTTAAACAAGTTTCTAAAAGCAAAGGGAATCTAAAGGAACTTTTTTGTGATGATATTCGTTTTTATTATATGAGTTTGATTAAGGAGTTTGGAAGATGAAGAGAATAAGCTATACAATATTGTCAATTTCTTTGCTTTTTTTAAATCTTTATTCCTCAGAAACCCTTAAAATACCAAGAATCTCTAATCCTCCCAAAATTGACGGTGCTGTAGAGGAAAATCCAGAATGGAGTGAGGCGCTGAAGATTGAAGATTTTGTCCAATTTACACCTAAGGAGAAGGGAGCTCCTTCTGAAAAAACATTATTTTACATTGGCTATGATAGGGAAAATTTATATATGGCTTTTAAATGTTTTGATTCTGAGCCAAAAAAGATAAGGGCTACCCTTGCTCAGAGGGATCAGATCTTCACAGACGATTGGATTCTTATATTCCTCGACACCTTCAACGAAAAGAGGAGGGCTTTCACCTTTTTTGCTAACCCCTTTGGTATTCAGATGGATGGAATAAGAACAGAGGAGGGTGGTTCTGATAATATCGATCCATCATGGGATACAGTTTTTTATTCCAATGGAAGAATTACAAATGAAGGATACGAAGTTGAGATAAAGATTCCCTTCAAGAGTATAAGATTTCCAAATAAAAAAGAACATAGATGGGGGCTTCTTTTAGGAAGAAATATACCAAGAAAATCTGAGTTGATTTCTTATCCTGCCTTTTCAAGGGATATCCCTTCCCTCCTTACACAGGCAGTGGAGATTTTACTGGAAGGTGAGATTGAAAGGGGAAGGAACATTGAAATAATGCCTGTCTTTACATCAATAAAAAGAGAAGGGGAAAAAATAGACCCTGAAGCAGGTTTGAACTTTAAATATGGGCTTAGTTCCAACATAATTCTTGATTTTACCTTTAATCCTGACTTCAGCCACATTGAGGCTGATGCTCCTCAAATTGATGTTAATCAGAGATATGCTCTCTACTGGCCTGAGAAAAGACCCTTCTTCCTTGAGGGATATGAAATTTTCAATCACCCTTCCATTGATATTGTCTATACGAGAAGGATAATAGACCCACGCTGGGGCGGTAAGATAACTGGAAAAGCAGGCAGATTTACAATAGGTTATATGACCGCCATGGACAGCAAGCCAACAGAATCCCTGTGGGAAATAGTGGATTCAAAGGGAGGTGATGAGAAGGCGATCTTCAATATTTTCAGGTTGAAGATGGATCTATACAAAGAGGCTTATCTCGGTTTAACATTTACTGACAAAGAGATTGATGGCTCCTTTAACAGAGTATTTGGAGTTGACGGGCAGTTGAAGTTTAAAAAGAACTTTTATTTTGTTTATCAGGCTACCCTCTCCAATACATCAATTGGTGATGAAAAAAGTGATTATAAACCTGCTTATTACATAAATACTTTTTACAATTCGAGATACATTTCAGGTGGAATTTCCTATAAAGCAGTTCATCCTGAATTTGAAGCTTTGTCAGGATTTATAAACAGAAAGGATTATCAGAAAATCGGGAGCTGGCTTTCATTATCAGTTTATCCCCAGAAGAAATTTCTCAACCAGGCATCAGCTCATATAAACTATCAAAGATATTATGATTATGAAATGAACTCTCAAATTGAAGATGCTCTTCAAACCCTGATAGACTTCAGGATAGGAGATTTCAACAGACTTGCCCTCTACTTTACTAATTCTATGGAAAAGTATCAGGATATCGATTTCAGGAAGAAATACGGTGGCTTTTCCCTCTCAACATATCTTTTAAAATGGCTTGAAATAGAAGGAGGAATGAGATTGGGAGAAGGGATTCTCTATGATTCTGAAAATCCATACTTGGGATGGGATTTCAGCAGTTTCCTCTGGACACAATTCAAACCAATGGAAAGGGTCAGGCTTGGAGTTTCATATCAAAAATACGAGTTCTGGAAGGAGAGAGGTGGAGAGACTGTTATTGATTACAATGTCTGGAGAGGAAGAGCAGAGTATCAGCTCCACAAAAATCTTTCAACAAGAGTAATCCTTGATTACAACCATTATTACAAAGAGCTTTACGGCTCATTTCTCCTTAGCTGGATTTTAAAGCCAGGAATTGTTTTCTTCGCTGGTTATGACTCCAAATATGAAAGAATCGAAGGAATTTACAGAAAATCCTCTGGAAATATCTTTGTCAAGTTCTCCTACTGGTGGAGAATATAGTTTCTATAAATCCTTAGCAAAATCCAGAATTTGGCTTTTAAAAAAATTTATGTTATTTTAAAATGTAATATGGTAAGAATTTTTGATGGTATACTTTATCTAATAGTTATACTCCTTTCCCTTTCAGTCCATGAATGTATGCATGCCTATGTTGCGTATAGACTTGGAGACCCAACTGGAAAACTTATGGGAAGAATATCCCTCAATCCTATAAATCATATAAGTCTTGTTGGCACTATTCTTTTCCCTCTTATTTTAATAATCTTGAGATTGCCAGTTTTTGGATGGGCAAATCCAGTTCCTGTGAACCCTACCTACCTTCGCCATCCAAAAAAAGATATGATGTGGATATCACTGGCAGGACCTCTTTCAAACATAGGTTTAGCTTTGATATTCTTTTTTATCTTAATTTTTCTCACTTTATTTTTCAAATGGGTCCCTGTTTTCCTAATAGGACAAATTTCTGAAGAATCTCCATCAGCTGGAACGGTTTACCTTCCCATTAAAGGCTTTTCTCTTTTCCTTTATTATGGAATTATTGTTAATCTCCTCCTTGCCTTTTTCAACCTCCTTCCAGTTCCACCCCTTGATGGTAGCAATGTTTTATACAGATTCCTTCCATATCCTCTATCTGCAAAATATCGAATGCTCCAACCTTACGGATTTTTCATTCTACTTCTTCTTTTATACCTTGGTGTTATTAGTTTCCTTCTTAGAATATTTTTGATACCTATTCAGGATTTTATGTTAAGATTTCTTATGGAGTTATAGAGTATGAAGGAAATAGTTCTTTCAGGAATGAGACCAAGCGGTCCTCTCCATTTGGGTCACTGGGTAGGAGCTTTATCTAACTGGGTAAAACTTCAAGATATTTATGAATGTTATTATGAAATTGCAACATGGCATGCTCTAACCACCGAGTATGAAAATCCTTACGAGCTTAAACAATGGATAAAGGAGATGCTTGTAGATTGGATTTCTGTGGGGCTTGATCCTGAGAAATGTGTGATGTTCAACCAGAGTGATGTAAAGGAACATGCAGAGCTACATCTGATACTCTCAATGCTTGTTCCAGTTCCATGGTTAGAAAGGGTTCCAACTTACAAGGAACAGCAGAGGGAAATTGCAAATAGAGACCTTTCAACTTATGGATTTCTTGGTTATCCTGTTCTCCAAACTGCTGATATAATAATTTATAAAGCCAATTGGGTTCCAGTAGGAGAGGATCAGGTTCCCCATGTTGAGCTTGCAAGGGAAATAGTTAGAAGATTTAATAATTTCTATGGAGAGACATTCCCTGAGCCTCAAGCCTATTTAACTCCTGTTCCGAGACTTCCAGGAACAGATGGAAGAAAAATGTCCAAAAGTTATGGGAATGCAATTCTTCTTAAAGACCTGCCAGAAGAGGTAGAGAGAAAAATTCTTCCAATGATTACAGATACAAGAAGGAAAAGAAGGGAGGATCCCGGAGAGCCTGAGGATTGTCCTGTCTATGACTATCACAAGGTTTTCTCATCCCAGGAGGAAAGAAATGAGATAGAGGCTGGTTGCAGGAGTGCTGGGATTGGTTGTATTGATTGCAAGAAAATTTTGATAAAAAATTTAAAAAATTTTATGGATCCGATAAGGGAAAGAAGGGAAAATCTCCTTAAGACCCCAGGGCTTGTGGAGGAAATTCTTAAGGATGGAGCACAGAAAGCCAAAATGAAAGCAAGTCAAACAATGGAGGAAGTCTACAGAAAAATTGGCCTTTGATCATGGAAGATGGATTTAGGATAGACCTGGGTTTCTTTGAAGGTCCCTTAGATCTTCTTCTCTTTCTTGTCAAAAAAGAAGAAGTAAGTATCTGGGAAATTTCTCTTACAAAAATTACCGATGAATATTTAAGATACCTTGAAGAGAAAAAATTTATAAATCCTTCAAGGGAAGCAGATTTTCTTTTAATGGCTTCGATTTTGATCCATCTAAAATCATCCCGTCTACTCCCAAAAATAAAATTAGAAGAGGGTGAAGAGGATGAGGAATATGCTCTGAGGGATAGAATAGAGACATATGGAATAATAAAAAATTTTGCTTTATCTTTGAAAAGGCTTGAAGAATCTGTAAATATATTAAGAAAGGGAAAATGGGAAGAAATGGAAAGAGAGCCAATATGGAAATTTCCTTCTCTTTATGAAATTGCCAGGGCTTTTATAGAAGTTGCAAAAAGGAAAGAAAAAGAGGAATCCATTCCATACAGGGAAAGGAAAGTCTCTATTGAAGAGAAGATCTCAGAGTTATTGGGTGTTTTAAGGATTAAAAATAAAATCAAGCTCCTTGAATACCTCGAAAACTCTACATCAATCGAGGAGATTATTGTAACTTTTCTTGCGGTTTTAGAGCTTATAAGAAGAGGAATAATCATAGCATTACAGAAGAGAGAATTTGGAGAGATAGAAATAAAGCTTTGGAGAAAAGGTTCAAATGAAAGAAGAGTTTACGCTTAAAGGATTAATTGAAAGCATAATTTTTGCCTCACCATCTCCTGTTTCAACAAAAATGCTGAAAGAATTTTTGAAGGATTTTGATGAAACCTCAATAGACAAAGCCCTTGAAGAGCTTTCCCAACAATTTAACGGGGATA
>CAZFCI010000120.1:0-7382 GCA_964517525.1 uncultured Clostridia bacterium | reverse complement strand
TGAATTCTAGGTCCATAGGCAACATTGTCATAAATTGACATTGGAAGAACCTGAGGTTTCTGAAAAAGAAGCCCTATTTTTTTTCTTAAACTATTTACATCAATTTCCGGACTATAGATCTCTTCTCCATCAACAAGAATTGAACCATTAATCTTTACATCTTCCTGGAGTTCAATTAATCGATTTAATGATTTTAGAAAGGTGGTCTTCCCGCATCCAGAAGGTCCGATTATTGCTGTGATTTTCTTTTCTGGAATATCCACAGAAACATTTTTTATAACCTCTGTCTTACCATACCAAACAGAAAGGTTTCTAACACTTATATGAGTTCTCCAATCCATTTTTACCTCACCCTGTATCTTGAAAATCTCTTTGATAGAATTCTTGAAATTATACTTATCAAAAGAACAATTAATGTAAGGATAAAGGCAGAAGCATATCCTCTTTTTTGAACTTCTGGAAACGGAGTTGAGATCTGGAAGAATATTGCTAAGGGTAAAGTTGCAACAGGTTTTAAAAGAGAAGTTGGAAGGTTATCAGTAAAACCTGCAGTGAAAAGGACTGAGGCAGCGTCTCCAATTCCCCTACCAAAGGAAATTAGTATTGCTGTTAATATTCCGGGAAATGCTTGTCTCAAAACGACTTTTATGGATGTTTCTATTTTGTTAGCTCCAAGAGCATAAGATGCTTCTTTCAACTCAGAAGGTACCATTTTCAGAACTTCGTCCATACTCCTTGCCATAATTGGAAGAATCAAAAATGATAAAGTTATAATTCCTGCCAAAAGAGAGGTTTTAAGACCAATTAAAACCATTAGAGTAAAGCCAAAAGCTCCATAGACAATTGATGGGATTCCCCATAGAACATCAAGGGAAAACCTAACAATAAAGGCAAACTTTGAGCCTCTCTTTAAAAAATTGTTTAGGTAAAGAGCTATTGGGAGGCTAAAAAGAAAGGATAGAAAAGTGGAAGAAATGCCAAGGACCAAGGAGCCAAGGATAGCATTCAATATTCCTCCTTCTCTTCCAAGATAATAACCTCCCTTAGGAGTCTTGAGTAAAATATCAAGGCTGAGAGAAGAAAAACCTTTTACAAATATTGTAACAAGAATGAGTAAAAGGGAGCCAAAAACAACAATTACAGAGAATATCATTAGAAATTTCAATATTTTCTCTTCCAGTCTTCTCCTCATCCTCGACTCTCAATTTTTAAAAGTATACTCCATCCAATAACATTGAATATAGCTGTCAAAATCAAAAGAACAAAAGCAGAAAACAGGATTGCGGAGTCATATAAAGGAACTGACATCATTTCTCCATAAGTATTTGCTATGAGAGCTGGCAGAGGATAAGCAGGGTCAAAAATCGATTTTGGGATATGGTTAAGGGCACAGCCTGAGACCATCAAAACAGCCATTGTCTCTCCAAATGCCCTTGAAAGTCCGAGAACAACTCCAGCGATTATCCCTGGAAACGCCTTTCTTATAACAACATATTTGACTGTTTCCCATTTTGTGGCTCCAAGGGCAAGGGACGCTTCTCTCATCTCAAAGGGGACAGAACTCATAACATCCTCAACAATTGAGATTATTATTGGAAATATCATCACAGCAAGGACAATACCACCAGCAAGGACACTGAAACCTGTGAAGTTATCAGAGCGAAAGGGGAAGAATGGAAATTTATCATTAAAGAAAGGAATTATGTAATCCCTTATAATCGGAACAACCACAAGGATTCCCCAAACACCATAGACAACAGGCGAAATGCCAGCAAGTAAATCTATTAAAGGTTTTGAAAACTCCTTTAACTTTTTTGGAGCAAATTCTGAAATATAAACTGCAGTTAAAACACTTAAAGGGACAGCTATTATCAATGCTATAGTTACAACCCATAAAGTTCCCAAAATAAAGGATCCCAGACCAAAATTTCCATTGGAAGGATGCCAGGATAAGGAAAAAAGGATATCTTTGAGAGATTTTATTTCAAGAAGAGGCTTACCTTTGAGAAATAGAATTAACCCAATTAAAAATAATAAAATAATTGGAAAACAAGTCATAAAAAAGGTTAGCCTACTTGCTAACAAATCCTTTAACCTTCGCCAGTCCATCCCTACTCCAATGATCTTGAAACTTTCTCCCTTTCTTCCTTTGGAAGAGGCAAACTCGTTCCTATATCCTCAACAATCTTAGCTCCTTCATCGGATAAAACAAATTTTACAAAATCTTTTACAAGTCCTTTTGGCTTTCCTTTTGTAAAAAAATAATTTTTTCTTCTAACAAGATATTTATCCTTGTTTATTGCTTTTGAAGCTTCCTCCCTGTTACTGTAAACCTCCCCCTTATCTGCAATCCCATTATTATTTGAATCGATAGGGACAAGCTTTATACCTTTAAGAATTGAGCCATTTCTCTCAAAAACATAGCTAAAATTGGAATATCCAATCCCAAAAGGATCTCTACTAACGGAGGCAAGGATTCCTGGATCACCGTAAACTCCTATCCCTTTTAAATCCTCCTGCTTCTTCCCAAGGTATTTTGCCCAGCTCTCTCCTGCACCACATGAATCAGAACGAGTATAAACATGGATAGGTCTTCCAACTTTTCTTCCTATCACTTCGTCCCAGTTCTTGATCCTTCCTTCATAAATAGCAATGAAAATCTCCCTATTTATCCCTCTTTTAACTACCTCTTCAATGAAAGGATTTTTTTCAGAAATAATTGGAAAAACAGCATCATGGAGAATTAAAACAGGGAAAATACCCTTTTCAAGTTCAGAAGGGCTCGGATCCCTCGAAACCATTCCTATATCCACAAATCCTGCTAGAAGATCAGCAACCCCTTTTCCAGCTCCTCCTGCAGAAACCTCAATCTTTACTCCAGAATTCTTTCTCTGAAATGCTTCAGCCCATGCAATTGCTGTAGGGTATATTGCCCATGCACCTGATAAAGAAATAGTTCCCTTAAGTTCTCTATTCTGAGGGAAAGAAAAATTCTCTATGGAGAGGATAGACAAAAAAGAGAATAAAAAAATTAACTTTTTCATACCCTTATCCAAAATTTCTAATACTTCTTTCGTTTGCAAATGTCCTCAAATGTAATATTTTCAAGAATCCTTGCAATTGCATTCCTAACTTTCTGCATAACTTTCTGGAGTCCACAATCTTTTTCAATAGGACATTTTACAGGTGCCCACTTACTCACACATCTAATGGGTGCAAGGGGACCATCAATTATTCTAATCACCTCTGCAAGGGTTATTTCTCCAGGGGAGCGGGAAAGGGAGTATCCACCTCCGGTTCCGGGTTTACTCTGAAGAAGCCCTGCTTTTTTAAGAGAGAGTAGGATTTGTTCAAGGAATTTTTTTGGAATATTTTCATTTTCAGAAATCTCCTTTATTTGAACTGCTCTTTTCCCGTAATGTAAAGATAAATATATCATTGCCTTCAAAGCATACTCACCTTTTTTTGAGATTTTCATTCTCTACATCCTCTATCAAAATAGTAGATTTATCACATCGAAAAAAATTTGTCAAAAATTAATCTTTGAAATTCAACCCCCTCCCTTTCCTCTTCACCGCCTTTATGGGGGTTGAAATGTTTCTATTATATTTAGGGTTAAAATAATTCAATTTGCAGAAAATTTTCCTTGAAAATCCCTTTTTTGGCTCTTTTTCTTAAAACAGGTTTAGAATTTTTTCCTTGATCAATTTTTTTGACCTCTTTACAAGGTATTCAAGAATCTTCCTTTTCTCCCTTCTATAGGAAAAAACATCAATCTCATTAGTATAAAAACTGAGATAACGATAGAAGGAACACTCCTTTATTGCATGAAGCCAGTCATAAATAATATCATTAACAGCCTTAATAAATGCCTCTCCTTGCGTTTCGGAAATTTTTCTCTTCTTCACATACCCATTTACCAATTCTCTATTTTCTTCTTCTATTTTCTTGATCAGGTCTTCTATAAGCTCCTCAGCGCTATCGACATCCAAAAAATTCTTTTTACTTTTTACATCTTCTTTATCAAAACTTTTAATAGGATTCAGTGTAATATAAACATCAATTAAATCCCTTAGATAAACAGGATTGTAGATATTTCTTGCTCTAAAGGAATTAAATAACTCAGCCAGAAAAGAAGATGGTTTCTTATTCCATAACATTAAAGAGATGCTTTCAGACAGAACATTCCCGTAGCTCAAAGGAGGAAGAGAAAGGGGAAAATCTTTAAGCCAAATAATGATATCGCTACCCCTCTTTTCAAATTTCAAATCTTTTGAATTTTTTAAAAAATAAAAAAAGGATATTCTCAATTTTGTTTGGACTGGATAAACTTCATGCAGAAGTTTTGCCAAAGCCTCTTTAACTCTCCTTATGAGGATTGCATAAAGAAAATCTGAAAACTCTCTAATCGAAAGATTTGAATTAACAATAGGAGAAAATAGCCTTTTTAAAGTTGAATATTTTTCTTCTTTATCCTCTTCAAAAAATGTTGAAAGAGCTATATTTACAACATCCTCCTTTCCATAACCTCCTTTCTCTATTGCTCTGGTTCTAAAATTTCTAACTATTGAAAATAAAACATGGTAAAGGCATGTAATAAGTTCATGGACATCATCCTCACTGTAAGAATCATTAATAACTTTTTCTAACTTCTCTCTTACAACCTCTACTCTCTTTCTTTCCTTCATTTCATAATTTTTCAATTTATTTTAAAAATTTTTTATAAAATTGTCAAAAAAACCCTTGAAGCCAATTTTTTAATTTTTTGAAAAATAAAAAATCGATTTACTTGAACCTTATGATTGGGTCTCTTAAAAACCTTCAGTATTCTAACCTCTATGAAAGGAACCTTGCCTGTATCCTTCAAGGTCTAAGGAAATGAATTTATATCCTAAATCTTTCAAAGCCTTGACAATTTTTTCCCTTACCCTTTCATCCATAATCTTTCCAAATTCATTCTTTCCGATTTCAATCCTTGCAAAAGGGAAATGGTCCCTCAGCCTATAAACTGAAAACCCAGCCTCTTTCAATACCATTTCCCCCCTTTCAACTCTTTGAAGAGCTTCAAGGGTTATTGGAGTTCCAATCGGTATTCTTGAAGAGAGACATGGACTTGAAGGCTTGTTCCATGTTGGAAGATTCATTTCTGATGAAGCAATTCTTATCTCTTCTTTCCTGAAACCAGCTTCCTTTAAAGGACTTCTAATACCCTCTTCAATAAGAGCTTTTTTTCCGTATCTAATGTCTTCTTCATCTTCAAGATGGGAGCCATCGACAACCCATTTAAAACCTTTCTCTTCAGCTATTTTCTTTATTTTTTTTGTTAAGATCTTTTTGCAAAAATAACATCTATTAATGGGGTTAGATGAAAAATCATTATTTTCAAGCAAAGAATAGGTTATTATTTCGTGATTAACATCTAATAGCAATGATATTTCTTTGGCTTCTTCAATTTCATCTCTACTCTCCACCTCAGTCTGAGCTGTAACTGCAAGAACATTCTTCTTTCCGAGAACTTTTCTTGCGAAAGCAAGAAGAAATGTAGAGTCAACACCCCCTGAATATGCAACCACAATACTTTCCATTTCTTTCAATATATTTTCGAGTTTTTGAATTTTCTCTGTTAAATCTTTTTCCATAAGATTAATTATAACTTTGAGATGGCAATATTCAAATTTTTTTTAATTAAAAATTCTGAATCACGAGCCTCCTTTCATCCTCTGCAAGATGAAATAAAAAGGAACTCCTGATGAGATAATTAGAATTCCTGGTAAGAATTGGGAAAATCTGTTATTAACAGAGATCAGGAAAAGGCATAAATTAAACGCAATAAATACAATCGGAACAATTGGATAACCCCAAACTCTGTAAGTTCTTTCCCACTCAGGATGTTTTTGTCTTAATACAAAAACTGAAACTCCTGAAAGGATGAAGAAAAGGATAAGAGCAAAAATGACATATTCATAAAGAGTCTGGAACTTTCCTGAAAGAGCAAGTATTGAAGACCATATACCTTGCGCAACTACCGCATTGGATGGAGAGTTATACCTTAGATGTATTCGTGAGAGACTCCTGAAAAACAAGCCATCCTTTGCCATTGCATAGAAAACCCTCGGACCGTAAATTACAGTGGCACTTAGACAGCCAAAAATTGAAATTGTTATTACTGCAGAGACTATCTTGGCACCCTCGCTCCCAAAGAGAGAAAAAGCGGAAGCTTCAGCAATTCTTCTTACACCTGCAATTTTATTCATAGGTAAAGAAAAAATATACAAAAGATTGATTGATGTATAGGTAAAAATTAAAATTAAGATTCCAAGAAAAAGGGAAAGAGGAATGTTTTTCCTTCCATTTTTTATTTCGCTCGCTGTGCAGTTTACAGAGTACCATCCATCGTAAGCCCAGTAAACAGCAAAAAGAGATGCCCCCAATGCTGAGAACAATCCTTTTTCAAAATTTGAGGTTGAAAAGAAATCTTTAAAACTGAGGTTTCCACTTTTTCCAAAGATAAAGCCAATAAAAACAAAGGCTAATATTGCCATCAGTTTTATGAGAGTAAAGAAATTTTGAACTCTACTTCCGATCTTCAGTCCAAAATAATTGAGAAAAGTAAGTAAGATAATTGCTAAGACTGCTACAATTTGACCATTGTATAGAGTGTATTTAAATCCTAAAATTCTCATTGTAAAAAGCTTACTCTGGGTAGAAAAAGTGGGAAGGAAATAACCCAAATATTCAGAAAAGCCAGCAGAAATTGCAGCTACTCCTCCGCATTGAATTACGAAAAAGAATGTCCATCCGTAAAGGAAGCTCAAAAATCTCCCATATGCTTCTCTTAAATAAATATACTGTCCTCCTGCGTATGGGAGAGAAACTCCAAGTTCAGCGAAGGTAAGGGCTCCTGCAAGGATTATAAATCCTCCAAGAACCCAAGAGATAAGAATCCATCCAGGAGAAGGAAGAAAAAGAGCAAGATCCCCTGTTGTCAAAAATATCCCAGAACCGAGAACAGCTCCAACCACAAGGAGAGTTGCATCGAGAAGATTTAGAGTTTGAAGGAGTTTCCCTTCTTTTTCCATCGATCATTTCCTTTTAAAGTTCTTGAAAAAATTTATTTTTACACTCAGTTTTGAAAAAATCAAAAATTCATACTTTTAGAAAAGGAAATATGAAAGAATAAATCAAAATTTTCTCTTGTTAATTACTGCAATATTTTATAAAATATCTTTTTTAACAGAAAATAAGGAGATGCAATAATAAATGTCAAGTAGAAGATTGGCTGAAAAGTTGGAACTGATGGGAGGTTGGATAGCCATCCTTACCTCTTGCAAAAGGGGAAAATATGCATTATATTCTTCTCTGGCGGGTTGGTCCCACATTAT
>CAZFCI010000119.1:0-3082 GCA_964517525.1 uncultured Clostridia bacterium | reverse complement strand
TGTTTCTCCTAAGAGAGTTGTTGTAGTCCAACCTGAAGATTTTTCGTGAAAGTTCTATTTGTTTGGTTTTATAATTACTTTTAGAGAACCTTCTTGTTTGCTCACGAGGTCAAATCCTTTCTGGATTTCATCAATTCCTAAGACATGAGTGATCATATCTTTCACATTTATCTTTTTAAGATGAATTAATCGTAGAGCAAAGGAATAGTCGGATGGGGAGGCTGCATAGGATGTTGTGATCAGTGTGTCATTTCTCCAGAATAAATCATTTATTGAAATTGATATTTTCGAGCCTGGTTCTGAGGGGGCAAAAAAAAGAATTTTCCCCGCTCTATTTATAATCCTTAGAGAGAGTTCAAAGGCTGATATTGAAGATGCACAAAGGATAACAATGTCGGCAAGCTCACCCCCTAAAACTTTCTTTACCCCATTTTTAAGCTCATCGGGATGAAAAGTAAAATCTGCTCCAAATTTGGAAGCCAGCTCTATTCTCCATTCATTTATATCAGAGGCAATTATTGGTCCTGCTCCATAAAGCTTTGCCATCTGGATGTGGAGAATCCCTGATATTCCACTTCCAATTACAACAACACTATTCCCAGGCATAATACCAATTTTTCTCTGGGCTCTCAAAACGCATCCAAGGGGTTCTGCAAAGGTAGCCTCTTCAAAAGATAAATCCTCGGGAATTAAAAATAGCCCCTTTTCAACATTTATTACAGGGATCCTTGCAAATTGTGAGAATCCACCGGGATATATGTTAGTTTTTCTAAGAGTCTCACAAACAGTCTCATTCCCATAAATACAATAGTGGCATTTACCACAGGGAACATGGTGGGCAACAATTACTCTATCACCTTCTTTAAAATTTTTAACTTCTCTTCCAACCTTATCGACAACTCCTGCAATCTCATGCCCAAGAACAAGGGGGACTCTATCCTTTCTATACCATTCCATCAAATCTGAGCCACATATACCACAGGCTTCAATTTTTACAACAAGCTCCCTTTCTGAAAAATCTGGATATGGAACCTCAGATATCCTTATATCAGAATTGCTGTAATATAATGCAACCTTCATTTTCAGTCAAAATCAGCATAAATTTCACCAAGACTAACATCACCTATGTATTTATCTTTGTATTCCCTTTTGAGGGAAACTATTGCTTCATCGAGCCTTTCATTTGAGACACCATTCCTCTTTGCCAAAAAAGCCTCAACAAAGGCTGAAAGATCATCCATAGCCTTTACAAGTTCTCCATCTTTTGGGTCATACTCATCCCTGTTATATTTTTTATGGATCTCATTTGAATTTATTCTAATGATTTCCCCATTTATTTTAACAATGCTTGAAAACTCATCCTCAGCATAAATTCTCATCTCATCATGCCATTCTTTGGGAATTAGATTGTAAATCTTCTCCCTCATCTCCTTCCTTTCATACTCCTTTAGAATTTTCTCAAGGCCTGCTATTGATTTTTTTACAGGAGAAATTATATCCCTTGTTAGAACCTCAGGTAAATCATGGAAAAGACCTGTAAAGAAATTGTTTATCAAGAGGCGCCTGCAAGCTTTAAGTTCAAGGGAAAAAAGATAGGAAAGGATTGCTACAATAAGAGTGTGACCGAGAACAGATGTTCTTGGAATCATTGGAAGATGACTCCATCTGACCTGAAATCTGAGTTGACCACAAAGGTCAATAAAATTTTTAAGGTTTGAAGAGCTAACAATTAAATCAAATCCTTTCAAATCTCTGAATTTTTTACTCCTCTCCTCAAGGTCCTTCCTTATACTTTCAATCTCATACCCTCCAGGATTTGCCCACTCTATAATTCCGAACTCCCACTTCGTTGATAGAAAATGGGATGCTCCTAAAATCTTTTTATTTATGTCTTCTTCATAAGAGGAAAAATATTCCATAAACCTTTCAGAGAAATTGTTCCCTATTGGTGAAATTATTGGTTTAAGCTGTCTGAAAACCCACTCATTCAATTGTCTCAGTTTGTCAGGATCCCCCTTTATCTTGTGAAAAATCTGGGGTTTAATGTCTGTAACAACAAGCCTCTGGAGAAATTCAAAAATCCCTCCCTCAATTATTTTTATCCAATCAAATCCTCCTTCATTCTCGCATATCTTTCCGAGAACATAGGCAAAAATCATTTTATGGGCTTGTTTGTCGAGCTCCCTCAACTCAACAGGTCTTATCTTATCATTCCACCTCTGCATATTGGCAGCGTCGAAGATTTTTAGAAGAAAGGATTTCCTTATCATTTCAATTTCTACGATGTTTTTTCCTTTACACTTTTAAATACCTCAAGAGCTGTCTTGACATCAGCACCCTCATGAACTATAGCCCTTATTGCATTAATCATTGCAACAGGATGGGATGACTGCCATATATTCCTTCCAAAATCAACACCCTTTGCTCCTTTAGATATTGCTGAATGGGCTACCTTGAAAACCTCTTCTTCAGAATCCATTTTTGGTCCTCCAGCAATGACAAGGGGAACAGGGCTTGATTCAACAACTCTTTCAAAGTCATCACAGTAATAGGTCTTTATAAATCTCGCTCCAAGTTCAGAAGCAATCCTGCATGCAAGAGAAAGATACCTTGCATCTCTCTTCTCAAGCTCCTTTCCAACAGCAGTAACAGCAAGAACAGGAATCCCATAATCCTCGCACTCATCAATCAATTTTGCAAGGGAAATAAGGGTCTGATGTTCATACTCTGCTCCTACATAAATTGAAAATGCAACTGCTGAAACATTCAGTCTAACAGCTTCTCTCACAGAAGTTATTATCTCCTCGTTGGAAAGCTCTTTACCCACAATACTATTTCCACCTGAAACTCTCAAAACAATAGGAACATTGAAATCTGGATTTACACAGTTTCTCAGAATCCCTCTTGTCAGCATAATAGCATCTGTATAAGGGATTAGAGGTTCTATTGTTTTTTTAGGATTTTCAAGCTTTGAGATTGGTCCTAAGAAATACCCGTGATCCACTGCAAGCATGACTGTTTTCCCTGTTTCAGGCTTAAAAATTCTTGCCATTCTATTTTTCATTCCCCAATCCATAATTAC
>CAZFCI010000118.1:0-6504 GCA_964517525.1 uncultured Clostridia bacterium | reverse complement strand
ATTCTTATCTGCCCATTTGCGATAATCCTCAATTTTATCAAATATTCTGTATGGAGCTTCATCAATTATAGGAAGTTTCATAAATATAAATCCTAATTCGATTCTCTCTTGAACACTTCTCATTAGTCCATCCTCAAAATCAAATTTTAGCTGATCTTCTTCCCCCATTCTACCAATATGGAATTTTAAAACTCTCATGTTTTAGCTAAGATTTTCTCCTTCTTGATAGATACTCCATCCCAACAAGAACTTCCCTTTTCTGCCCTTCGGAAGGTGGCCCAACAATCCCTTCTTCTTCCATCTTGTTAATAAGCTTGGACGCCTTAGGCCATCCTATATTAAGCTTTGTCTGGAGGAAAGTTGCAGAAGCTCTTTTGTGCATTATCACAAGCTCAACAGCCTTCCACCAGAGCTCATCTTTAATATCCTCTTCCTCATCTTCAATCTCTAAAAATTCCTCTTTCTTTGCCTCCTTTAAAATTGATGTGTCATATCGAGGCTTCCCCTGTTCTTTCAAAAATTTAACAATTCTTGCAATTTCCGTTTCAGAGATATAAGCTCCGTGAATTCTTATTAGTTGTGAGGAATTAGGAGGCATGAATAGCATATCTCCATTCCCCAGAAGTCTCTCAGCTCCAACACTATCTATGATAACCCTTGAGTCAACCTTTGTAGGAACTCTCAGGGCAATTCTGCATGGAAGATTGTTCTTTATAGTTCCTGTCAAAATATCTATTGAAGGTCTCTGGGTTGAAATTATTAGATGGATTCCAACAGCCCTCGCCATCTGGGATAAAGAGGTTATACAATTTTCCACTTCCATAGCTTGATTCCCTTTACCAACCATTAAATCTGCAAGCTCATCTATAATAATCACAATGTATGGAAGAGGCTTTAACTCTTCTGAAATCTCACCATTATTCCCCTCCTGAGAAAGCTGGTTAACCTTCATATTGTATTGCTCTATATTCTTTGCCTGTATCTCTGATAGTTTCCTGTTCCTTTCCTTCATTTCCCTTACAGCCCATTTCAGGGCATTAATAGCAATCGCAGGCTCGACAATTACAGGTGTTAAAAGATAGGGAATATCATTATAAATTGCAAATTCAACCCTTTTCGGATCAATAAGAATCAATTTAAGCTCATCAGGAGAGGCTTTGTAAAAGAGACTTGTTATTATACAATTTAAACAAACACTTTTTCCTGAACCTGTCGCTCCAGCAATTAGAAGATGGGGCATTATTGAAAGGTCTGAAATAAATCTTTCTCCCCTCACCATTTTACCAAGGGCTATTGTAAGCTTTGATGGAGATTTCAAGAATTCCTCGGACTCAATTATATCCCGAAGATAGATTCTTTCCCTTTTATCATTTGGAACCTCAATTCCAAGGGATGCCTTTGAAGGAATTCTCTCAATCATTATTGATTCAGCCTTTAATGCAAGGGCTAAATCATCGGAGAGGGCAAGAATCTGAGAGATCTTAATACCTGGCTCCGGTCTGAATTCGAAGGTGGTTATAACTGGTCCTGGATGGAACTCTACAACAGAGCCCTCAATGTCAAACTCCCTAAGCTTCTCCTCTATCTTTTTCATTTTTTCATTCAACTCTTTTTTGTTTATTTCTTCGGCTACAGGAGCTTTATCAAGAAGGGAGACAGGGGGCTGGGTGAAGACCGCCTCCCTATATTCAGGGAAAAGGGACGGAGCTTCAGGAGGTGTTGGAGTAACTTCCTTCTTTTTTTCTTTTTTGATTTCCACTACCTTTTCACTCTCTTTTACTTTTTCCTTTTTTCGGGACAAAACAGATGGAATAAAAGAAGCAAAGGATTTAACTAAAATTGCTATGGTTTTAGCGATTTTCTTTATTGTTATTCCAGTGAAAATTGAAAAGGAAACAAGGGAGATAATTATTAAAATTAAAATAGAACCAATATTTCCTGAGACCTTTCTTAAAAGATTTGAAATAAGATTTCCTAAAAGCCCTCCTGTTGAAATTGAAATCCCTTTTATCTCAATTTCTGAATTCATAAATTGAATGAGGGCGGAAAAACTCAAAAGAAATAGAAGGAATCCAGCGAATTTTATTGTATAAGATTCAACCATCCCCTTTATGAGATCTAACCCGATCAGGAAAAGAGCGAGGGGGATCAGGAAGGATGAGAATCCCAAAATCTGGAAGAGAAAATCCGAAAAATAAGCCCCTAAGATTCCTATGAGATTATTTATCCTTTGAGAGTTAGTATCGGTAAAGAAGGAGGGGTCAAGGGGGTCATAGGAGATGATACTTAGAAGAATTATTATTGAGAAACCAATAAAAATTACAGCTCCAATCCCTTCCCAAAGAGTTGATGACTCCTTTCTAACCCTTATCTTCCACATTGCCTCTTAAAAATATAAGACTTTCCACAATTTTTGTCAATTGTAATAAAATTTGCATGAAGTGTGATTTCTGTCATTTATTTTGAGTTAAAGAGGGTTTAGTATAAAAGACAGAGAGGAAAAAATGAGAAGAAAATTAACACTCTTTTTGATATTTTTATTCCTTATCCCTTTTCAACTTCATCCAAGACTAAAATTCATTGGACCAAATCCATATTTTTCCTATACCCATTTCCCCCAGGATTCAAGATTTTTCTATCCCAACTCTTCAATCTTCTTCCTCTCCTACAGATACCCTGGCTGGATGGGGAATCTGGATGATCCCTTTCGTTCCCCAAGTGCTCTCTATGTAAATACAGAAGAGTCAGTTGAGGAGAATTTTAATGGAACAAAAGCTAAAGCAAGCTTTAACGGCTCTTGGTTTAATACTGAATTAGTTTCTGCTCCCTATGTATACGATTTTAAAGGTTTTAGAATTATTCCATTGATTGGAGGAGAATTTGATTCCTTTTCCCTTGATGCAAAAGGTAATGCAATAGCCCATTCATATGATGGAGCTTACTGGTTAGTTCCATTCTCTTCAAAAGTGAGTCAGAAAAATTATAAGGGGAATATTGGATTCCTTCTTTCAACCTCCATAAAAGAATTCCCAATAGGTTTTATTTTTAATTACTCAAGAATGGAAGAAGGGAGCCCTTCAGGTTTTATTCAATATACTCAAAATGGAAGGGAAATGAGAATGAATCGTTATACATGGGGATGGTCTGCAAGCTCAGGTTGCCAGCATATATTTGGAACATCAACAAATATTGATGCATTCTGGCAGGACAGTTACACAGATACAAGGAGGGATCAGTTAGATTTTGTCTTTGGTATGGATTTGAAGGATAACAAAGTAGGAATAAGATATAGGAATGTAAAAATCCACGGAGATTACTTTTCTTACTCAAGAACCCTCGATAAATATTTGCCTTCTGATACATCTGAAAAAACACAGATTAATGTTATTAGACCCTATGCGGTCTTCTCTATTAAAAATTTTGGGGGCACAAAAATTTTTGGTGTATCGGTGATAGAGCTCGATTTGCTTAAGGAGAGACCCGTTGGGAAAGGAGGTAAAGAGTTTTTAAACTCATACAATGAAAGAAAGATAACAGGAGAATTTCTCCCCTTCGCTCATTTTGATTTAGAAAGAGGATTTTTAAGATTTGGGACAGGAGTCTCCTTTGGCTACAAGTGGTATGATTACACAGATATATGGGGTAGGCAGAAAGTTTATCAACAGAGCACCCCTTATTTCGATTGGGAGATGAGCTGGGAACACTCAAGCTATGGGAAAGAAATCTCTCTAATTAGCTTTTCAGAACTGGACACAGAACTCCTTCTCGAAAGAAAAATGGATACAACCCTTAGGCTTGAGATATGGAGAATGCTAACCTATTACAGGACAAAAAGATTTTATGGGAAAAACATCTATGACGGAGAAGTTTATAATTTCTTTCAGACAGCTGAAAGATTGAATACTTTGAAAGAGGATTGGCTCGGTGGAACAATTGGAATTATTTTTGGGAAAAAAATTTCAGTTGGTATCTTCATGGATATACCTGTTTTTTATAAAAAGAGTGTTTCAACAGAGGTTAAGGGAAAGACATCAGAATATTTTGAAGGATTTAGAGACTTTCAACCTGCTGTCAGAGAGCCACTAAAGTTCTGGATAATGGTTGTTTTAAAATAACTCTCTAATTCTAAATATTCCTTTTAAAATTGCATTTGCTCTTTTAAGATCCATATGTTAAATTTTAAATTATGAAAAATTTGATTGAACTTTTAAAAGAAAGAGTTCTTGTTGCTGATGGAGCAATGGGAACATATCTTTTTGAGAAAGGGCTTCCTCAGGATGAGTGCAAAGAATACCAAAACATAAAAAATCCTGACCTTGTATTTTCAATTCACAAAGAATATGTTTCTGCTGGTGCAGAAATAATTGAGACAAATACCTTTGCAGCAAATTCAGTTAAACTTTCAAAATTTAATCTTGAAGATAAATTAAAAGAGATAAATTACGAAGGAGTTAGAATAGCAAGGGAAGCAGGAGGGAAAGAAGTTTTTGTTGCAGGTTCAGTAGGTCCTCTCGGAGTAATGCTTAGACCCTATGGAATCTTTACCTTCAACGATATGGTCAAGGTTTTTAAAGAACAAATTTCAATTCTTGTTTCAGCAGGTGTTGATTTAATAATAATTGAGACAATTTCAAGCCTTCTCGAGGCAAGGGCTGCCCTTCTTGCATCAAAGAGCATATCAGATCTTCCTGTTATTGTTTCAATGACATTTCTTGCAGACGGAAAGACAAAGTTTGGGGATGATATCACTCGCTCCCTAAATGAGCTTAAAGAGATCGGAGCCGATATAGTCGGAGCAAACTGCACAGTTGGACCTCAGGAAACTGCAGAGATTGTAATTCCCTATTTAAAGGAGAGTTCAAATCTTTTTTCTGTCATGCCAAACGCTGGTTATCCAACGATTGTGAGGGGGAAGACAATCTATCTTTCATCTCCAGCATATTTCCGGGAATATGCAGAGATTTTCCTTGAAAATGGAGCAAACATAATAGGAAGTTGCTGTGGGACAAATCCAACCCACACAAGGGCAATTGCAGAGGTTGTAAAAGGGGAAAAGCCAAGAAAGAGGAAAGGAATCCCTCATGTTGAGATTATTGAAGAGAAGAGGAAAGAAGAGAAAGTTGAGCTTATATCTCGATTCAGAGAAAAACTTGGAAAGGAGATGGTTTTGACTGTGGAAATAGATCCTCCAAAAGGACATGACTTTGGCGAGGTTCTTGAAATCTCGAAAAAATTGATGTCTTATGGAGTTGATGCTTTAAATGTTGCAGAAAATCCAATGGCAAGAATGAGAATGAGTTCAATTGCCCTTGCCCATCTAATTCAGGAAAAAGTTGGAATTGAGGCCATTTTGCATTTTACCTGTCGAGACCGTAATCTTTTGGGGATACAGTCTGAGCTTCTTGGTGCATCTGTTCTCGGCATTAAAAACATACTTGCTTTAAGGGGGGATCCAGCAGAAATTGGAGATTTTCCCAAGGCAACATCAGTTTATGACATTGACACTGTTGGACTTGTCCGTCTTATAAAGGAATTTAACAAGGGTAGAGATATGGGCGGAAACATGATTGGAAGCCCAACTTCTTTCCTTGTTGGAGTAGCTTCTAATCCATCTTCTCCTGATTTAAATGCTGAGTTAAAAAGGCTTGAGGAAAAGGTCAATGCGGGGGCTGATTTTGTCCTCACTCAACCCCAGTATGATCTTTCAATTATTGAGAATTTTCTGCGGGAGACAGAAAAGTTTAGCATACCAATAATAGTTGGAGTTATGCCTTTAAAAAGTGCCAGACACGCTGAATTCCTCCATAATGAGGTGCCTGGTATTACAATCCCAGATGAAATAAGAGGGAGGTTGAAAAGGGCAAAGCAGGAGGAACAGTGGAGAATAGGGTTGGAGATAGCAATTGATTTTATAAGAAAAATAAAGGGAGAGGTCTCAGGAATCTATTTAATTCCACCTCCTCAGGGTTTTCGACTAATTTTTGAAATTATTTCTGAGACAAGGGGGGTTAGTGAAAAAGATATTTCAAAAGAGGGGATTTGATTACTTTTTAGCTCTCCTTACAATCTTTTTGGTCATTTTTTCATGGAGAAAGTTCATTTTTTCCTGCACCCCCGTAGACGCAGAAGGAATGCTTGGATATTTTCACTTTGCTAAAAAAGTAGTTTTACAATACAATTCATTCCCTCATTTCAGTTTTGGTTATATTAAATTTAAAAATGCTACAGTAGCTACTTATGAGTACTTCTCCTTCCCAGAAACCCCACTACTGACACCGTTTTTTATTATTTATCTTTTTCTCGATATTGTGAAAGCAGAGAAGGTTTCCCTTTCAATTCATCTTATATTAGGAATTATTGGAATATTTTTATTAGGAAGGAGTTTAAGAGTAAGCAGGATAGGGACAATTCTTTGGGCTATTTTATTCCTTCACTCTGTAAATATCGTCTCTCTTTATCTAAGCTTTTGTATAAATTGGAAAACTATTTTTCTCTTTCCCTGGG
>CAZFCI010000117.1:0-10351 GCA_964517525.1 uncultured Clostridia bacterium | reverse complement strand
ATCTTTACCAATCTTATTGTATCCTGAGAGGTAATGATGAAAGCTTTTGGTGATGTTGAGAGAAGGAAGGGGGTTGATGAGGAAACATCAGGATCCTGATGGGATAGAAATATTATGTCGATTTTATCTATCCCTCCTATTAGTTCTTCAAGAGCTTTTGTAATAGGCTCGAGATCAATTCTTGAACCTGGATCCATAATCATATTCACACTTCTATTGCCGATTTTGAAAATCTTTAAATATATGTTTCTGTGGAAATCAGGCTCATCACTCCTTAGAAGATAAAAATTCTTTCCAATTTCATGAATTTTGTAATCCATCCCTCCTCCTTGTTTCTACGAAATATACTTTTAAAAGATAGCCAAGAACAAAGAGCCCAACAATTAAAGTAATAAGGAAAAGCAAAATTGGTGAGAACTGAACTCTCAATGGTAAATCCTTAAGTTTAAGGAAGGGCTCAAGCTCTTCAATCTGAACAATCTGTCGGGAAATGCTGTTAACAAGAAGAGAAAGGAGAGCTCCAAAGAAGGTTAGAAGCGCCAAAATTCGTGATGGCTTTTTATAGTATAAAAAACCCAATAAAAGAGTTAGTAAGGGTGCGATTGCTGGTAAGTATTTCCATAAAACAAAATCTTTTAGATAAGGGTTAATGTATCCAAGATATTTGTGTCCAGCAAATCCGAATATCACAATTCCAGCAATGAGAAGGAACAAAAATAGCTTCTTTATTTCGTCCCTTATCTGATTTTCTTTCTTAAGGAAATAGTTATCAAATAGAAGGTATGAAGATAAGCTCACTGTTGACAAGCCAAAAACCATAAAATATCTTAGAATTGCTTGGATTGAAAGAGCAAGAGCTGTTCCTTTTAATGTTCCGCCAGGACCAAAAGATGAGTATGTTGACCAGGAATCAGGAGAAACCATGAGTTTCATTTCACTGGAAAAAATCAAGCCAACAAAGAGTAAGATAATGGATGAAAGCCATCCAGCACCATATGCAAAAATCTTCCTTTCAGGTTTTTCGTAGTTAAAAATGAAATAGTAAATCCCATAATAGGCAATTAGAACAAGGGCAACAATAAAAAACCAGAACCAGGCTTGTAGGATGGTTGAGGTATAAAAGAAGTTGGGAAAGAGAACTTGAATAAAGAGAAGGGGGACAATTCCTGCATTTATGCCAAAGGCTATAAAGATTGGCATTGTCTTGAGAATTCTCATTCCAGCGTTTGATAGATAAGTGTTTTTAATTCTTATTAAAAGAAGAGCAACCAAAAGACCACTGAACCACATTCCCATAAAGAACCAATGAACCCAGAATCCAAAGACCTTTAATGCAAGATTTACAATTACTGGAGCAGGTAAACCCAATGGATCAAAGGAAGGAATTGGGGTCATTTTTTCACCTCCTTCTCCTGCCATTTTTTCAAATATTCAGTCAAGGCATCAGTCTCCCATTCTTGACCAGCAAAGGGAGGCATTGCATTACTGATTCCATCAAGATAACCAATCATGTCATGGAGCATCTCTCTATCCATTTCTTTAATCCTATCCATAAGCCCATTGTACCCACGGGTTGTATGACATGCTCCGCATTGGTAATGAAATATAGATTCTCCTATCAAGTGCTTCTCCGATTCCGAGAGCTTTCCAATTTTATCTAAGCTCACTTTTCCATCCTCTGTAAATAAATCAGGAATATTTTTTGAAATATAGAATTTCACCCATTTGGCTTGGTCTGTGTAACCGCTTTTACTAATATCATCTACCATTTCAGGGTGAATACTGTTGGAATAAAGATATTTCTCAACTATATAAGGTTTCCTTGTGCCTTCCCTTACAAACTCTCCTGTTACCATTCCTCCTGCACCAATTATTAGCATGAGAATAGCCAAGGGAGGTGAAAGCCATAAAGGATTCCTTTTTGGACCTAAAATCAATACAGAAGATAAGGCAAGAAGCAAAAAGGCTACAATTGCCATAAAAATTGTGACAGTTGGAGCAGTTTGAACCTTTATCCTGATAAATTCAGGAACCACTCCAAACCACCAAAGCCCCCCAACAACAATTGTGGAAAGACCAAATGCTGCCCATCTTGTAATCCACTTCACTACCTTCTCCCTTATCCTTTCTGAAGTCCTAACAAGGGATAGATGAAGCTGGATATAAAGGGAAGAGATTAAAAGAGCTCCACCAGTTCTTGTCAAAACACTGGGTAAAAAGGTTGGGTTGAAAAAGCCGTGCCAGAAATTTTTAGTCTCTATCCATCTTCCTGTTGTAGCCATAAAACTTGTTATACCTGTTATAACTACAAGGGATAGCCAAGCAAAAATCGCATATATAAAGGCAACGGTCTTGTGAGCTTTTGGAGTGAATTTTTCCCAGAGATAGAAAAGTCCAAGGGCAGAAGCCAGTTCTATAACGAACATGACCCATTCAGTTGCCCATCCGAATACAAAGGTATGAATGAGGGCTGATGTGGCTTGAGGACTCGAAAGACCTATTGTCCACCAGATACCGACTCCGGTTATAGCACCGAATACAACAGTGATCAGAACAAAAAATCTTGTAAGAGATCTCAGGTAGTTCATGAATTCTCTGTCATTTTCTCTGTATGCTTTTAGTATGCCTAACCATATTAGTATACCCCCTCCTACAGCAAAATGGGAGACAAGAACATGTAGAAGAGCATAAACAGGAATTAACATTGGAGAGCCGAGAAAAGGAACATACCAAAAAGGGTACTCCATTAAAAACCTCCTTTTCTTACTCGTTTATCAATTTAAATTTGCTCTTAAAATCAGAACTTTACAAACTTTTCCTTCGACACACCGCAAACAGGGCATTTATCAGGTGGTTTCTCTCCCATGTAGGTGTAACCACAAACTGGGCATATGTGAATCTCCTTCATCTCAAGGTCTTTCTTTGCATCTACACTCTCTTTTGCGATTTTGTAGAGTTGTTCATGTATCCTTTCTGCCTCAAGGGCATAATGAATTGAGAGCTTAGCACCCTTCTCATCCTGAAGCTCTGCAATGGCATTGTAGGCTGGATACATTTCTGTGATCTCAAAGTTTTCACCATTTATACCTGTTTGCAAATTCTCACTTGTGTTATTGATGTAGCCAAGATTCCTTGCATGATTTTTTGCATGGACAAATTCTGCAAAGGCAATTGCTTTGAAGAGCCTTGAAACATTTCGAAAGCCCTCATTTTCAGCAACCTCACTGAAAATAAGATACTTCATATGAGCCATTGATTCCCCTGCAAAGGCTTCAGAAAGGGATTTCTCTGTCATCTTTTTCACGAAAAACCTCCTCTTATTTATTTTTTAACTTTTTTGTGGCAGAGCCACCAGTCAAAGCATTCAAATTCACCAGCCTTTGCTTTTTCTAATCTTTCCTTAGCAGTTTTAACATCCTTAGCAGGTGGAATTATCACATTGTCTTTAATAATTTCATTATTGGGCCAGTTTGCAGGCATTGCCACGCCATACTTATCTGATATCTGCATAGCCTCCACTGCTCTTAGAATCTCATCCATGTTCCTTCCAAGTTCTTGGGGATAGTAAAGAATTATCCTTATCTTTCCTTTATCATCTACTACAAAAACCGCTCGAACTGTGTTTGTGCCTTTACCAGGATGAATCAAACCAAGCTTCTCCGCCACTGCACCAGTATCAGCAATTATGGGAAATTGAATCTCAACTCCTAATTTCTCCTTTATCCATTCTTCCCACTTTATATGGGAAAATACTTGATCCACACTGAGACCAATAAGTTCACAATTCAATCCTCTGAACTTTTCATATCTTTTTTGGAAAGCTACAAATTCAGTGGTGCAAACAGGAGTGAAATCCGCTGGATGGCTGAAAAGAACAAACCACTTCCCTACATAGTCCTTCGGTAGATTAATTACCCCGTGGGTTGTTTGCACTGTCATTTCTGGGAAATCATCTCCCAGAAGAGGAATACCTTTCTTTTCTTGCTTGTTTTCCATGACTTAACCTCCTCATTTTATGATTCCTGCTTCCTTATGCTTATTAAAAATGGTATTTGCAAGCTTATCTATTAGAGCATAATCTTCTTTTTTAGGTAATCCCTTAATTAAAACTGGCTCTAAAAATTCAAGCTTAAGGGAGGATAACTGAGACTGGATATGCTCAACTGCCTTACCACCCCATCCGTAAGAGCCTATAACTGTTGCAAATTTTAGTTTTGGTCTTAGGGCATTAACAAGATAAGCTGCATATATAACAGCTGGATGAGCTCCTGCAAGAACTGTTGGTGTCCCTATTACAATTGTAGGAGCTGAAACAAGCTCTATTGCAAATTCGCCAATGTCTGTGACAGGAAGACTGAAGGGCTTTGCCTCTATTCCAAGTTTTACCAATGAATCCGTTAAATACTCCACCATCCTCTTTGTGCTATCGTGCATTGAGACATAGGGTATTAAAACAATGTTACTGAAATTATCAGAGATCCAGTCTTTGTATGCATTAATTATAAAAGAGGGGTTTTTCCAGATTGGACCATGGCTTGGAGCAATCATCTCAGGAGATAGGGATTCAACAATTTCAATATTTTTCTTTATCTGGACTCTAAAGGGCATCATTATCTCAGCATAGTATCTTTTGGCATCCTCAAGGATTCTCTCATCTTCCATGGCAAAGAGGGAAGATGTTGCGTAGTGGGAACCAAAGAAGTCACAAGAAAACAAAATCTTGTCTTCAACAAGAAATGTAACCATTGTCTCTGGCCAGTGGACCCAGGGAGTGAAAGCGAATTTCAAAGTTTTACCTCCGAGAGAGATAGTTTCTCCATCTTTAACTGTTATAAATTTTTCATCGGGTATATGGAGGTGATCCGAGAGGAGAGCCTTACCTTTTTCATTTGTCACAACCTTAGAGCCTGAATAAAGGGAGAGAATTTCAGGGATAGAACCAGAATGATCCTGCTCCGCATGATTGGCAATTATAAAATCAATCTTTTCTATGCCAGCCTCTTTAAGATTTTCAATAAGAGTCTCCTTTTTTGAAGGATCTACAGTATCTATCAGAGCAGTCTTTTCAGAACCTATTACAAGATAGGAATTGTAACTTGTTCCATCGGGAAGGGGGATCAATTCATCAAAGAGCCTCCTTTCCCAATGCTGAACTCCAACATAAAAAATACCTTCTTTAATTTTCATTAAAGCCATTTTAAAACTCCATTTTAAAATTCATCTTAATCAAAAATTATTTTAAATTAAAATAAATTTTTTGTCAATAAAAAATTGTGATAGAATAAAAAATGATGGAAGAAGTGAATAGGATAATATCCTTTTTAAAGAAGAAGGGTTATGTTATATCAATGCCAAGAATTGCAATTATAAATTATCTTGTCTCCAATAAAAGTCACCACACAGCAGAAAGTATCTATAAGGCAATTTCTCGAAAATACCCCTCAATCTCTATAGCCACGGTTTATAACACTTTGAAGCTTCTATCAAGGGAAGGATTCGTAAATCAGCTTTTTATTGAAGGGGAAAAGGTGTTTTATGACTCGACACCAGAAGCACACTCCCACTTCATTTGCAGAATTTGTGGAAAAATTAAAGATTTGCAATATAAACCCGAAGAGGTAAAAAAGTTAAATGGAGACAGGGTTGAAAAAATCTATGTTTATTTCTATGGGGTTTGTGAAGAGTGCGATAAGAAAGAGAAGAAGTAAAAATCTTTGAAATTAAAGCCTTTTGTTTTTCTTCTCGCCTTTTCGCTTTCCATACAGATTTTTGAATTTTATATTAAATCAAAGCTTTGAGAAAGTTTTCTATTAATTAAATAAAATTAGACTTTCTTTTCCAGTAAATATAAAAAGGAATTCCAAGAGCAATTATAAGCAATCCCGCAATTGAATTCAAAAACTCTTTAATCAAAGTATTAATCGATATAAACAGAGCAGATAGTATGAAAAAAATAGGAGTTATCGGATAGCCCCATGTTTTGTAAGGTCTTGGAATGTCTGGTTTTTTTACTCTCAGAACTACTACAGCTAATCCAACAAGGAAGAAAAAGAGCCACTCCCCAAAAATCACATATGTAAAAAGTTGTTCAAATGTTCCTGTAAGGCTCAAAATTGCACTCCAGATTCCAATGATCAATATTGAAAAATGAGGGGTAAGAAACTTTTTGTGAACCTCAGCTACTTTTTTGAAAAAGAGTCCATCCCTTGCCATTGCAAAATAAACCCTCGGACCTGTTAGAACAGTTCCATTGGCAGCACCTGTTATTGAAAAAAGAATTATAAATGCAATTATCGATGCTCCTAATGGACCAACCACCTTACCCATCGCATCACTTGCGATTCTATCCGAGCCTGCCATCTGTGGAGCTGGAATTACATAGAGATAAGCCAAATTGGCAATTAGATAAATTAAAACCACAATCAATGTCCCCACAAAGAGTCCAAGGGGAAGATTTTTCTCAGGTTTTTTAACCTCTCCTGCTGAATAGGTTGCTGTTTCCCATCCCTTATATGCCCACAAAGCAGCTACAAGGGCAATTCCAAATTTTCCTATAAAATCTGAGGAGAAAGTTGGAGAAGGCTCAAAGAAATTTCTTGTATTCCCTTTACCAAACAAAAATATCACTCCGCAAACAGCCATCAGAGCACCAAATTTTATAAATGTGAGAAGATTCTGAAGTAAAGCTCCCCATCTAACCCCAATATAGTTGACCGCAACAAGGAAGGCAATTACTAATACAGCAATTATTTTCGAAATAAGGGGTGTTAAAGGAAAGAAATGGGGGAGGTATTTGGAGGAGAAAGCAACCGCAAGAGTTGCCACTGTTCCAGAATCAATCACGAGGAATAGAGTCCATCCAAAAAGAAAGGCAATAAGGGAACCGTAAGCCTCTCTAAGATAAACATACATTCCCCCTGCCTGGGGATACATGGCTGAAAGTTCAGAAAGGGTTAGAGCTCCAAAAAAGGCGAGTAAGCCTCCAAAAATCCAAACAGTCATAAGCCAGATTGGAGAGCCCACATCCTTTGCAATATTTGCTGGAACAATGAAAATTCCAGAACCAATCACTCCTCCAACAATTATCCCTATTATATCTATGAATCCTAATACCCTCGGAAGCCCTATTCCTTTACCTTCAAAATTTTCTCTTTCCATGCCAAATAAGATATATCAAAATTATTATTTATTCAACTGGATTTTTCTGATAGAATTTTCTATTATCTGGAGGTTTTAGATGTTATTAGATGTAAATGAAATAAGAAAGCAATTCCCATCATTGAATGAAAAATTTAGAGGAAGAAAAGCTATTTTTTTCGACAATCCAGGAGGAACACAGGTTCCCCAGAGAGTTATTGATGCAATATCAGATTATTTAATTAGGAAAAACTCCAACACCCACGGAGTATTTGAAACAAGCATACTGACAGATCTAACAATCGAAGAAGCTCATAGAGCAGGAGCTGATCTTCTTGGTTCAGAACCTCAAGAGATAGTCTTTGGAAGCAACATGACAACCCTTACCTTTCATCTAAGCAGATCCCTTGCAAAGGAAATCTCAGAAGGAGATGAGATAATAGTTACAAGACTTGATCATGATGCCAACATATCTCCATGGCTACTTCTGGCAGAGGACAGAGGAGCAAAAATTGTTTGGGCTGATATAAATCCTGATGATTGCACCCTCAATATGGAGGAACTTAGAAAAAAAATAAATGAAAGGACAAAAATAGTAGCTTTCTGCTATGCAAGTAATGCAACGGGAACAGTCAATGATGTAAAAACAATTGTAAAATGGGCAAAGGAAGTTGGAGCAATAACCTATGTCGATGCAGTCCAGTTTGCTCCCCATGGTTTTATAGATGTTAAGGAGCTTGATTGCGATTTCTTGGTTTGTAGCTCCTATAAATTCTTTGGTCCCCATCTCGGAATTTTATACGGTAGAAAAGAGATTCTTGAGAGGTTAAAGGCATATAAAGCAAGACCAGTTCCAGAATCTCTCCCTGAAAAATGGGAGACTGGGACTTTAAATCATGAAGGTATGGCAGGATTCATATCTGCTGTTGATTACATAGCAGAAATCGGAGTTAAATACGGAGGAGTAAAGAAAGATTCATCAAGAAGAGATAAAATCAAAAAAGCCTTTGAAGTAATAAAAATTTATGAAAGTAAGCTTTCAATCGAAATGTTAGACAGACTCTCAAATATTAAAAACCTCAAGATTTACGGAATAAAGGAAAAATCAAGATTAAATCAAAGGGTTCCTGTCTTTTCAATGAGGAAAGAAGGGAAAAATCCAAGAGAAATTGCAAAAATCCTTGCATCAGAAAATATATTCTGCTGGAGTGGGCATTTCTTCGCCATTGAGGTAGTTAGAAGGCTTGGGTTTGAGGAAAAGGGTGGTTTTTTAAGAATTGGTTTAGTCCACTACAATACTTTTGAAGAAATTGATAAATTTATTTCTTTGATAGAAAGGATTTAAAGGAGAGGAAAAATGAGAAATCTTTTTGCTTTAATTTTAATCTTGGGGATTCCTTTGATGGCTCAAGAAAAATATGGTGTTGTAATTAAAAGTGTTGAAAATATGCATAGAAACCCTGATGATATGAGCGAGGTTGTAAGTCAGGCAATAATTGGTGAGAATTTAAAAATCCTAAGATCAGAGAAAAAAGATGATAAGGAATGGCTCTATGTCGAAACCCAAGATACTTACAAGGGATGGATTGAGGCAAAATCTATAAGAATCTATAAAGATGGTGAGGAGAAATATGCATCTAAGGGGAAAGTATTTGAGGTTGAAAGTCTCATTGCATACATTTATCGAGAGGAAGATGTAACAAAGCATAAGCCATTGACCTTTGCCCCAATAACTGCTCCCCTTGAAGTTGGAGAATGTGGAGAGAGATGGTGCGAGGTTACTCTTCCATCAGGGGAGAAAGGCTGGATACAGAAAGGAGATGGATTTATAAGGGATGCAAATGAGAGAAGGAGACTTTCCCTTGATAAAATGATTGAGCATGCAATGAGATTTCTCGGAGTTCCCTATTTATGGGGTGGGAAAACCCCTCTTGGCTTGGATTGCTCAGGTTTTGCCCAACTTGTTTACAAAATTGCAGGTTTAGAACTCCTCAGGGATGCCTATATGCAATTTGATCAACCTGATCTTAAAAAAGTAGAAAAAGGTAAAGAAAAAAAAGGTGATCTTGTGTTTTTTGGAAGAGAAGGTGGAAAGATTTCCCATGTCGGGATTATGATAAATGAGAAAGAATTCATAAATGCAACAACCCACGAAAAACCAATTGTTCAAATATCTAATCTCTCTGACCCTTACTGGCAGAAAATTTACAGGGGAGCAAGAAGGTTTCCTGGATTGGAAATGGGAAGAGAGTAAAATTTTCTCTCGTAAATCGATTATAGATAACAATTTATAAAATTTGACTTATCTATATTAAAAGGTTATTGTTAGAAGTAAACTTTTGAAAGGAGTTTTTAATGGAATCTCAAAAATTTGAAAAAGGCAGAAAAGGTTCACTATGGAAGAAGATTCTGGTTGGAGTTGTCCTTTTTGTGGTTTTAGTGGTTGTATTGGCTCTACTTTTAACAAAAGGAATAGTCACAACTGTCGAAAAGCAACTTACAGCCCTTAAGAAGGGTGATTATTACACAGCTTATGCCTTAACTTCGAAGGATTTTAAAAACACAGTTTCTTTTGAGGCATTTCAGGATTTTGTGAAAAGATACCCTTCCTTATCAAGAAATAAATCCCATTCCTTCAAAGAAAGAACTGTTGAAAACAATACTGGAACTTTGAAAGGAACCCTTCAATCGGAAGATGGTGCTATAACACCAGTGGAATATAAGTTGGTTAAGGAAGATGGAGAATGGAAGATTCTTGCAATAACATTGAGCCCAACAGGTTTTAAAGAAGAGAAAAGTTTTTCCAAACCATTCTCTCCTGTGATTCAGAGAATAGATATTGGAACACTGAAAGATTTAAGAGGTGTTGTATCTAACCCTTCACAAATTTTCAAGCCCACTGACAGAACCCTTAATGTTAGTGTTTATATTAGTAATGTTAAAGCGGGAGAAACAGTCTCAGCAACTCTTTTCCATATTGATTCCAATTCTTCTGTTGGACCAGCAACAAACACTGTTCAGCAAGACTATGAAAGTTTAATATCTCTATTTGAGTTCACATCACCACCATCAGGCTGGCCCCTTGGCAAATACACATTGGTAATAAGCCTTTCCGATGGCTCCAACTCATCCCTTGATTTTGAGGTGAGGTAAGAAGAGATTCGAAGTAAATAGAAAATTAACTTTTGCCAATGTTTGACAAACTTTTTTAGTT
>CAZFCI010000116.1:0-5276 GCA_964517525.1 uncultured Clostridia bacterium | reverse complement strand
TACCAATATAGGGAAGAAGAAAAATCCTCTCTGAAATAACTTTAGCAATAATTTTCTTATCTTATCCATAGTTATTCACCATAATTTGATTTGATAATTTTTTAAGCTTTTTAGTGCCTCAAAAGCAATCTCTGGATTTATTTCATAACCTATCCCATTGCGTTTTAAGTCCGCTGCTGCTAGAAGGGTAGTTCCAGAACCGACAAATGGGTCAAGAACAGTCTCACCAACATAACTGAAAGCCTTGATTAGTCTATATGGAAGTTCGTAAGGGAAAGGGGCAACATGGTTTCTCCTATCCCCACTTCCTTGAGGCTTCATCACCCAAACATCACTCTTTTTTATAGATAGCCAAAATTCTTTATCTAATTTCGATTGCTCTTTTTGTTCTTTGGTCAGGTGTCCATATTTATCGAATCCTTTCTTTTCCGGTTTTTCAAATTCAAGGATAAATTCGTGCATATTGTTTATCAAAATTCCACCCGGATATGGATATGTTCCAAAATGTGCCCTCACGGCATTTGTCTTGTGCCACACAATATCCCGTTTAAAGATAAAACCTATTTTTTCACACACATCTATTGTCCTTCCTACTAAATTTAAGGTTCTGAAACTTCCATTTTCCAACCTTATAGGAAGATTCATTATGTTTATAAACGCTTTTCTTCCTGGTTGTAAAACTCTATAAACTTCTTTCCATACATCGCTCATTTTTTCAAACCATTCATCAATGTTATGGACATTTCCAAGGTCGCCTTCAATGGGTTCTTTTGAATACATCTTTGTATCAAAATAAGGGGGTGATGTAATCATCAAGTGGATACTGTTATCTGGCAAGTCATCCATTTTCATAGAATTTTTGACAAAAATCTTTTGAATTGTATCATTTATCTTAATAATATTTACCTTCTCAATATCTATCTTATTTTCTTGAGCTTTATGTTTGAGATTTGGTTCGTATTTTTTTAAATCCTTTAAATCAAACCGCATCTGTCCACTTGCAGAGATTTGGGCTTTGATAACTTGCTTATTAACAAGATGATGAAGCATCTCAACAGAAACACCTAAATATTTAGCTGCTTCAATGGCTGAAAGATAAGTTCTATTTTTATAATCTTTTGATTCCATTTTTAATCATTCCTTTTTTTTGCCCTTTCGCCTAACTTGTTCATAAACGACAATGTCACTTTTTGTTTTATTTTAGAATGATAGATGACATAGTTGTCCATTCGTATATTCAGGTTAATCAACCTTTTCCCACTCAAAAATCTGGTCTAAATGGTTTCCTATCCTAATAAAATCTTTACTCCTCATTTCCCTTCTACCTCAATTCATTCTAAATTTACCATACATATTATAGCTTTGCAAACTGTGAAAGAGATAGATACGCTCTGTTATCGGAAGAGTGACTTCTCATTTTTACCCTTTATCCCATATTTTTTCCTTATATCCTGCAAATCCTTTTTTTCAGCCTCCGGATCTTCCCTATATCTTTTACTCAACTTATCCCGAATCTCTCTCATCATCTTTACTGCATCAAATTTCTTATCTTTCATAGAACACCTCCCTTGGACTCCTTATTTCTAATATTGGATAGCCATATTTAAGATTTACAGAATTATAAAGTCTTATCTTGGTCAGATTAACTATATGTCTGAAGTTCCAGCTCACTAAAACATCAACCTTGTTGACTGTGGCTATGGCGATATGCTGAGCATCTACCAAATATTCCTCGCTTACAACACCCTCATTAATATAACGATTTGCTAACAGCTTCGACTCCTCATCCAAAATGACATATTCCTTGTGCTCTTCTGGTATTTCCCCAACTATTTTCTTGACATTCAACGGTGCCTCCTCTATTTCTCTCAATGTCAAATCTGAAATCACGAGGATTTTTAAACCCAATTTAAACTCTTCTATTAGTTTATTAGACCATTCCTCGAACTCAGCATCAAAACATCCTCCAAATACCGAGGTATCCACATACACTTTCATCAATCTTGTTAACCCCCTTCTTGGTTTAGATTCCTTTTAATCAAAGCTTTAACTTGCATCTTCTTTTTTATGATATTCAGGAAAATTTAAAAAGTCAATTTATTAGTTCACTGAATCCTTTTCTCCTGAAAAAGAACTTTGAATCTTGCTCCCATAAATTCAGGAGAAAGGAGGAATTTTGCTTGATTCTTTAAAATTTCTTTTTCCCCAGATTTTTCAATTATCTCCAGAATTCCATACTCAAGAAGAAATCTTTCCTGAGAATAAAAAAAGACTTCCTCAAGCCCCTCCTCCTCACCCGCTCTTCTCAGCAAATCAAAATTTACATCGGATGTTATATCCTTTTCTCCTGGCTCTGATATTATATCAGTAAAAACCTTGTGATTTTTATAAGCTCTGTAAGTATTTTTCCTTGGTTTTTCTGAGCCGTAATCGATTGTTAAAATCCCTCCCTTTTTTAATTTTTCAGCTATAAATTTCATAAATTTATAATTCTCAAATCTAATTTCAGTCCTCTCTCCCTCTTCAAGCTCCAGGGGGAATTTTTCCAAATAATCCTTAACATCTTTCGATGGATCGCCGAGCTCCTCAAAAAATTTTCCATCAAAATTTATGTAAACTTCCTTAATCTCTCCTTTAAAATTCTCAACAACCCTGAAGGGGAATGAGTCGAAAAATTCATTGGAAATAATCAAACCTTCAAACTCATTTACTGAATCAAGGGAGGTCAGATAAGTTATTTTTTCATCAATTCCCTCCCTTTTGAAAAGCTCAAAAATCTTATAGCTGATTCTATTCAATAATTCAGGCTCATTTTCCTTTATAAAATTTAAAACATCCCTTGCAAGAATTCCCTCTCCACCACCAAATTCAAGGATTTCAAAATCTCCCTTGAAAAACTGAGAAAACTTAATTACAAAATTTCCAATTACAAATCCGAAAAGGCTTGATGATGTAGGAGAGGTTAAGAAGTCCCCTTCTTTTCCAGGTCGGAAGCGATAGTAATAGCCAATTTCGGGATAATAAAGGGCAATTTCAATAAACTCTTTGTAAGAGAGTCTACCCTTCTCCTTTATTTTTTCTGAAATTAATCTTTCAATTTCATTCATTTTGTAGTAAGAAAAATCCTTATATCACTTACATTCGTTGAAGTTTCTCCAAGTTTTATAAGATTTCCTATCTTCTCAAAAAAGTTGTAGGAATCATTTTCCTTGAGATGGAGTATTGGGTCTAAGCCAATTTTCTTTGCTTCTTTAAATGTTTCATCATCAATCCATGCACCAGAAGCGTCAGTTGGTCCATCAATCCCATCACTGTCAACACTCATCACCAAAAATTTACCCCTAAAATCCCTCATTTCAATCAGGGAAGAAAGGACAAATTCCTGATTTCTTCCACCCTTTCCCTTCCCTTTTACCTCAACCTGAGCCTCTCCACCAGCAAGAATACAGCCGGGTTTTTTGCAGGGATTTTCTGAGCTTAAAATTTCCATCAAAATTCTACTGTAAAATTTTGCAAGCTCTGAAGCCATCCCCTGATCTCTTGATGTAAGAATTATTGATGAAAAGCCAATTCTCTCAGCCTCCTCTTTCCCTTTTTTAAGAGCATAAAGATTATTTCCGATTATAAAACTTTTTACATTTTTTGGTTCCTCCTTTAAAGTCTCATCAAGTTTACCCTGAACTCCGTGTTCTAAAATCTCAAGAACCTTTGATGGGACTTTTTCTTCAAGCCTATATTTTTCAAATATATTTTTTACATGAGTCCATGTGGACGAGTCTTTGCTCAAGGGTCCTGAACCAATACTTTCTATCTCATCCCCTGGAACATCGGATAGAATTAGATTTATTACATCGCAAGGAATAATCTTTGATAGCTTTCCTCCCTTAAATCTGCTCAAGTGTTTTCTAACTATATTTATCTCCCTAATATCTGCTCCAGAATTTAAAAGAGCTTTATGGACAATGGATTTCTCTTCAATTGTAAGTCCAAAATCAGGATAGCATAGAATTGATGATGCCCCTCCAGAAAGGAGGAAAAGGCAAAGATCATCTTTTCTTATATTTTCCTTTATAAAATTCTCCATCCCTTTAGAAGCATTTAAACTCCGTTCATCGGGGACAGGATGGGAACCTCTGAAGGTTATAATCCCCTCGATTTTTCTTTCTGAATTTCCGCAGACAAATCCTCCATCAACTCTGCCCTTTAAAATACTTAAAATAGCCTCTCCCATTGCAATGGATGCTTTCCCAGCACCAAGAATCCAAACTTTCCTGTATTTTCTTGTATCAAAAGGATCTTTATCTATTTCAAGAATATTTCCATTGAAGGAAATCTTTTCTCTAAAAAGATTTTTAGGAACAACACAGTCAATAGCTTTTTTCAAAATTTCCAGTCCTATCCTGTAAAGATTTCTCATTTTTGAACCTTTGGAAGAGTTATTCTCAATTGCCCTTGATACCTTCCATCTTTATCCTTATATGAAACTTCACACTCCTCATCAGACTCAAAGAAAATAATTTGAGCAATTCCCTCTCCCGCATGAATTATTGCAGGGAATCTTGATGTATTTGATATGGAAATTGTCAAAAATCCCTCCCACTCAGGCTCGAGGGGTGTGACATTAACAATAATCCCACACCTTGCATATGTCGATTTTCCAACGCAAATCCCAATTACATTTCGAGGGATCTTGAGGTATTCCAAGCTCCTACCGAGAATGTGGGAATTAGGCTCTATCAAAATCTCTTTTTCTGTTCGAGCTTCCCAATCATCTTCATGAATCTTTTTGGGGTCAATAATATCATAATTCTTAGGGCGAGGAACCAAGTAATCTTCAGCCAATCTTATGTCGTATCCGTATGAAGAGAGTCCATAGGAAACCATTCCTTGAGAAACTTGCTTCTCTGAAAAAGGGGAAATCATATCTTTCTCAATTGCCATCTTCCTGATCCATTTGTCCGATTTAAGCACTTCTTACCTCCTTTTTAACCATGTTTTGAATAAAAGTTTATCACACCCACCTTAAAATTCAAAAAATTTAGTAATAAAATATAATATTGAAAATGAAAAAGGAAATTCATATAGTAACAGGGGCATTTGGGTTTACTGGGAAATATATAGCAAAAATTCTACTGGATAAAGGATTTGAAGTTAGAACTTTAACAAACTCCTATCCAGAAGAGAATCCAATGTTTGAAAAGATTAAAGTATTTCCATTAAATTTTGAAGATCAAGAGGCTCTTTTGGAATCTCTCAAGGGAGGATCTGTCTTATAC
>CAZFCI010000115.1:0-5960 GCA_964517525.1 uncultured Clostridia bacterium | reverse complement strand
GAATATTTACATTGCAGACCCTGTTAACTCATCAATTAAAGTATTTTCCTTTAAGGAAGGGAAGATTTCAGGAGCAATTCCTTTTAAGGGTTTATACGATGATCTGATGGTCTCATTCTCGGGCGAGATTTATATTTTAAAAAGGGATTCCTCTGAGATTTTAAAGATTGATAATAATGGAAAAGTTTCTTCTTTAAATTTTAATGGAATTTCAAAAATACCCTCAAAATTTTTTCTCTGGAAAGGAATAGTTTTTATTAGGAGGGAAGGGGAGTTCAGTTCTTTAACAAAAAAAGATTTGGAAGAGATTTCCTATTTTTATTCTGTAGAATATTTGAGAAAAGGGGAAGGAAAGCTTAAGAAAATTGATTCAACAGGGAAAATAATCTCTGAGAAATTTATAAAAAGGGATAACCTTGTTTCCTTAGAGTTTCTGAATGAAGACAGAGAAGGGAATATTTACATTCAGGTCGAATATTTAATTGGGGAAGCAAAAGTTGGACTTGAAGTTTTAAAACTCAATCCTTCAGGAGAGTTGATTGATGTTGTTCCAATTCCTGAAAATGACTATTTTATCTGGACATCCCGTCTTCTTTTTGTTGATGATAGAGGTTGGATTTATCAGGTTCTGCCTAAAAAGGATTTTGTGAAAATAAATATCTGGGGGAATTGAAATGCGTTTAATAATCGTTATGGCAATTCTATTTTTTAACTTATATGCATGGGATGGTGATAAGTGGGAACCGATGAAGAGGGAAGAGATTATAAGTATTGCTAAGAAAATGATTGATAGCCAATGGTCTCCAAATAAGATCTGCAGAGGATGGAATGTTTCTGTAGAACCTCCTGAATTTTATCCATGGAAAAGCTATTACGGAATGCTCTACACCCAGAACAATCCCCAAGAGAATTGGGAGGAGTTTTTAGCTGGAATAACAAATCTTCCCTACGATTATTATGGATACTGGGGAACAAACAACAGATGGTATAACTATTATGGAACAGATTGCTCTGGCTTTGTTTCCATCTGCTGGAAGTTGCCAGAGAGATATTCCACAACTCTTTTTTATGATGACGCAAATGGTAGCAAAAAGTACTGTTACCCTCTTGGGTCAATAGGTTCTTCTGCCTCTGTTTCACTTTTATCTGGCGATGCTTTGAATTCCAAAGGGAATCATATAATTCTCTTCAGCCATTATTCAGCATCCAACACAATTATCTCCCTTGAGCAGACACCTAATAACGCAAAGATGAAAGAATGGTATTATAGTTCGCTTCAAAGTTATCAGCCAATAAGGAGAAACTTGCTTCTGGATAAGAAAAAGAAGGGAAAAGGAAGGATCTAAGACTGCTCTTTATTTCCTTTTAACTGTTCTTTAATTTTACTTTCAATTTTGAAGAGTTTGAAATAGTGCCTGAAGATACCAAAGACATTGAGAATTATTCCTAACATTACAATAGGGATACCAATCAAAAAAGGTATTAGTAGAAATCCTAAAATCATAATTATGATACCAGAAACAGTATACTTATTAATTGGGAGAACATATTTTAAAACTTGGAAGATAGCACTCATTCAACCCTTCTTGGATTTAAGAGTCCTTTTGGCTTTACCAATTTGTCCCCTATCTGGCATGAATCGAACATCTCTTTTGTAACTGCAACTTTTCTTATCTGTCCATCGTTGGTTTTTACGACCAGAGTGTAGAAGTGAGAGAATGTTTTTATATCTTTTCTCCTTGTTTCATATATTTTGTCAATCACCTCTCCATGCCACTCACTTTGTTTAGTTTTTAAAATTATCTTAAAGATCACAATGAAAAAGACTAATACAATAAGCCCAAAAAAACCGAAAAAAATGATAACTGGTAATAAAACAATTAACTTTTCCATAATTTTGAATTATATCATCAACTGAACTCTTTAAAAATCTTTTTTACTCCATCAGAAAATAAACTTATTAAAAATATTACCTATTAAAGGAGCGAAAAGGGTTTTTAAGATAATATCCAGAATTAATCCTGCAATTGAAATTAATATAAGAGACTTTTCTTTCCATATTTCTAATTTTCTTCTTTTAATAAAACATAAAAGAGGTTCAGAAAGGAGAACTCCAAGGATTACAAAGGAGAATACCCTTATCAAAGACCAGAAGTGCCAGCCGAGAAGAATTGGAATTATTTTATTTTTTGAATGGAAAATCAACTGAGAGACATAGAAGTTCATGTAATTTACCATTACAGAACCCATTAAAATTGAAAGGAAGGATGAGGAGATAAAGGAGAGAATTATAAAAATTGAAATATGGAGAAGATGCTGGGGGATAAATTCTTTGGGATTTGACTCCCTTCCAACCCCTGTCCTTATCCATTCGAACATTTCATCCCTGTATTTTTTCCCATTTATGACAGTAATTTCTGCTTTTTCTGGAAAAAATGAGAATATAGCGGTTCCAAAGATTATAAGGGAGAGTGCCCAAATGAGCATGGATTTTAAAGCCTCTCTTCTTTTTCCTCTTGAAATTAGATAAACCATAAAGGGGTAAGAAAAGGATATGTTAAGAACTGGAAGGAGAAATTTATTTCCAATGAGGATTCCAATAATATAAGATAAAAATGTCGAAAGAATTAAGACAAAATTAAATAGAGACAATTTCTTTAAATCTTTCAAATCTCTCCTCTAAATCAGATTTTTTAATGGTAAGGAGCTTTTCAACTCCAAATTCCTCAACGGTAAAGGAAGCAACTATAGTCCCCCATACCGCTCCCTTTTTAATCCTTTCCCAGTCAATATTTCCTTCCTTTGCAAGGTATCCCATAAAAGCTCCTGCAAAAGAATCTCCTGCTCCTGTTGGATCCTTGACAGTTTTGAGAGGATATGCAGGAAGGGAAAAGATTTTTCCATCCTTTGAAATTACTGAAACTCCATGCTCACCTTTTTTGAAAACAACAAATTTTGGACCCATCTCGACGATTTTTTCACAGGAATCAAGAAAGTTCCTCTTCTTTGTAAGGAGATAGGCTTCCTCATCGTTTAAAAATATTAAATCCACATCCTTAAGAAGGGATAGGACCTTTTCGGGACAGCCCTTTATCCAGTGATTCATTGTATCCATGGCAACCAGTTTTGGAGATTTTATCTGATTCATTACCTTTCTTTGGAGGTCGGGTTGGATATTGGCAAGGAATACAAAGGTTGAATCTTTGTAAGAAATTGGAAGTAAAGGATCGAAATTCGCAAAGACATTCAATTCTGTTTTTAGTGTTTTTCTTATGTTTGGGTTCTTTCCATAGGAGCCATGCCATCGGAAGGTTCTTCCTTCTTCTACCTTCACTCCCTCAGTATCTATGCCTCTCTCTTTAAAAATATTGAGGAAGATATGGGGAAAATCAGAGCCAACAACCCCTACTATTTTTGGTGAAAAAAATAAAGATGCTGACAGAGAGAAATAGGAAGCAGAACCACCAAGGATTTCTTCCTTTTTACCAAAGGGTGTTTTTATTGTATCAAGAACAATGGATCCGACGACAAGAAGAGACATTTTTTCACTCCTTTTCTTCAGGAAGAATATATTTTAGCTTTTCTTTCAATTCATTCGTTATCATATTTCTGTCCGTTATCACTGCATATTTCAAAGCAGATTCGCAAGAACATTCATTTCTTTCCTTTGGAAGATTTTTAATTGTTTCTTTTATGATTTTCTTAGCATTTTCTGTATTCTTCCTGAGGTAATTCAAGACCATTTCAACTGTTACAGGTTCCTCTTCTTCATGCCAGCAATCGTAGTCAGTTACAAGGGCAATTGTTGCGTAGCAGATACCAGCCTCCCTCGCAAGTTTTGCCTCTGTCACATTTGTCATCCCAATTACATCAACACCCCATGAGCGGTAAAGCAGGGATTCAGCCTTTGTTGAGAAAGCTGGACCCTCAATGCAAATATATGTTCCCTTTGGATGAAAACTTATCCCAAGGGATTTGCATGAATTAATAAGGTGCTTTGAAAGTTCAGGGCAGATTGGATGGGCAAAACTTATATGTCCAGCAATTCCGTTTCCAAAAAAGGTGTTTATTCTTCTGAAAGTTCTATCTATAAACTGATCGACTATAACCACATCCATTGGATGAATGTTTTCTTCCATTGAGCCAACAGCAGATGCAGAAATTATCCTTTCAACTCCAAGCATTTTGAAACCATAAATGTTTGCCCTAAAATTTATCTCAGATGGAAGGATTCTGTGACCTCTTCCGTGTCTTGATAGAAAGGCTACTTTCTTTCCTTCAAGCTCCCCTGTAAAGTAGGAGTCTGAAGGCTCACCGAAAGGAGTTTCGATTTTTATTTCTTTAATTTCCTTTAAACCCTCTATTTCATAAAAGCCACTACCTCCAATAATTCCAATTTCTATTTTTTCCATTTCTCCTCCTGTTTATTTAATTTTTCAAACTTTTCTTAATTCATTAAGGATTTCTTTTAGGACATTTACGAGATAAATGTTATCTTCCTCTTTTCCGATTGTTATTCTCAGCCCCTCAGGCATCTCAAAGGCTTTTAGAGGTCGAACTATTATCCCCTTTTCCAACAATTTTTCATAAAGGAGAAGCGGGTCAAATTCAGGGATTATTGTGATGAAATTTGCTTGAGAAGGAAGGAATTTAATCTTCATTTCCTTGAATGCCTTTGATAAAAAATCCCTTCCTTTTTTGTTGGTCTCTATGCTTTTTTTAACATGCTCTTCGTCGTTCAGGGCAGAAAGGGCAGCTTCCTGGGAAATTCTTGGAACATTGAAGGGAGTTTTAACTTTGAAAAGAACATTCACAATATCAGGATGGCAGACCGCATATCCAATTCTCAAACCCGCAAGTCCATAAATTTTAGAGAAAGTTCTCAACACAATTATTCTTTTTTCCCCTTTTCTAAGATAATCAAAGCCATAGGGAAAATCTGGATCATCTACATATTCATTGTAGGCTTCATCGTATAAGAGGAGCTGATTCTCATTCATTTCTGAGAGGAGTTTTTCAAGCTCTCTTTTTTTAATTATTGTTCCTGTTGGGTTGTTGGGGTTGGCTATCCATATTATTTTCACTTTTTCATTCAAAGATTTTATAATCCCTTCAGTATCTATTCTATAATCTTCGGTTAGAGGGATCTTAATTATCCCTTCACTTCCCACAGCTTCCTGAACTGCAAGAGTATACATTAGAAAACTCTTTTCAGGAATTATCGATTTGTCTCCATTTTCCATAAATGCAATTGCAATCATTTTGATAATTTCAGCTCCTCCAGCCCCAACAATAATCCATTCTTTTGGGAATTTTGTAAATTCAGAAAGTGCCTCTCTTAAATAGTAAGAGTCATCCTCAGGATAGTAGTTGGACTCTTCTGCATTTTTAAAAATTGCCTCAATTGCTTTAGGAGATGGACCAAGAGGATTTTCGTTGGATGCAAGTTTAATCACTTTCTGAAGCCCCCTCTCCCTCTGAACTTGTTCTATTGGTTTTCCTGGAACATACGGCTTTAAATCCATTATTTTTTTAGGTATTATTAACTTCATGATTCCTCCCATTTTTTATAATTAAAAATTTCATTTTCATCATTCTTCAATAACTTCCTTTATCTCCTCAATTGAAGGAAGTTCATCAAGGCTGTTAATATTGAAATATCTGAAGAAATTTTCTGAAAGAGAAAATAAAGTGGAAGTTTTTCCTTGAACTTTCTTTTTCCCATTTATTTTGATCAAACCTTTTTCAAGAAGGTATTTCAATGTTGAGGAGGAGTTTGTTCCTCTATAGTAGGAAATTTCAGCCATTGTGAGGGGTCCTTTGTAAGCAAGAAGTCCGAGGATTTCAAGGGATGCCTGAGATAGTCTTTTAAGATTTTTTGGGGATAAAAATTTTTTAACTTCCTCAAAATAAATAGGATTTGTTACAAACTCGTAACCCTGGTTAGAGCATTTCAAGAT
>CAZFCI010000114.1:0-4067 GCA_964517525.1 uncultured Clostridia bacterium | reverse complement strand
TAATGTATCCAACAAAACTAACTAATTTATCTATTCCCATTTTCTTTACAATATCTTCAATATTAATTTTGGGATAGGTTCTATTCTCTCCCACAATTATCAATCTCCAATCATCAATACCAAGCATGGAAAAACTTTCAATTAGTAATGGAATATTCCTTCTTTGGAATATAGCTCCTACTGTCAAGATAATATTTTCCCTTCCTTTCTTTAAAAAACGAAAGATAGGATTTACTCCTATATATATAACATCAATTTTACCCTTTGTAAATTCAAATCTTCCTTCAATCTCATCTTTTACAAAATTAGAGTCAGTTATTACTTTCCTTGCTACTCTCATAGAAATTCTTGAAAATAGTCTTCTTCTAAACCCTTCCTTAAAAGAAAACCAGGATGAATTTCTAAAATAAGAAAGGTCATGGATTACAACAATCTTCTTTTGTTTCCCAATAAAAGGAGCGGAGTAAGAAGGAGAGAATAGAATATCAACTTTTTCTTTTCTTAAAGCAGAAGGCAAAGCTATCTGCTCCCAGAGCCATCCTTCTCTTTTAAGCCAGAATGGAACAAGAACTTTTTTAAAATTTGGAGAAGAAAGGATTGAAAGTTCAGGAATTTCATCTTTGAAAAAAAGGACGAAATTCTGATCTGTATTTGACCAATAGGATAGAAGTCCCTCAAGATATCTTCCCACTCCAGTTCTTCTTCCTTCGAGTTCCCTCGCATCTATTCCAATGATCATTTCTCAAAAACCTCTTTGTAGAAATCCAAGGTTTTCTCAGCACATTTAAGCCAGGAAAACTCCTCTGCTCTTTTCTTCCCTTTTTCTATAATTTCATATCTAATCTTTTCATCGGTCAAAATAGTCTCTAATTTTTCAGCAATCTCTTCAGGAGAGTTTGGTGAGAAATACAAAGCACAATCTCCAGCAACTTCCGGAATTGAAGAAATTTTAGAAGCTAAAACTGGGACAGAAGAAGCCATTGCCTCAAGAATTGGTAATCCAAAGCCTTCCTCAAGGGATGGAAAAACAAAGACAGAACTCAATCTATAAATAACGGATAGCTCTCGATTTTCAACATATCCTGTAAAGATTACTTTTTCCTGAAGCTCCTTCTCTTCAATCCTTTTCTTAATATTTTCAAATCCAATAACCCTCTCTCCCACAATTAAAAGCTTGACATCAGGAAATCTTTTCTCAAAAATACCAAAACCCTCAATTAAAGTTTCCAAATTCTTTCTTGGCTCAATATTTCCAACAAATAGGATATACTTGGAAGGGAGGGAATATTTTTCCTTTACTTTCTTTACAAACCACTCTTCAGGTTCATTTTTGAATGTCTCATCAACCCCATGATGAATTACCTTTATCTTTTCTTCTCTGCATTTGAAAAATCTCAAAATTTCAGATTTTGTAGAATTAGATGGACAAATAATCCCATCCGCCTTTTTTATTGATTCCGCTACCTTTTCAGGGTAATCCCTCCTCATCTCCCTTACTGTTCCATCTGGATTTTTAAAGAAAAAAAGGTCATGGACTGTTATTATACATTTCCCATTGGTTGGTATTAAAAGGGGAGTAGGAGAGTGAACAATGTCGAGTTTTTTAAAAAAGAAATAATCCATTTTTGGAAAGTTAAGCCTGTTCCATAAAAAATTTGTTATAGAAACAGGAAAGGGGAAATCAAAAAGATGAAAATTGGGAGTATCAGGAACTTTTTTCCTATCAAATCTATCCTTAAGGGATGATGAAAAAAGATAGTATGAATTTTCCTTGTCTATTTTAGAAAGAGCCAAAATCAGATTTCTAAGATAAATCCCAACTCCTGTTTCTCTTTTTAGAAAGGGTCTTACATCTATCCCAATTCTCATTTATATTGAAGCACATTCAAGATCAAGAAGATATTTTTTTATATGCAAACCTGCAGAGAAACCTCCAAGAGTCCCATCTTTTCTTATAACTCTGTGGCAGGGAATCATTATTGGTACTGGATTTTTTCCAACTGCATTCCCAACAAATCTGGGAGCATTGGGAAGCCCAATCTTTTCTGCTATAAATGAGTAAGTTACTGTTTTTCCATAGGGAATCTCAGATAGCTCCTTCCATACCATTTTCTCTTTATCAGTTCCAGTTATGAAAGAAATGGGAATTCCTGAAAAATCCACTCTCTCACCTAAGAAATAACTTTTTAAAATAGAAACTTCTTCCTCTAAATAAAAGGGATCTTCCTTCAAAGAGTATCCCATCTTTAAAAGTTCCAAAAAAGGTCTTTTCCCTCTTCTTTCAAACTCAGCCCACACCAACTTCCCATCAAGTTTGCAAAGATAGATAAGACCCAACTTGAATTCAACAGGGAAAAACTTTATTTCTTTTTTAAAATGCATTTTATCTCCTGTCATTCTTCGCCAGACCATCTATACGGAAGGTATTGGGGATCCCACATGGAGTTTCTTACCATTTCGAGCAATCTTTCATCGCTCCCTCTTACTCCAAGTCCTGAATCCTTTGCTATCTTAGCAACTGTAAATGCTACCATTTCAGAGACTCTCCTTATATCTCTTATACTTGGAAGTAATTTCCCTTTCTTTAAATCTTCTGGGGAAACCATTTCAGCAACCTGCTTTGCGGAATAGACAAACATCTCATCTGTAATTTTAAGAGCCATTGATACAATTGCTCCAAGACCTAAACCAGGGAAAATGTACATGTTGTTGCACTGGGATACAAATCTCTCCTCTCCATTGAATTTAACGGGTGGGAAGGGACTACCAGTTGCAATCAAACACCTTCCATTTGTTGCTTTAAAAGCTAATTCTGGAGTACATTCGCTCTTCGATGTAGGATTGGAAAGAGCAAGAATCAAAGGAATTTCGCAATTTTTCGCCATTTCTCTTAGAATCTCTTCATTGAAAGAGCCACCAACTCCTGAAGTTCCAATTAGGACTGTAGCCTTTGAATTGTAAATTGTATCTTTTAAGCTAATAAAGTCTTCCTTTTCAAATTTCCATCCGCTTACTGAATTCCTATCCCTAACAAAAGGCTTCTGGTATTCGTCCACTTCCATACCTTCAACTATCAATCCATTCTTATCAACAGGGTAAATCCTCTCCTTACTTTCTTTCTCTGTAAGTCCTTCTTCCATCATACCTCTTACAAGAGCATTGGCAATTCCATATCCTGCCTGTCCAAATCCAAAGATAACATACTTTTGATCCTTAAGCTTTTCATTTTTAAATCTCATGGCAGAATAAACTGTTGCAAGGGCAATGGCGCCTGTTCCCTGTATGTCATCGTTGAAGGAGCAAATTCTATCCCTGTATCGATTTAGAAGACGGAGAGCATTCTGTTTTCCAAAATCTTCCCATTGTAGGATTGCATGGGGGAAATTTCTTCTAACACCTTTAACAAACTCTTCAATCACAAAATCGTATTCCTCTCCTTCCAACCTCTTATGTTTCAAACCGATGTATAATGGGTCCTTCTGAAGGAATTGGTTGTTTGTTCCCACATCAATACAAACAGGAAGGCAAAGTGCAGGGTGGATTCCAGCTCCCGCAACATAAAGACTTATCTTTCCTATCGGTATTGTCATCCCACCAACTCCCTGATCTCCAAGACCAAGAATTCTCTCTCCGTCAGTAACAACTATTAAATGGATGTTGGAAAAAGGAGCATTGGATAGAATTCTATCAATAAGGGAGATCCTGTTTGCAGAGACAAAAAGCCCCCTAAGCCTTCGGAAAATATGACTGAAGGTTTTCGCTGCCTCACCAACTGTTGGAGTGTAAACATAAGGAAGCATCTCCTCAAGATTGTCGAGAAGAACACGATAAAAGAGAGTCTCGTTTCTGTCAAGGAGTCCGAGGAGATAAAGATACTTTTCAAGAGGATCAGTCTTTCGAGAATAACTACTAATAACTCTCTGACATTGCTCTTCGAGAGTTGAAATCTGCTCTGGAAGTAAACCCCAAAGATCAAGAGATTCTCTCTCCTCTTCTGTGAAGGCTGACCCTTTGTTATAAATTGGATTCTCTGTAATATGATGCTTCCTGAAAGGAACTTCAATAAA
>CAZFCI010000113.1:0-3745 GCA_964517525.1 uncultured Clostridia bacterium | reverse complement strand
CCTGGTCCATAATAAACAATTTTTACGCTTATTTCTTTTGAAACATTATTAATAAACATTATCTTCTAATTTTATAATATCCTTTCCTCCAGGTCAATTTTTTGTTTTTCCGGACTTCCTTTACTCTTCCAGGGTTGTTGTGAAGAAGTCGTGGTGCTCCTCTTCGTCCTCCAAGATTTGCTCAAAAATGCGGGCAGTTGTTATGTCTCCTTCATCCCTTGCAACCTTTATAATCTTTTTGTACAGTTCGATCGCGCCTTCCTCATCCTTTACATCCTGTTTGAGCATTTCTTTAAGATTCTCACCAACAAATATTGGAGATGGTTTTGTTGTTGGTATACCACCAAGGTAGTTAAGCCTTTCTGCAATCATTTCAGCGTGTTTCATTTCCTGAACAGCTATTTTTTTCAATTCTCCCTGAACTGCAAAAGCGGAAGCACCTTTCCAGAGAACATGTTGCCACATGTACTGGATTGAAACCTGCATTTCTCTTGCTATTGCCTCATTTAATAAATCCAATAAATTTTTGGATGCCATGGAAACCTCCTATTTATTTTTCTATGGTCCCATATGGGTCATAGAAAAAACAATATCATAATCCTCAAATTTTAAAGCATTCTCCCTCTCATTCTGCAAAAGTTGATAGTGTCCCATTTCCATTGAAGCAATGTAGAGAAGCATTTTTCTCTCTGGAGATTCCGATGGGAAGAAGTTTGAGAGGGAAACATAGAAGTCATGGGCACTCTTTTCTGCTTGCATAGCAATCCAAAAGACCTCACTCAAAGGGACTTTTTCCTTCTCTATTTTTAGTTCTGGAAGGGGAACAGGACTTTTCTCAGGAAGAATAATCTCCTTATCTGGAAACTTTTCTTTAAAAATTTTCTCAAAAACCAATCTATGTTTTTCTTCCTCACTGGAAAGGAAAAGAATCCTATCTTTTAGCAAAAAATTATTTATTTTCTCAGCAACTCCCTTATAGAAATCCCTTGCCTCTATTTCACTTTTCAAAGCTGTGAGGATTAAATCCTCAAGCTTATAATTAGAGAGTTCCATCATTTTTTTCTCCTTTCACAATATATTCTTTTTTACACTCATGAAAAGGAAATGTCAAGCATCATCATTATCACAAAGCCGAGTATAGCGGAAATTGTTGAAATATCAGTATTTCCGGAGCTCTGAGATTCAGGGATTAGCTCTTCAATAACAACAAAAATCATTGCTCCTGCTGCAAAGGAAAGGGCAAAGGGTAAAATTGATTTAAAGATTGAAACAGCCAGGGCTCCAAGGATTCCAGCAATTGGCTCTACAACTGCTGAAAGTTGACCAAAGAAAAAGCTTTTAAAATTGGAAAGCCCACTCCCTTTAAAGGGCATTGATATGGCAACTCCTTCTGGAAAATTCTGAATACCAATTCCAAGGGTAAGAACAAGGGCGGACTGAAGAGTCACAGTGGCTTCTCCACTGGCAAGGGCTCCAAAGGTTACTCCCACTGCAAGACCTTCAGGAATGTTGTGGAGGGTCACTGCTGTAAAAAGAAGAATATTCCTGTGAAGATGAGTCTTTATCCCCTCCGCACTTTCAATGGGTAATCCAAGGTGGAGATGGGGCAATATTCTGTCAAGGGCAAGAATAAAAAGACTTCCAATCAGAAAACCTGATGTTGGAATTAACCAGAAATTTTTAAGCCCCTTTGTCATTTCAATTGCGGGAGAGAGAAGAGAGAAAAAGGATGCTGAAATCATTATCCCAGCAGAAAAACCGAGCATTCCATCAGTTATTTTCTTGCTCGGTCCCTTGAAGAAATAAACGATAGAAGCTCCAAGAGCAGTCATACCCCATGTAAAGGCTGTTCCTAAAATAGTGTTTAGTAACGGACTCTGGTTTACCAATCTTCTATTTTCTAAATTTGTTAAAGAAAACAAATTCTTCCAATGGGATTCTCGGTGGTCTTTCCTTTTCTGCAACAATCTGTTTTTCGCTCAGATAGGGAGAAATCTTTGAAGAATGCTTCCCAACAATTATTAATGTAATAAGGTTCATATCCTCTGGGATTTCAAGAATCCTCTTTACCTCATCGGGATTAAATCCAGCAATTGGATGGGCAACAAGCCCAAGTTCTGTAGCTCTAAGAATTAAAAATGCGCAAGCCATTCCTACATCAAAGAGATAATACTCCCTTTCTTTAATAACACAATCCATTTCCTTTTTGCTAAAAACAGCAATTATCATTGAAGCATCGTAAACCCATTCATTCCCTTTTGAAAGAGCTGGACGAAGCTCCTCTAACAATGATTTTTCATATACGAAAACGAATCTCCAAGGTTGGTAGTTGAAGCATGAGGGAGCGAGGCGAGCACACTCTGCAAGCTCTCTTATTAATTCCTCATTTATCTCAACAGGATCAAGAGAACGATAGGCTCTCCTTTTTTCAATTATTTCTCTAACATCCATTCTTCACCTCCGCAATTTATTTATTTGAAAGCCAAAGTAAAGGATTCTTAGGCTCATTTCCTTCCCTGATTTCAAAATAGAGGGCTTCTTCACCTGTGAGTCCTGAACTCCCTATCTTAGCTATGACCTGCCCTGTTCGGACCTCCTCACCTTTTTTAACAAGAATTGTTCCAAGATAGCCGTAAATAGTATAAACCCTATCCTGATGTTCAATTATTATAACATTCCCATATCCCTCAAAATAATCAGCAAATATAACCTTTCCCCACCATACTGCTTTAACATCTTTTTCCAGAGGTGATAGAACCACCCCGATGTTCCTGACAAATGTATTGTATTTCTTATTCTTCACAAGCCCAAATTTACTAACCACCCTACCCTCAACTGGCCAGGGAATGAACCCTTTCCTTTCACGAATCGAAACAAATTCAACGGGAAATTTAGAAGGTTCAATCTTAGAAATAGTCTTGGACATTTCCTCTGAGGCTTTTTCCATCTCTTTGAATAGGGATATGTATTTATCCCTTTCAAGACCTATGTTTTCAACAAATTTTTTCTTTTCTCTCTTCTTAGCATTTAATTCAGAGAGTTTTGACTCTTTTACCTTAATTGCTTTTTGATAATTTATTCTCGCATTTCTCAGCTCCTCTTCTCCATTTTTAAGTCTTTTGTATTTTACTTCCAATTGATTTATCCTTTCCTTGCTTAGATTAGAAATATAAATAATTCTTGTAAGATCTGTAAATGTTAAATCCTTTGGTTTTGTAAGAAGAATTTCTAAGGGATTAAAATATCTAAACATATAAATTGCATAAAAAAAGCTTTTTAATTTATCCTTTTCTCTTTCAAAATCCCTTCTTGCCTCATCAAGCTCCTTCTCTTTCTTTTTTGAAAGCTCCAACATAAATCTTTCTTTACCCCTTAAATCTTCTATCTCCTTCTCAATCAAAATAATTTCATAGTCTATTTTTTCAATCTCTTCAAGGGCTCCAAGCTCCTTCCCCCTGAGTTCATCAAGTCTTTTCCTGATTTTTTCAATTTCTTGTTCATTGGAAAGAAGAAAAAAAGGTAAAAAGAAAATCATTATTTTCTTTATCATATTTCTTCCTTCAAAATTTTCTTTATTGCACCAGCGAGATATAGACTTCCTGTGACAAGCAAAGAATCTGACGGAGAACAAAGAGACAGAGCTTTTTTGTATGCCTTCTCAAAATCTTCTTCAATTATAAATTCTCTTTTCACATGAGACCTTTTTACTATTTTATCAGGTTCCTCACCCCTTGTCTCCTCAACC
>CAZFCI010000112.1:0-3585 GCA_964517525.1 uncultured Clostridia bacterium | reverse complement strand
AAGTGCAAGATGAAGCCTTATCTTTACCATTTGAGAAGGAAGGGATGGAGAGATTTTTACTGGAAAGTTAACACAAGCAGAAGAGAGGCTTATGAGGTTAAGGGAGGAAAGTTCTGCGAGCTTGGAGGAGAGGAGAAGAAGCTTCCCTTTACAGTGGATGTTGTTGGAAGTCCTGAGAATCCAACCCGATTCTTTATAAGGTTTGGTCAGAATGGAGCATATCTTGTCTATGAGCCATCATCAAATATTCTTCAGATAGCTGCAGTTACTGTTCCTGGTGGAGGAGTAGTTCTATCCTATGGAGAGGACTGGCAGAGATGCAAAGTTTATCCATATCTTTTTCATTTCAAGCAGAATGTCTGGAAGGGATTTTTCTGGAAGGTAAACACAAGCAGGAAAGGAGCATGGAGGACAACTGGTGGGAAAATGTGCAAGATTGGAGGAACTGATACACCTCTTAAGATGAGGGTCAGGGTGGTTGAGTGAGAAGGAGAAGGTCATGAGGTTGAGACTTTTAATTTTAACTTTACTCTTTCTTTTCCTCAACTTCTCCCTTTTTGCTCAAAGAAGCTCAGAGAATATTTTTATCATTGAACACAATCCAGTTGTAAGATTCACCCATGGAGAGACGATTGAGATAAGAGGAGCTTTAAAAGGAGAGGTTGAATGGATGAGATTTTACTTTCGATATGAAGGGATTTCCCAATTTCAGGTAAGGGAGATGGAAAAAGAGAATGGAGCATTTTTCTTTCTCTTTGAAACATCTACCCTTCCAGGACTTCAATTTGAATATTATCTTTCTGCGAAAGTAAAGGACAGAATAGTAAACTATCCAGCGGATGCACCATCAAAAACAATAAAAGTGATTGGAGAAAGTGAAGAAGTTCTTCCTGAAATTCCACAAGAGATTCCCCCACCGGAGGAAGAGGAGAAGAGATTTCACCTTCCTCTATCAGTAAATGGGAGTATACAGAGCAGAATAGCAGAGAAGGAAGAGATTGAAGGAGAAAAGAAGACAAATACAAGTGGAAACCTTAGGGTATATCATACATATCAAAAAGAAGGTGCAATCTCTTTTGAATTTGACTCAAACTTCAACTATACTAACATTCCTCAGGAAGGAGAAAAGCAATTTGATCTCTCCAACATGGTTCTATCCCTCTCAAAGGACAACCACAATTTAAAAGCAGGAGACATAAACATAAACGAATCAGAATACACAGTTTCAGGACTTGGAAGAAGAGGGGTAGAGTATACATTCAACAATCAGAAAGCCTACATTCACATTTTTGATGTTAGCTCCCAGCAACCAAAGGGATTCAAAGGATTTGGGATACCGAAATCAAACATAAGCATATATGGAGGAGCCTTAGGATACAACTTTTTAGATGAGAAAATTTCCTTAAAAGCAATATACATAGGAGGAAAGGATGACCCGAATGAAGGGATAAACACAGGTTCATCCCCATACTATCAGAGCAGGAAAGGGAATGTAATAGCAATAGTTGAGGAGACAAGGCTATTTGAAAACAAATTGAATTTAAAAGCTGAATTTGCAAAGAGCAAGTATGATGGAGAGCTAACAGATGATGAACCATCCAAATCTGACAATGCCTATCAGATAGGAGCTGGATTAAACATAGGAGGATTTCAGATAGGTGCTCTCTACAAATACACAGGAAAGGATTTCAACCCGATAGGATTTCAAAGTTTCACATCAGACAGGAAAGGATATCAAGCAACAGCAGGATTTACAAAAGGGATGGTCAATCTTACAGGCTCCTACATTTTTGAAAGGGACAATGTAAAAGGGGAGCCTACTCAACTAACAACAAAGAATGGAGGAGGGAATCTCTCTGTTGCCTTAACATTTTCTCCCAAAGTCTCATTAAATCTTGGATACAAAAGGGACAAACAGAAAACAGTTCAAAATGAAACAGAGGTTGCAGGACAGGACAGTCTAACAAATGAATACAATAGCTCATTAACATTTAACCTTAATGAATCATCAAGCTTAAATATAACCTTCACAAACTCATCCCTTTCGAGCAAATCAAGTCCTGAAAGCGAAACATCAGCTTTCACCTTCAACATAGGAGGAGCATTCAGAAGAGGAGAAAAGCTCACCCTTAACCCAACAATTGGGTATTCAAAAACCGTAAACAGATTCACAGATGAGGAAAGTATTGCTTACAACACCCTTCTAACAGGAGAGATAGCCTTCATACCCCGCATATTCTCTCTAATCTTCTCAGGCTCCTTCAATCGCTCAGAAACATTAACCTCAACCACAGATACCTTTGACACAACAGGTGGACTAAATCTCTATCTTGAAAAACTCATAAAATTTGGAAGCATAATTCTATCGGCAAAAGGAAGCTATAATCTCAACAAGGTCAACGAAGAAACAACCACTGATTACAAGGTTTTTATCCAGCTTGACTTTTCATTTTAAAGGAGGAGAAGATGAAAAAATCATGGAAATTAATATTTTTTATATTTTTCCCACTTCTTACAACCCCGATTCTTCATGCAGCAATCACCTACTCACCCACTCAACCCAATGTTGAACAGGACATAACCTTCACAGTAGCTCATCCTGATGGAATCTATCCTCCATCTGTAAACTGGAACTTTGGAGATGGCTCCTACTCCACAGGCTCCCTTACTGTAAAGAAGAGATATTATAGAGAAGGGACATTCAATATATCTGTAAGATATCAGACCTACAAACAACAACAGATAAATGAAAGTGTTACAATAATTGTCTCAGAAAGGAGAAGGATAACTCACGCACCCCTTTATCCAGCGTTAGGGAAGCTTATAACATTCAGGGCAGAAAATTTTCTATCCAACCAGATACTCTGGGACTTTGGAGATGGAACTCCTCTTCAGTGCTTCTCAACAGTTATAACCCATACATACAAAAAGACAGGAAGATACACAGTAAGAGCAACGGACTGGTGTGGGAAATCAGAAGTGAAAATATCGAAGTTAATAAACATAACAGAAATGTCAGGACCGAGATCAGCCTTTCAGATATACTTTATTCAACTAAGATTTGAAGATGGGAAATCCTACAAAGTAGTTCCAAAGGATGAAAAACTAATTGCCTATGCAGACATAAAATATGAAGGGACAGGAATACTTCAAGCCCAATGGCTTGTAGATGGAATTCCATTCAAGCCATTATCAGAGGTCTTACCCTTTGCAAAGGAAGCAGTTATAAACTCAGGAGATATACCAGGGCTACCGACACAATTTCCAGGACTACACGAAGTAACTTTAAGGATAATTCAGCCTGAAACAGAATACAGTATACCAGTTCTAAGATACTTTGTATCTCTTGAAAGAATGGAAAAAGAGAGGGTAGAGGAAGTTATATCAATAAATGCTCTTGAGCTCAAGGATACAAAAGGGAATAAGATTCCTCTGAACTCAGACTCCGTAGAGGCACCAAGCAGTGATTATATTTTTCTCAGGGGGAAGATAAAATTATCCCTAAAAGAAACAATTCCTTATGCGCTACTGAGAGTCTATGTTGGAAATGAACTAATCGACCAGCAGATAATAAAAAATCTAAAA
>CAZFCI010000111.1:0-5631 GCA_964517525.1 uncultured Clostridia bacterium | reverse complement strand
CTAAGGGATATGTCAAATTAGAATCAGCCAAAAATTAAGATTTTTGGCTTAATTTTGTCAAACATGAGTTAAAAAAATTGTGAGGTAGGATTATGAAATTAGATGGGAAAACAATATATGCTCAATCAAGCGATATAAAGTCCCGTACATATCTTGAATATAGGAAGGATATGAAGAAAAAAGCTATTGCCGAATTAGAAGTATTAGAATGGCTTGAAGGTAAAGTGAAAAAATTATATCCAAAGAAACAGGTTAAGGTTTATAAATCCGGCGGCGATAAATTTTTATGGTTTTTACGAAAGGGTGGTATCTCAAGGGAACCTGATTTTATTGCAGAGATAGAAGACAAAAAAGTAGAATTTGAATTTCAATATGCTGAAAAGGGAGATTTAGATTTTTACGATTTCAAGGTATCTAAGGTCGCTAAAAAGAAAGGTAATGAAAGAGAACCGATTGAAAATAAGTTCTTTATCTATATTCATAAACCTTTGCTTAAATATGCCATTTTTGAGCCCGAATGGATTCTAAAGAATGGCAAATATGGAATGGTAGAGGCATGGCGTAGTTATGTATTTAGAGTTCCTAAAAAGAAGTTTGAGAAAATACTTAAATCAGACCCAACCTTAAAAACCCTCTGCCTTAGAATAGATGCTAAGAATTTCATTCTTAATTTTCAACATGCTTTTATAGATATAAACAAAGATAAGCTTTCGTATCTTCTTCAAGGTGTAATTGATGAAAATAAAATTGTAAAGATTATTCCAAAGGACCTTGATAGCTTTTTCAAGATCTGTTTTATCTTGGATAATTTAAATAAGATTCCTCGAAATGCTAATCTCTGGCTTATTTATCTTTTGACTTATATCACCAAAGATGTCTCGCTTGAAGATATATCTAAAATTGTCTATTGTATTGACTTTCTTTATTCTAAGATTGAACTGAAACCAAATGAACTTTCACAATTGATCGGCAAAGTTAAGGAATTGATTGAGATGATTGATGGTTTCTATCAAAATGATGGCTCTTATAGATCATCATTAATCTTTAGCCCGTTAGAAGAAACTAGATATGCTTTATTTTCAATCAATCTTTTGGAAGATTTAATTCAAGATATCATCTACTATTATTCCGTAACAGAATTAAAATCAATAAATAAGATATACGAAAATGTAAGAGATATTGAAAAAACTTATAAATTGATTACAAAGACAGGGTAAAAATTATGAAAGAAAATATTGATTGCTTCATCGCCCTAACTGTGGATAAAAGGAAAATCAAAGATTTCCCAAAATTGCCTTCGACAACTTCTTTTGTCCCCAAACCATGAAACCAGAAAATTATAGCCCTTCTCAAGATAGAGTAAAGCCTCCGATCTCAGAATTTGAACTTCAGTATTTCATACAAACCAGACGAGAGATTGATACAGAGAAACAAGAGCGAAACAAACTATTGAACTACGCCGTCCTTGCAACTGGAGCTTTTTCTGTAGCATTATCTCAAATTGAGAAATCTACAGAGTTTTTAATGTCACCATGGGCTTTGTTTATGTACATCCCGCTTTTGTTTCTTATTTCTGGACTTGTAGCTGCACGACGTATGAAACTACGGCAAATTGCGGATAGGTGGCAAACCCTATATGATATAATTCATGCAAGAAATGTAGCCCAAGATTGGGTTCCGCTAGAAGATAAAGTTATGGAAGGGTTAAAAGGGAAAAGATACCTCTATGAAGATTTCTATCTTCATCTGGGGCTTAGCCTAATTGTATATGGACTTATTGTTTTGGTTGTGTTTCGTATATTTCTAACCCAACTAGCGCTTAAGTGGGTGCTTTTTGGGGCTGTAATTATTCTTTCCCACTTTTTGATAACTTTGCGTTGGTTGTTAACCCCCATTAACTTGAGAAAATCTGATAATAATGTTAGCCGAAACAATGCCTAACAGCAGGCTATAAAGAAAAAGAATATTTGTCAAATACTATCGCACTTCTTTTATCCGTAACCGCTATATGTAAGAATTCTTCATCAAATCATTTATAGTTATAAGGAATCAACATGAAATGGTGCACAAAGATTTTTCATCTGTGTTTTCTTTTTTATCTACTTTTCATAATGGCATATAACTTTCCCAAAACTGGAAAAGTGAATACAATGAGAGAATATGGAATTAAGTAAGGTATAAAATAGACCCTATATATAAAACAACAGCTTACTTTAACTCCCTTTCTGAAAAAACCTCGGCTTCAAAAATTTCGATATCAACTCCTTTTTTCCATTCATCGGAAGGGAGTCCTGCTTTCATACATCCGTGGGATAGATACTCTTCAAGATTCCAGTTGTATTCCACTGGAACCTGGGGAAGGAGAAGTCCTTTGAAGGGACCTTTTGAAACAATTATTCCGTGCTTTCCAATTTCAATTTCTTCAAAGGAAGAGATTTTCTTTGGAAGGGTTAAAACAGAGATTTCAATCTCAACATTTTCAATTTCATCCAATCTTAAAGGGGGGAATCTTGGGTCAGATGTGGCAGATTCAATTGCAAGCTCAGCAACGGCTGAATAGAGAGGTTTGTAGGGAAGGGGGTAACCAATGCACCCCTTGAGCTCTCCATGAATCTTCAATGTTACAAATACTCCTCTCTTTTCTTTAAGCTCTGGATCATCAACCTTTGGTTTGATAAATTTTTTGTTCTCCAAATATTCCTTAATGGAATCCCTTGCTATTTTTAACAATGTTTTCTTTTGGCTCTCGTTCATTTTGACCCCCTATTCAGGATTAATACTGAGATTTCAATCATTTTTAGAGAGTTTTCATCTCCAAATTCCACAAAATATCCTTTGATCTCCCCTCCTGAAATTTTCAAAATTACATTTCCGTAAAGATACTGGGGAAGATTTTTAAATTCTTTTTCATCAAAAGTGAAGAACCCAAGAAATTCGATTTTTGAAAGGAGGGAAGAGATGAACTTTTCTGAATTCAATTCGATTTTTTTCAGTGGAATCAAATCTTCAACAATGAAGGAATCCGACCTCTTATGCCCAAGGAGAATACCTGAGCTTTCCTCTCCAAAATTCTTTAAGATTTTTAATTTTTCAGAGGCAGAACCCAAAAACCATATCTCCATTTTTCAATCCTTTATTTTAAATCTCCATGCACACCAGGAATCTTCAGGATGAGGGTCAGGAGGGCAGTAAAGGCATTCAGTTTCTATTCTTTCATCAATGGTCTTTGCAAAATAAGAATATTCGACAATTCCAACAGATTTACAAGGAAAATCAGGAAGCCCTTTCCTCTTCCTTGCTTCCTGAACCCTGCAAGAGTTCATTTTGAAGAGTATACTTTTTTCGCTCTCTTCAATTATTTCCTGTTTGTTTATATATGCATAAAGCCTGAATTTTAGAGCTGTTTTGAGGGCGGGAAGACCGCCATTTTTAGGAAGGGAAAGTCTCTCCATAATCCTCCTTGCTTCAATAGATGTGAAATCCTTCCAGGTTTCTCTGTCAATCTCAATAGCATTATCAATGCCAAATTTCTTCTCAACATTCAGAAACCATAAACCATCATGGGCAAGCCAGAGTTTAGCAGAGTCAGAGAGAAGAGGGGATTGCTGATGGACAGAAAATCTTTCCTCTGCGCTTAATTTATCCTCAAGCCATCCTATTTTGACATTAATTTTGGAGTCACGAAATGTGTAAGGCTTTATATCAAGGACTGGAGTTCCATCAATCATGTCGATTCCCTTAACCTTTAAAAGTCTTCCATTTCTTTCAAGAAGCTCGACAACAGTTAAACCTACAGGATTTGGTCTTAATGGAGATCTTGTTGAGAAAACACCTCTTTCATTTCTGTCAAAAGGGGGGATGACAATTTTTTTCCTTTCTTTGATTGAGTGGAAAAAGAAAATAATTATTAAATGGGAAAAACCTTCAATATCTTTAAGTCCTTCTTCAAATTCTTCGAGAATTTCAATCTCTCCGATTGCGTCTTCAAAATCTGAAAAGGTTCTTTTTCCCTGAATATCCTCCATTTTCTTAAAAGGAGAATGAACAAAACCTATTGGACTCAATTTTATTTCCATCCTTGAGCACCTCTCATTTTTTATAAGTTAATGATATTAAAAAGAAGAGAGGAAATCAATAAAAAATAAAAGGGTGCTGGGCATTGCCCAGCACCCCATGAAATAGCAATAAATCAGCTCAGAAATTCCACCTTAATCCAAAACGGAAGGACCTCACCCCTTCGACAGATGTAATCAGCTTATAGTTGGGATCAAGGGTGTACCTGGGGGGTGTCTCATAATAATAGAGCCATCCAGCCGGATTCTGGTTTATGTAAACTCTGCTATAGCCACCAAGGTTAAAGATATCAAGATAGAGATCGAGTTGTCCATATTTTCCAAAGGAAAAGCTTTTCTCAACCCTCAAGTCTATATTTGTATAGGACTGATTTCTCTGAGAGCCCCTTGGTTCAGCATTGACACTTACATAGGATTGTTGAACTCCAAAGTTTTGAGGGAAATAAACTCTTCCTAAAGTTCTTTCCCATGGAGAGCCAGAAAGATACTGTATATTTGCGCTAACCTTGAAGTCAAGAGGGAATATGTATGTCCCAAGAATCTTAACTTGAAGAGGTCTGTCAAACCAGATGGGTCCATAGGCATTTATCAGTGAATTAGGACTATCAAACATGCCGGTTTCGCCCTCAGTAGCACCATATGTAGCCTCAGCATTTCCTTTAAAGGAGCTGTAAACTACAGAACCTTTTAACTGCCATCTGTTGGACATTCTCTTGTCAAAGGTTATAACCAGTGCTTTGTATTCTCTTTTTGCCTCAGGAGGATTTATTCCTTGCCATGATGGGACAGGTCTGTCACTTCTCAAGCCATAGACAGTAATGGGCTTATCGTCAGGGGTTCCGAAAATTCCATCCCATCCAGGGTCTACAACAGTGTAAGGAATCCATATAAGCCCTTTCTCATCCTTGGCATTCGGATCGTAACCATTGTTCAAATCCACATCTTCAACTATGTTCTTATTCTGCTTCCAAACCAATTGAACTCCCAACCTGAAATCTTTTAACAATTCATGCTCAATCCCAGCTAAAACTTCATCCATATATGGGCACTTCAAATCATCAACATAGTAAGTATAGTTAGGATCCTGAATTGAGTAATCTGTTAAATCGTATGTATCTGTTGGAGGTAAATCCATCTTCTTGTTTCCATTCTTATCGTTCCAGTACCAATTGATTGAGGAAGCACCAAAGATCTGCGCCGCATTATATTTTGCTGACCAAACAGGTTCATAATACCTTCCATAGGAAACCTTTAAAGCAGTCTTTCCATTACCGAAGATATCAAAGACAATTCCTAACCTAGGGGAGATTGTAGAGAATTCAACAGATTTCTTGAAGGGTGTTGTGAGGGCATCAAAGGGAGAAATTAAACCTTGAGCATGCATTTGAGCAATTAAGGCTTCAAGTAAGGAATTCGGAGAAATTCCAGGGGCAAGGAGATCTGGCCCATATTCATAACGGAGCTCAGGTCTGCTCTGTTCAGGTTCATACTGATAGGAATAGTCCAATCTAACACCAAGATTAAGAGCAAATCTTCCCTTGGTTATATTGTCCTGAAC
>CAZFCI010000110.1:0-11206 GCA_964517525.1 uncultured Clostridia bacterium | reverse complement strand
CCTGACGACACTCCTGTGACAACAATCCCTTCTTTTGATGGAAATTTCTCTTTCTCCATTTAGAGTCCTTTTTTAAAAAAAATTAATATTTACTTTTCCTCTTCCACTCTCTTCCTTTCCATTATTACAGCTCGTGCAGCAGAAAGTCTTGCAACAGGAACTCTGAAAGGAGATGCACTTACATAATTTAATCCTATTTCATGGCAGATTTTTATTGAATCAGGATCTCCTCCATGTTCACCGCATATTCCAACCTTCAAATCAGCTCTCTTCTTCCTCCCCTCTCTAACAGCCCATTCCATTAATTTTGCAACACCCTTATTATCAAGGGATTGGAAGGGATCAAATTCCCATATTCCTTTCTCAAGATAAACTCTTGTAAATCTTCCTGAGTCATCCCTTGAGATACCGTAAACAGTCTGGGTTAAGTCATTTGTCCCAAAGGAGAAGAATTCAGCAACCTCAGCAATATCCTCAGCAGTTATAGCAGCTCTTGGAACTTCAACCATTGTTCCAACAGAATACTGAATTTTAACATTTTCCCTTTTCATTACCTCTTCAGCAACTCTATCAATTATCTCTTTCTGATTTTGAAGTTCTGATTTTGAAGCAGTCAAGGGTATCATTATCTCTGGAATAACATTTTTCCCTTCTTTTTTTATTCTTGCTGATGCTTCAAAAATTGCCCTTGCCTGCATTTCTGTTATCTCTGGGTATGTTATCCCCAATCTGCATCCTCTATGTCCGAGCATCGGATTGAATTCATGTAGCTCCTCAACTCTCTCAAGAATTTTCTGAAGCTCCTTTATCTTCTTTGCATGTTTTTTTCTGTCCTTTGCCTTTAAAACAGCTATTTTAACCATAAGCTCTTCCCTTTTAGGAAGGAACTCGTGGAGGGGAGGATCAAGGGTTCTTATTGTTACTGGGAAACCTTCCATCTCTTTGAAAAGACCATAGAAATCTTCCCTTTGGAGGGGTAATAGCTTTTCCAGAGCCTCCCTTCTTTCCTTTTCATCCTTTGCCATTATCATTTTTTGCATTATTGGTAGCCTATCTTTAGCAAAGAACATATGCTCTGTTCTGCAAAGCCCTATTCCTTCTGCACCAAAGGCTCTTGCTATTCTTGCATCCTTTGGAATGTCTGCATTTGCCCTCACTCCAAGTTTTCTGAATTTATCTGCCCAGGTCAAAATCTTCTCAAAGTAATGGTAAATCTCCGATTCCTCTTTTTTCATCTCTCCATTTATTACTTGAATAATTTCAGAGGGTCTTGTGGAAATTTTTGCAAGAAAAACCTCACCAGTGTTTCCATCAATTGAGATCCAGTCATTTTCCCTCAGTATTTTTTCATCAATCTCAAGGGTTCCTTGTTTTTCATTTATTATTAGAGCAGAGCATCCAACAACAGCTGGCTTCCCCATCTGCCTTCCAACAACTGCAGCATGGGATGTAAGCCCACCCCTTGCTGTCAAGAATCCCTGGGAGACACTCATCCCGTGAATATCGTCAGGGGAGGTCTCCCCTCTTACAAGAATTACTGGACCATTTTTAGCCATCTCCACTGCCTTGTCAGCATCAAAGGCAATTCTTCCTGAGGCAGCGCCAGGAGATGCAGGAAGACCCTTTGCTGAAGGGTTGTATTGAGATTTTTCCTTTGGATCAAAAATGGGATGGAGAAGTTGATTGAGGGAGGATGGCTCAACCATCATTAAAGCTTCTTCCTCAGTTATTAGTCCTTCCTCAACCATGTCAACAGCAATCTTAACAGATGCAAAACCTGTTCTCTTTCCAGATCTTGTTTGGAGCATGTATACTTTCCCATCTTCAATTGTGAACTCAAAGTCCTGCATGTCTCTATAGTGGGTCTCAAGTTTCTGGGCTATTTCTTTTAGCTGATTGAAGGCTTCTGGCATTATCTCTTTAAGTTTTGAGATTGGTTTGGGTGTCCTTATTCCAGCGACAACATCCTCACCCTGAGCATTCTCAAGAAATTCTCCGTAAAATTCCTTTTCTCCTGTTGCAGGATTCCTTGTGAATCCTACTCCTGTACCTGAATTCTCTCCAAAATTCCCAAAAACCATTGTCTGAACATTTACTGCTGTTCCGAGATTGTGGGGAATTTTGTAAAGTTTTCTATATGTTATTGCTCTTGGGTTATTCCATGACCTAAAAACAGCCTCAATTGCCATTTTTAATTGAAGATAAACATCCTGGGGGAAATCCGATCCTGTTTTTTCCTTAACCAAAGACTTGTAACGGGATATAAGTTCTTCAAGGTTTGCTTCCTTTAATTCATAATCATATTTAAGCCCTTCCCTCTTTTTTATCTCTTCAAGAATCTCTTCGAAATATCTCTTTGGAATTCCAAGGACAACATCGGAGAACATATGAATGAACCTTCTGTAGCAGTCAAGGGCAAATCTTCTATTTCTTGATTTTTTGGCGAGGGCTTCCACAGTTTCATCGTTAAGTCCAAGATTCAGGATTGTGTCCATCATACCAGGCATTGAAAATTTAGCTCCAGAACGAACTGAGACAAGAAGGGGGTTGTCTTTCCCGCCAAATCCCTTGGATGTAATACTTTCAAGCTTATTGATCGCTTCCCTAACCTGAACCATCAAATCATCACTAATTTTCTCGCCCCTTTCATAAAACTCAGTGCAAGCTTGGGTTGATATTGTGAAGCCAGGCGGAACTGGAAGACCAGCATTTGTCATCTCAGCTAAGCCTGATCCCTTTCCTCCAAGGATATCCTTCATGTCCTTGTTCCCATCAGCTTTTCCATTGGCAAAAAAGTATATGTATTTCATAAATCCTCCCTATGAATATATTCTTGAGAATATTCCAATTAAAGATGCAGGTTTCTTTATAAAAATAACACCTTCCCTTTTCTCTTTCCCAATAAAAATTACCTTCAAGTTGGACTTGAGAGAATCTTTTATAACTTCATCTGAAACTCCTATCTCCTCATCAACAATTATATGGGTGTATTTTTTTAAATCAATTTCTTTTTTTAATTTTTCCCATTCTATATTTATTGATTCACTCTTTGCAAGTTTAAAAAAAAGTCCGTAGAAGTCATTTTCTGGAGCCAAGAGTAAAATTCTTTCCTCTCTCCATTCAAAAGGCGTAATCGGAAGGGAAATTGTAATCTTTGTCCATTTTCCCTTTTCGCTATCTGCTTTCACATCCCCTCCGTGGTTCTTCACTATTCCGTGGACAAAGGATAAACCAAGTCCTGCTCTCCCTTCCTTTGTTGTAAAGAAAGGCTCAAATATATTGTTAAGATTTTCGCTATCTATTCCCTCACCATTATCCCAGAATTCAATGATTGCAATATTTTCTTCTCTTGAGATATTTATTTCTATCCTCTTCTCTGGCTTATCAAGAACTTCAAGAGAATTATCAATTATTCTTCTGATCACTTCTCTCATTTGAGCTTTATTTATAGGAAGATTTATAGGTTCGTTCACGAGGATTCTAAAATCTATTTTTTTCAGTCTTTCGTCACCTTCAACTACCTCCTTTACAAATTCTCCAAGCTCACAAATTCTCCTTGGAAAAGGAAAGGTTTTCAGATATTCAAAAAGGGAACTTAATATTGATGAAGCAATTAAACCACTGCTATAAATCTTTTTTAGTCTCTCCTGGACTTTCCCTTCCGAGTCTTTCATTAGAAGTTGGGTGTAACCAATCAGCGGAGTCATTTTGTTGTTGACCTTATGGATTATAGAGAGAACAAGTTCAGGAAGAAGATAAAGAGCTTCGGGTTCTCCCCTGATTCCTGAAATTATATTCCTTATCTCATTGATAAGTATTTCTTCAGTCCTTTCCATTTAAAACCTCAAAGGAGGCTTCCTCTTTAAAAGGATTCCATCCAACCTTTACTAGGCTCCCCTCTCGAATTCTTCCAGATATAATCTCCATTGCCAGTGGGTCTTGAATTGTCTTCTGGATAACCCTTTTAAGAGGTCTTGCTCCATACTGGGGATCATAACCAAGTTCAGCAATTTTCTCTTTTATTTCCTCGGTAAACTCAAGATTAATATCCTTAGAAAGGAGAATCTTCTGGACTTCAGAAAGTCTCAAATCGACAATCTTTGAGAAGACCTCCTTTGAAAGGGGCTTGAAGATTATTATATCATCTATTCTGTTGAGGAATTCAGGTTTGAAATATGAGCGAACTGTTTCCATAACTTTTTGCTTCATTAGCTCAGGGTTTGAAACAAGAGATTGGATAAGGTGTGAACCCAAATTTGATGTCATAATTATGACAGTATTTCTGAAGTCAACTGTCCTACCCTTTGAATCTGTTAATCTTCCATCATCGAGAATCTGAAGGAGAATATCAAAAACCTCAGGATGAGCCTTTTCAATCTCGTCAAGAAGTATAACAGAGTAAGGTCTTCTCCTGATTGCCTCTGTGAGTTGTCCGCCCTCTTCATATCCAACATAACCAGGAGGAGCACCTATTAGCTTCGCAACAGAGTGTTTTTCCATATATTCTGACATGTCAATTCTAACCATAGCCTTTTCGTCGTCAAAGAGAAATTCTGTAAGGGTTTTAGCAAGTTCAGTTTTTCCAACCCCTGTTGGACCAAGAAATATAAAAGAGCCAAGGGGTCTTCTTGGATCTTGCAGGCCTGAACGAGCTCTTCTTATTGCGGAGGAGACAGTCCGAACAGCTTCCTCCTGTCCAACAACTCTTTCAGAAAGTTTTTCCTCCATATGGATGAGTTTCTCCCTTTCTCCCTCCATTAACTTTGTAACAGGTATTCCAGTCCATTTTGAAACTATTTCAGCTACATCCTCCTCATCCACCTCCTCTTTTAACATCTTTCCCTTTTTCTGGAAGGCTTCGAGCTCCTTTGATACTCTTTCAAGCTCTTTCTGAAGCTCGATCAGTCTCCCGTATCTTATTTCCGCGACCTTCTCAAGCTCTCCTCTTCTTTCGTAGATTTGCTCCTCCACTTTTGCGTTGTCAATTTTCTCCTTTATTTCCCTTATCTTTTTGATAAGCTCTTTCTCCTTTAACCAGTGAGCCCTAAGTTCGTCTCTTTTTGTATATAGCTCCTTTATCTCTGTCTCAAGTTTGGAGAGTCTCTCCGCAGATGCTGGATCATTCTCTTTCTTCAATGCTTCCCTTTCTATCTCCAATTGAAGAATCTTTCTTTCAACTTCATCTATTTCAACAGGGACAGAGTCTATCTCCATCCTTAGTCTTGATGATGCCTCATCAATCAAATCAATAGCTTTGTCGGGAAGGAATCTGTCGGAAATGTATCTATTGGAAAGAAGAGCAGCAGTGACAAGAGCGGAGTCCTTTATTTTAACTCCGTGATGAACTTCATACTTTTCCTTAAGACCTCTTAAAATTGAGATTGTGTCTTCTACAGATGGTTCACCAACATAAACAGGCTGGAATCTTCTCTCAAGGGCTGGGTCCTTCTCAATATGTTTTTTATACTCGGTTAAAGTGGTTGCTCCAATGGCTCTGAGTTCACCCCTTGAAAGGGGAGGCTTTAACATGTTGGAAGCATCCACAGCTCCTTCTGCAGCACCAGCTCCAACAATAGTATGAAGCTCGTCAATGAAAAGAATTATCTCTCCATTGGACTCAACAACTTCCTTTATAACTGCTTTCAATCTGTCCTCAAATTCACCTCTATACTTAGTCCCTGCAATAATCGCTCCAATATCAAGGGCAATTATCCTTTTGTTCTTAAGGATTTCCGGAACATCTCCCTTTGCAATTCTCTGAGCAAGTCCCTCAACAATTGCTGTCTTACCAACACCAGGTTCCCCAATTAAAACCGGATTGTTCTTTGTCCTTCTTGATAAAACCTGCATGACCCTTCTTATTTCATCGTCCCTTCCAATAACAGGATCAAGCTTACCCTTTCTTGCAAGCTCTGTAAGATCTTTCCCAAATCTCTGAAGAGCTTGGTACTTTTCTTCAGGGCTCTGGTCAGTTACTCTTTGAGTTCCCCTTATTGCCCTTAAACTTGCAAAAAGGTTTTCCTCAGTAACACCACTTTCTCTTAAGATCTTGCTTGCATTTCCATCTTCCCTGTAAATTGATATTAGAATGTGCTCTGTTGAAATATAATCATCTTTAAGGGTATCTGCTATTCCTTCAGCTCGATTTAATACATTAGCCAGTCTTTTTGAGATGTATATATCTCCTCCTTGAACTTTTGGGACTTTATCGAGATATTTCTTCGTTTTCTGGAGAACTGTGGATGGGTCAATTCCTATTTTTTCTAATATTAAATAGGGGATTGATTGATTGTCCTCCATAAAAACATGGAGAACATGCTCAGGAAGAATTTCTTGATGAGAAAGATCCTGGCAGAGTTTTTGAGACTCCTCAAGAGCTTCCTGAGCTTTTATTGTAAATTTATCCATTCTCATCCTATTTTCCTCTTTTTAAAAGATAATCATTATAAGTATACCATTTTTCCATTCCTCTTTAAAGTCTCCACAAGGTCTTTAACTTTCTGGACATGTTCACGATGGCAGACAAGGAGAGCATCCTCAGTATTTATTACAATAATATCTTTTACTCCTATGAGGGAAACCATTTTTTCCTTCGAGTAAACAAGACAACCTGATGAATCAATGGTGTATACCTCTCCTTTTAGAGAATTTTCCTCTTTATCAACTCCCAATATCTGATAAAGTGAACTCCATGAACCAACATCAGACCATTCAAAATCTGCTCTCACCATAACTGTCGAAGTTGCCCTTTCCATTAAAGCGTAATCTATTGAAAGAGGTTTTACTCTTTCCCAGATCTCCTTTAGTTTCTCCTTTTGGCTCAATTGTATTTTATCGAGCGCTTCATAGATTTCAAAATATTCAGGAGCAAATCTTTTCAATGCAGATTTGAAAACAGAAATTCTCCATAGAAACATGCCACTGTTCCAGAAATAATCTCCACTTTTTAAATATTCTTCAGCCACTTCCTTTCCAGGTTTTTCGACGAATCGAAGAACCTCAAAAAATTTCTCTCCCTCAAAGGAATGTAATTTCTCCCTGTTTATCTGAATGTATCCGAAACCTGTTTCAGGAGAAGTAGGTTTTATTCCAAAGGTAAATATAGATTCCAGCTCTTGAGATAGATGATAGGAGGCTTTAACAGCTTGTAAGAATTCTTCATTTTTTCCGATGTAATGGTCTGATGGAAGAACGATAACAGTAGGATCTTCTTCAAATCTCGATATGTAGGAACAGGCTAAAATTATTGAAGGTGCTGTATTTTTTCCGCTTGGCTCCTCAAGGATTCTTATTCCTTTGTATTTTGAAATCTCCTTCCTCGCAACAGGTATTAAATCCTTAGGAGCAACAACAACCATTCTTTCTGGACTTACAACTGGAAGAATCCTATCTATGGTTTCTTGAACCATTGGTTTATCAGATACTATTGGAAGGAACTGTTTGGGCCTTTTCCTCCTCGAAAATGGCCAAAATCTTGTTCCATAACCACCAGCAAGGATTATTGCCCATAAATTTCCCATCTTCTTCCTCCTCAAAGGAATACCAATATGCCCAATCCAATGATCAGGCAATATATTGAAAATAAATAAAATTTTCCTTTTTTTACAATGGGGGAAAGGATTTTAAGGGAAAGGTATCCAAAAATAAAGGAGAATATGAAACCAGAAATCAAAACCAACAAATTAGAGCCCGATAATTCTGAGCTATAGATTTCAAGAATATTAGCACCCAAAACTGCAGGGATTGAAAGGAGAAAGGAAAATTTAAAGGCATATTCCCTTTTCCAGCCAATTGCAAGAGCTGATGCAATTGTTACTCCTGATCTTGAGATCCCAGGGAGAAGGGCAAGCCCTTGAAAAATACCTATTATAAATGCATGAGTAATTTTAGCCTCGGATTTTTCCCTTGTAAATTTTGTAAGGAAAAGGATTAAAGAGGTAAAGAGCAAAAGCCCTCCAGAAAGTTTTGGCAGGAGAAAAGCTGATTCCACTTCCCTTTTAAAAAGAGCTCCAATAATTGCAGTGGGAATTGTTCCTGCAAAAATAAGATAAAACAATTTTACGCCTTCTCTATCCATTTTATCTTTCTTAAAAAGGGAAGGGATACTTTCTAAAATTTCGAGGATTTCCTTCCAGAAAAGTAAAATTATTGCTAAAAGGGTTCCTGCATGGAGAACAGAATCAAGAAGAACAACATTCTTTTTTATTGAGAAAAAATGCTGGAAAATTACGAGATGAGCTGAAGATGAAATGGGAAAAAATTCAGTTAATCCCTGAATTACTCCAAGAATTATTGCTTGAAAAATCAGGCTCAAAGATCACCAACCCTCCTTTTACATTCCTGGACAACATTTTCCACATCATTTTTTATTCTCTTTAGAGCTTCCTCCGTGAATCCTTCAAATCTAAGGACGAGAACAGGTTGTGTGTTGGAAGCCCTCACAAGAGCCCATCCATCTCCAAAATCTACCCTCACACCATCTACATCAATCATTGGAAAATCCTGAAAATGTTTTTTGACTTCTTCCACAACCTTAAATTTCAAATTGTCTGATGAAGGAACCCTTATTTCAGGACTAACATAGGTCTTTGGAAGATCTTCCAGTATCCTTGAAAGGGGTTTGTCTGAGTCGGAAAGAATCTCGAGAATTCGAGCCCCGGCATATATAGCATCATCAAAACCAAAATATCTGTCCGCAAAAAATATATGCCCACTCATCTCTCCTGCAAGAAGAGCCTTCTCCTCTTTAATTTTTTTCTTTATTAAAGAATGTCCTGTCTTCCACATTATTGGAACACCACCAAGCCTTCTTATTTCATCGTAGAGTAGTTTTGAAGATTTAACCTCACCAATTATTTTAGCTCCTGGATTCTCCTTCAAAATTGCTCTTGAAAGAATAATCATGATCTGGTCCCCCCATAGAATATTTCCCTTCTCATCTATAAGTCCAATTCTGTCTGCATCTCCATCAAAGGCAATTCCAACATCAGCCTCTTCTATCTTGACTTTCTCAATTAAATCTTTAAGGAACTCTGGAATTGTTGGATCAGGATGATGATTGGGGAAATTTCCATCAGGCTCGCAGTAAAGTTCAAACACCTCATTTCCAAGTTCTTTATAAATCGGAGATGCAACAAATCCACCTACTCCATTTCCTGCATCAATAATAATTCTTAGCTTTCTGCTGATTTTGACATTTGAAACAACAAAATTTATATATTCATTTAAAATCTGATAAGAGGAAAGGGAACCAGTGCTTTCCTCAAAAAATCTTTCTTTCACTATTATTTTCTCAATTTCTTTTATCCCCTCTCCGTAAAGAGTTTCATCTCCGATCATTATTTTGAAACCATTGAATTCAGGCGGGTTGTGGGAACCGGTTATCATTACACCGCCATCCATATTTTTTGTGGAAACACCAAAATAGAAAACAGGGGTTGGAACCATACCAAAATCGATACAATTACAACCAGTGGAGAGCAAACCACTTATGAGAGCCTGGGAAAAAGGTTTTGAGGAATTCCTTGCATCCCTTCCTATTGCAACAGTTCTCTTTCCTTTCATTCTCAGGACTGTTCCAATTGCCTTTCCAATAATTTCGACAGTTTCTTGAGTGAGGTCCTCCCCCACAATCCCTCTTATATCATATTCTCTAAATATGTTTGGGTTTATAGTAAGCATAAGTTTTTTATTATACAATTTAATTAAACATCACTCAATAGCTTAGGAGGGGACAATTCTTAGTTTAATTTTCTAAATCTTATAAGGAATATCATAAGTGTTGCCCTAACCAAATGATTATATTAAAATTCCATTTGTATTCTTGAGAGGTCTCATTATGGAGAATGGGATAGAAACTCTTGAGGATTATTCATTAAGGGAAGTCCCAATTGAGAAAAGAAAGTCATGGATCGACGTCTCAATGGTTTGGATAGGAGTTTCTATCGTCATGTCTGCTCTCTTGAGGGGGATGATGGTTGGAATGGGTCTTGGCTCTGTCCAGAGAGTTATTCTCGCTTACATTCTTGGGGAGTTAATTTTGATTGGAATGATGACCCTAACTGGTTATATAGGAGCTAAATTGGGACTTTCCACTCCACTGATTTCAAGGATCACTTTTGGGGAAAAGGGTTCATTTATAATGTCCCTCTGCCTTGCCCTTTCCTTTATGGGATGGTTTGGAATTCAAGCAGGTCTTTTTGCTGAAACCTTAGTTTCATACTCTAAAACTTCAATCCCTGTTCCCTACCTCGCTTTTTTGAGTGGTATTTTTATGATGATTCCAGCAATATTTGGATTCAGAGGTCTTAAAACTTTGAGCTGGGCAGTTGTTCCTCCAATGATAATAGTTTTTATCTATGTTGCCTTCAAAATGAAATTCGATTTTTTACCTTCTGATAAACTTGTTAATCTTGCCATGAACCATTCTCCATCCCCTTACCCTATAACTCTTGGAGGGGCTGCTTCAATAATTGCTGGAGGTTTCATCGTGGGTGCTGTAACTTCAGCAGATGTATTCCGTTATGCAAAGCCAAGATTCAGTGACATACTATTTTCCGCAACCCTTTCTATGGGAGTGAGTGCGATAATGCAATTGGTAGGTTCAGTACTTGCAATGAGGACAGGACTTTATCATGAAAAGTTACCTGATATAATAATCAGTCCAGAATATGCAGGTCTTGGAATAATTGGATTTCTTGCCATTGCCTTTGCTCAATTGACAACCAATGACAGTAACCTTTATTCCTCTGTTCTTGCCTTCAATAATATAATAAGATGGACTCGATGGAAACTCGCTGTTTTTGTGGGTATTCTCTCATCCTTGCTCGCAAGCTTAGGGATTCTCCAGAGACTTGGGCTTTTCCTTAGTTTGCTAAGTATAGGTGTAAGTCCGATTGGAGGGATAATTATTGCAGATTTTTATCTTTTGAGAAGGATAAGAAGGATTCAATCAATATCAAATCTTGATAGGGAATGGAATCCTGTTGCTGTTGGAGTTTATTTAATCTCCTTCATAATTGGCTGGGTTACATCTGGGCATCCTTTCAAAATAAAGATTTTCCCCTTTTCAATCTATGCCTTCAATGGAATAATTTCAGCTGTTATTCTTTATTGGGCTGGGATGAAATTATTTAAAAATTTCAAAGAAGGTTCTAAGTGAAAATGGTTGAGAGAATAAAGGTTGATAGAGATAATTTGAAAGCTC
>CAZFCI010000109.1:0-13696 GCA_964517525.1 uncultured Clostridia bacterium | reverse complement strand
AGCTTTGATATTATCCTTCTCGCAATAGTTTTTTTTCTTGTTTTATCTGGTATTGCAATGGTTTTTGATACAACATCTCTTCTTTCTCCAGGGAACAAATTCGGTTTCCTTTTCAAACATCTGTTTTATACTTTGATCGGCATCTTCGTTATTTTATTTATTTACAAGATTGACATTCCCTTCTACAAAGAGATATGGTTCAGTCTATCCCTTTCCTTTCTTACTATAATATTATTGATTGCTGTATACTTCTTTCCTCCCATAAATAAAGCTCACAGATGGATAACTATTGGAGGTTTTCATTTACAACCTTCAGAGCTTGCGAAGCTATCGATTATAATCTTTCTTGCAGTTTGGCTTCAGAAAAAAAGGGATTATCTCGATGACATTTTGAGTTATGTTCCGATAATTGCCCTAAGTGTAGTTTATGCGGGATTGATATTTTTTGAAAGAGATGTGGGTGCATCTCTTTTCATTCTAATATTGACTTTCTCTCTTATATTCCTCTTTATGGGAACAAAAAGTATACCAATAATCTCCGTCCCCTTAGTTTTTTTCATTGTTTACGCTCTGTTCAATTTTGAGCACATAAAGACTCGTGTAAACGCTTTTGTTAATCCAGAGGCTTATTCTTCCACTTCAGCTTATAGCTATTTCCAATCAGTTTTTGCAGTGGGTTCAGGAGGTTTCTTTGGTGTTGGACTTGGTGATTCTGTCCAGAAACTTTTCTTCCTCCCCCTTTCCTACAATGATTATATTTATGCAATAATCGGAGAGGAGTTGGGTTTTATTGGAGCTTCCTTCGTTCTTTTCCTTTATGTGGCTCTTATATACACTCTTATAAGGATGACAAGGAAACTCACAGATCTTACAAGCATCTTATTAATAACAGGGATTGCTTTTCACATAGGACTTCAAGCTCTTATAAATATCTCTGTTGTCCTCGGAATAATTCCAGCAAAGGGTCTTACCCTTCCCTTTATAAGTTATGGAGGTTCATCCCAGCTGGTGTTTTTAACCGAGATTGGTCTTGCATTGAAAATATCAAAGGAGGCAGGATGAGGATAATTGTTGCGGGTGGAAAAACAGGGGGGCACATATTTCCCGCTCTCTCTGTTATAAGTGAGTTGAGGAAAATAGGAGAGAATGTTTCGGTTTTCTTTATCGGGAGTGGATCGAAGATTGAAAAGATGTTGCTGGAGAGTGAACCTGTTGTATATGAAAGAATTGATGTCTATCCGATAATGGGAATGGGTTTAAAGGCTTTAAAATCAATTTTTCACCTTCCATTCGCTCTTTCTGATGCTCTTGAAAAGGTTAAAAGAATTAAACCTAACTGTATCCTCGGTATGGGAGGATATTCTTCAGGTCCTATTATTATTGCAGGCTGGTTAAAGGGAATTCCTACTTTTATTCATGAACAGAATTACGAGCCAGGTCTAACCAATAGAATTTTGAAAATTTTTGTCAGAAAAGTTTTTTACTCCTTTAGAGAATCAGGAAAATTCTTTGGGAAAAAAGGAGTCTACACTGGGAACCCTGTAAGGGATGAGTTCTTCAAGATAAATAGAGAGAAAAGCGAATACTTCACAATTCTTGTTTTTGGTGGAAGTCAGGGTTCATCAGTCTTAAATGAAGCTTTTTTGAAGACAATTCCAGAGCTCAAAGAGAAAATAGAAAGGCTGAGGATATTCCATTCAACAGGAGAGAGGGATTATGAGAAAGTTATGGAGGAATATAAAAAATTCAATTTTTTATGGGAAGTTCAACCATTTTTTAAAAATATTTGGGAATATTTTTCAAAGGCTGACATACTTGTTACGAGAGCAGGAGCTTCAACGATTTTTGAAATTCTCTCGGCAGGGAAGGCTTCTATCCTTATTCCTTTTGCCAGATCTGCTGGTTCCCATCAGCTAAAAAATGCAATGGAATTGAAGAAAAAAGGAGTGGTGGAAGTTGTTCTGGAAAAAGAACTTTCTGGGAATACTCTTGCTGAAAAAATAATTAAACTATTTGAAAATCAAGAACTGATTAAAGAAATGGAGGAGAAGGGGAGGAGTTTTGTTGAAAGGGATTCCTCCATCAGAATTGCACAAACAATTTTAAAGGAGATGAAAGAGAATGTTTAGAATTGGAAAGATAAAGAAAATCCACTGCATAGGAATTGGAGGAACGGGTTTGAGCGGAATTGCAGAAGTTCTATTCAACCTTGGATTTTCTGTTTCTGGATCTGACATAAAGGAGAGTGACACGGTTAAAAGACTTAGGAAGCTTGGGATTCCCATTTCCATAGGTCATGCCCCTGAAAATGTCCATAATGTAGATCTTATAGTTTACTCGTCTGCAATCTTCCCTGAAAATCCTGAGATTATTGAAGGGAAAAGGTTGAAAATTCCAATAATACCAAGGGCAGAAATGCTTGCAGAATTGATGAGAGTAAAAACAGGGATAGCAGTTGCCGGAGCTCATGGTAAAACGACCACGACATCGATGATAGCCTTTATCCTTCATTATGCGGGTCATGATCCGACAGTAATTGTAGGAGGAAGACTCAAAACCTTTGGTTCCTCAGCGAGACTTGGTAGAAGTGATTTCTTTGTTGCTGAAGCGGATGAATCAGACAAAACATTTTTGAAAATTTATCCCACTATTGCAGTTATAACTAACATTGACAGGGAACATCTCAACTGTTACAAGGATTTTGAAGAATTAAAATCAAGTTTTATCACCTATGCAAACAAAGTCCCCTTTTATGGCTCAATTGTTGCCTGCCTTGACAATCCCTATGTCCAGGAGATTTTGCCCTTCATGGAGAGAAGGGTTATAACATATGGCTTTGCGCCACAGGCAGATTTTTTCGCTACAGAGATGAAATTCGAAACGAACAAATCTTCCTTTTCTTTAAATATGAGAAATGAGAAGGTAAGAGAGTTCAAACTTCAAATACCAGGCTCCCATAACATACTAAATTCCCTTGCTGCAATTGCAGTATCTAACGAACTTGAAATTCCAATGAATGCAATTGCTGAAGCTCTTGAGCAATTCCCCGGAGCGGATAGAAGATTTGAAATTAAAGGAATTGTTAACGATATAATGATTGTTGACGATTATGGGCATCACCCCACTGAGATATATGCTACACTCGATTCAGCCAGAAAGGGTTGGGGAAGAAGGATTGTTCTGATTTTTCAGCCTCACCGCTATACGAGATTGGCAGACCTGATGAGTGATTTTGCAAGAGCTTTTCTTTATGCAGATGTAATAGTTCTAACAAAAATTTATCCAGCTGGTGAGAAGCCAATTGAAGGTGTTAATTCTGAAAAGCTGATGGAGCTTACAAAAGATATGGGACATAGGAATGTTTATTATGTTGAGGAAATAGAAGAAATCCCAAATTTTGTTATGAACATCGTTCAGAAGAATGACATTGTGATTACGATGGGTGCTGGAGATATTTACAAAGTTTCAGATTTATTGGTGGAGAAGCTTAGGAATGAATAGAAATTCTTATATGGTTCTTCGGCAAAACACAGAATTCTGGAGAAGAAGGCAGAGAATTTCCACAAAAAGGAAGAGTTTTTTTTCGTCAAAACAAATTCTTCTATTTATATTCTTTTTCATTTTCATTGGACTATTTTCCTATGGATTGGTTAGTTTGAAAAATTTTACTATTAAATGGGATTTTCTAAAAATAAGAGATGTGAAAGTCCATGCAAAAAGTAAGGAAATTAAAAATGAAATAGAAGTCAAGATGAGAAATAATTTATTTGGCAGTATCCTTTATACTGATACAGGTAAAATGAAAGAATTTATTATGAGAAATCCTTATATAAAGGATGTGAAAATAAAGAAAGTCCTTCCTTCGACCATTGAGGTATTCGTAGAAGAGAGAAAAGGAATTGCAATTGCTAAAGATTCTAAATTTTACATTTTAGATGAGAGTGGTGAGATTATAAAGGAAACAGAAGAGATAGGGTCTCTACCACTTATAAAAGGAGTTTCTTTGGACAATAAAATTGCCATGGGGATTGCCATATCTTTTGTTAGAGAAATGAAAAGTCTCGGTTACGGCAAATATCTTGGAGAGGTTGATTTTTCCAATCCATTTAATGTTAAAGTTAAGATTAAAGATTCTTCTGTAAAAGTTTATCTTGGAGAGTCTGATTTTATTGATAAGTTTCAAAGGTTCTTAGCAATTGAAAAAATGCTGGAGGAAGAGTTTGGACAAATTGAGTATGTTGGATTTCTTGATAAAGAAAGAGTTTATTTAAAAATATCTCGATTTAAGGAAGGTTCTCAAATTCTTGGTTTTCAAAGAGAGAATAAAATTGGAAGTTTAAGGTGAAGAGATATGAGGATGTTTTTTAAAAATTTTATTGGATTAGGAGGTTGGGATGGGAAGAAAAGATAGGATTGTTGTAGGACTTGATGTGGGTTCAAAAAAGATTGCAACTGTAGTAGGTAAAGTTTCTGAACAAGAAGTTGAAATAATTGGCGTGGGTGTCGTCGACTCAAGGGGTATTCTTCATGGTTCGATTGTTGATTTACAGGGGACGAAGGAAGCGATAAGAGAATCCATAAGATCAGCGGAAATAATGTCAGCTGTTGATATTGATTCTGCCTGGATATCCATCTCTGGAGTTAATATAAGAAGTTTTAACAGCAGGGGAATGGTTGCTGTAAGTGGTAAAAACAGAGAGATTACAAAAAAAGATAAGGAAAGGGTTATAGAAGCAGCCAAAGCAATTTCAATCCCCCCTGACATAGAGATAATTCAGTTTCTTCCTCAGGAATTTATAGTTGACAATATGCCTGGAATTCTTGAGCCTGTTGGAATGACTGGAATAAGATTAGAAGTAAATGTTCACATAATAACAAATTCAATAACTGCAACCTCGAATCTTGTCAAATGCGTAACAGAAAGTGGAATAAGTGTAAAGGGCATTGTCCCAAGTCCTATAGCTTCTGCTGAGGCTGTTTTAACTCCAGATGAAAAATTCCTTGGTGTAGCTGTAATTGATATTGGAGCTGGAATTACTGATGTCGCTATATACGAAAGGGGTTTTCTCTGGCATACTTTCACGCTTCCCCTCGGTGGTAGCCACTTTACTAACGACATTGCTATAGGTTTAAGGACACCTATTCCAGAGGCAGAAAAAATAAAGAGGAGATGGGGAGCAACTCCACCTTCCTTAGAGGAAGATGAGAGTATTGAAGTTGCAAGAGTTGGGGGTGGTCAGCCAAAAATTTATTCCAAAAAAGTTCTGTGGGAGATAATCCAGTCCAGAGCAGAGGAGCTTTTCAAAATGATTTATGAGGAGATAAGAAGAATGGGGATGGAAAAGAGTCTGAATACAGGAGTTGTTATAACAGGGGGGACTTCCCTTCTCGAAGGTATTCAGGAAATTGCGGAGGATGTTTTTAATCTCCCTGTTAGAAAAGGGTCTCCCATGGGAGTAACAGGGCTTGAAGAATCTGTTTCCTCTCCTGAATTTTCAACAGCAGTGGGACTTCTCCTTTTCGAAAGAAAAGGCTTATATCAATCAGGAGGGGAAGGTTTCTTTAAAAGATTAATGAGTAGGATTTTTTAGGAGGAAAGGAATGGAAGAAAGAGAAAAAATTTTGAAGTTTTTACTTGCAGAGGAACAATATAAGCCGATAAAGATAAAGGTTATGGGTGTAGGAGGTGGTGGAGGCAATGCCATTGATAATTTAATTGATGAGGGAATTGAAGATGTCGAGTTCATAGCGGTTAATACTGATTATCCTGATCTGGTAAATACAAAGGCTCATATAAAATACCAGATCGGTAAGAAACTTACGAAGGGGCAGGGTGCGGGCTCAGATCCAGATGTTGGAAGAAAGGCTGCTGAAGAGGATGAAGAGACAATAAGGGAACTTATTCAAGGAGCTGATATTTTGTTCCTCACATGTTGCCTTGGTGGAGGAACAGGTTCAGGTGCGACTCCATTTATTGCAAGTATCGCCTCCAATATGGATATTCTAACAATTGTAGTAGCAATTAAACCTTTGAAATCAGAAGGAATAGAAAAGGCAAAAATAGCTGAATCTGCTTTGAGAAAGTTAAAGGAAACCGTTGATGTTCTTGTCCCCATATCAAACCAGAGACTTGTAGAGTTTAGTCCTGAAAAGGCTCTTAAAATAGATGAGGCATTTAAGCTTGCTGACTCTGTCCTTATAAAGGCAGTAAAGGGAATTACAGAAATTATAAGGTTGAAGAAAAGAGTGAATGTTGATCTTGCTGATTTGAGAACAATTTTAAAGCGTAGAGGAATAGGAGTTTTTGGAGAAGGGATTGGGAAAGGTGAGGATAGGGTTTTTCAAGCTCTTGATTCAGCCCTTAACAATCCTCTTTATAAAGGACTAAATCTTTCAGGATACAAAGCAGGACTTGTAAACATAAAATGTAACAATCTAACAATTCAGGAATTGGACCAGATTATAGCTTCTGTAAGAAAAGGAGCAGACCTTTCTGCAAAGTTCAAATATGGGTTGATAGATGAAGACAATCTCCCTGATGAAATTGGTATATTTTTAGTTGTTGCAGGATTCGATGAGGCTGTTGAAGAACAGATTATTAATTCTGACATGATAGAAGAGAGACCTCAAAAACAAGTAATTCCAATTGTTCCAGCCTTCGAGGTTTCAGCACAGAATATCACACCAACTCCTTCAAATTTCTATGAACCAGCCTTTATGAGAAAGAAAAGAGAAAAATTCCCGAGATTAAGAAATGAAAAGAATTAAAGCTGATTTAGTAATCTCAGACTGCAGCCAGATTCTTACCCTCAGCGGTGAACCTCCAAAAAGGGGTAGAGAGATGAGGGAGCTCGGAATAATTGAGAAGGGATGGATTGCAATAAAAGATGATAGGATATCCTTTGTGGGTAACGAAAAAGAATTTAAAGAGGAAGTTGAGATAGATTTTGATACAAAATGGATAAATTGCGAAGGAAAGATTTGCATTCCAGGACTTATTGATTCTCATAATCATTTACCCTTTGCAGGAGAAAGGGCTGAGGAGTTCAAGATGAAGCTTGAGGGAATGAGTTATATGGAGATAGCCAAGAAGGGCGGAGGAATAAAAAGAACAGCCTCAATGACATCAGAGATTTCTAAGGAAGAGCTGAAAAATCTTTCTCTACAGAGAATAAAAAAAATGATAGCTCAGGGAACAACAACCTCTGAGGCAAAGAGTGGATATGGTTTTTTCCTTGAAACAGAGATAAAGCAGCTTGAAGTTGTAAAGGAGATTTCTCCTTTAAGTCCTATTACTCTTGTCCCGACATTCTTAGCCCACGATATACCATCTGAATATTCCGAAAAAAGAGAAGAATATATATCCTATCTCGAAAATGAGGTTTTACCCGAGATAAAAAAAAGGGAACTTGCCCGCTTTTTTGACATTTTCTGTGAAAAGGGTGTTTTCGATTTAAAAGAGAGCAGGAGACTTATAAGGAAGGCAAAGGAACTCGGCTTTGAAATAAAAGTCCATGCAGACGAATTTTCATCTCTTGGAGGGGCTGAACTGGCTGTCGAGGAAGGAGCAAGGTCTTGTGACCACCTCCTCGAAATAAGTAAAAACGGGATAAAGGCTCTCGGGAGAAGTAATACCTGTGCTGTTCTTATGCCATCAGTTCCCTTTTTTCTAAAGACGAAAAAATATGCACCTGCAAGGGAAATAATAGATAAAGGAGGAATTGTCGCTCTCGGAACTGACTTAAACCCTGGTAGCTCCATGAACTACTCAATGCTCTTTACATTACAACTTTCAGTATTTGAGATGGGACTTTTTCCTGAGGAGGCAATAACAGCTGGAACAATTAATTCTGCCTATGGGATAGGTGAGGAGAAAGAGAGAGGATCAATAGAGAAAGGGAAAAAAGCAGACATACTAATATTGAATATTCCTGACTATATTTACATATTTTATGAACTCGGCACAAACCCTATAGAAATGGTTTTAAAAAATGGGAGATTGATTTCTCTTGATAAAAAATAAAGTAGAATGAAAAAGAGAGAGCGAAAAGATAAAAACTATATTCTCAACTTAAAATTCAATTTCTTAAGGATTATTTTTTTACCCCATGACATCTATAAATAAAGAATTAAGGAGGAATGATGTTAATTTTGAAAAATTTATCAATAATAGGAAAGGAGAGACAATCGATTCTGATTGGCGGTGAAAAAATACTCATGATTGATAAAAATATAAATCTTAAAGGAGTCGAAACCATTGATTGTGATGGTTTGATGGCATTTCCTGGTCTTATTGATTCTCACATTCATCTTGCGGGAGCAGGCGGAGAGGGTGGTCCCCTGACTCGAACATCTGAAATTGATATTTCGGATTTACTTCTTTCTGGTATTACCTGTGCAGTAGGTTCTCTTGGAGCTGATGGTTTCACAAGAAGTGTTAAGAACCTTTTATACAAAGTTAGACAGCTCAATCAATCAGGACTTTCCTGTTATCTTCTTACTGGTTCCTATCAGATTCCTCTTCCCTCAATAACTGGAGATGTTTTCGAGGATATAATTCTGATTCCAGAAGTTCTTGGGATTGGAGAGGTTGCAATCTCAGACCATCGTTCCAATAATCCCTCTGAAGATGAGCTTTACAGTCTTGTTTCAAGAGCTCGTCTTGCAGGGATGATTTCGAATAAGAGTGGAGCTGTGGTTTTTCATATGGGAGACGAACCTGAGATGTTCCAGAAATTGGAGGGTATTATAATTAAAAGTAATTTTAAATATTCCAATATTCTTGCGACCCATTGCAATAGAAATCCAGAGATTTTTGAGGAGAGTAAAAGGGTTGGTAAAATTCTAAACATTGATATTACAACTTCTTCCTATGAGTATTTTAGAGAAATAGAGGTGAAGCCCAGTATAGCTGTCAAAAAACTTCTTTCATCTGGAGTTCCTCCTGAGAAAATAACATTATCTTCTGATGCAGGAGGCTCTTTACCTGATTTTGACGAAAAAGGAAATCTAAGAAAAATTTTTTATGCTAAGCCCTTTTCACTTCTTTCAGAGTTTAGAGATCTCATATTAAAAGAGAATTTAGATCCAGAGGAAGCTGTAGAATTTGTCTCAACCAATTCTGCAAATTTCTTCAAGCTATCTACAAAGGGGAAAATCGAAGAAAATTATGATGCGGATATAATACTTTTAGATGGGGAATTCAATCTCCACTCAGTTATTGCGAGAGGAAAGATTCTGATTTATCAAAAACAAGTTGTATCCTGAACTACCAGCCTGTAAGGACTGGCGGGAGAAGAAGAATCAACCCTGTTATAAAAAACCATATCTGGAGTTTCCATACAATCCCGACCCATTTTTCAAAGGGTATCTGAGCACTTGTAAGAACTGTCATTGTAACTGCAGAAGTTGGAACAATCATATTACTGAAACCATCTCCAAATTGGTAAGCAAGAACAGCAACTTGTCTGCTCAGTCCAGAAAGATCTGCCAGAGGAGCCATTAGAGGCATTGTTAAAGCAGCTTTTGCACTTCCTGATGGAACGAAAAAATTTATTACAGATTGGGTTATAAACATTAGAACCGCGGTTATATAGGGATGGAAACCTTTTATTATACTTGTGGCTCCATGAAGAATTGTATCTATGATTCTTCCATCCTGAGCAACATATAGGATACCTCTTGCCATTACAATTATCAGAGCAGTTCCAACCAAATCCTTTGCGCCAGCAACGAATGAACTTGTGAAATCGTTGATTTTTAGCCCTCCGACTATAGCTCCTGCTATACCAATTGCAAGGAAGACAGCGGTTATTTTATCTATGTACCACCCATATTTTAAAACTCCAAAAATCATAATAGCTATTCCAGCCAAAAAAACTATTCCAACAAGCTTATGCTTTAAAGCTAACTTTTCACTTCCCTCCAATTCATTAAGAGAAAGAGCTTTCCTCCTTTCCTCGTCAAGGAGAAAGGTTATGCTTCGGTAAGGTTCTTTGCGAACTTTATTTGCATAGCGTATTACAAAGGCTATAGCAACTGCTGTGATTACTAACCAGCAAAAGACTCGATAAATAAAACCAGAGAAAAGGGGTAGATCAGAAATTTGTTGGGCAATTCCAACGGTGAAGGGATTCATAAAAGCACTTGCAAAACCCGCTCCCGCTCCAATAAAGGGAATTGAAACGCCAACAACTGTGTCATATCCAAGAGATAGAGCAAGGGGAATAAAGAGAAGGACAAAGGGGATAACCTCCTCGCTCATTCCGAAGGTTGCCCCTGCTGTCGAAAAAATTATCATAAAAATAGGAATAAAAAAATGGTCAAGAATAGGTTTTTTCCTGACCTGAGAAGCCATAAATCTAATAAGAGCATCAATAGCTCCTGTTTTTTGGAGAACAGAGAAAACACCTCCAATTATGAGGACAAAACCAATGATCAAAGAAACATTTGAATCGGAAAAACCTTTAATGGGAGCAGTTAAAATAGCAAATATTCCTTGGGGATTCCTTTCAACACGCTGGAAAGAATTGGGAATAACGACCTTTCTTCCATTCTTTTCTTCAAATTGATAACTACCGCCCGGTATTATCCATGTCAAAATTGCCATAACGATTATAAATGAGAAAACAAGAAAGTAGGTATTTATTGAAAAATATCTCCTCATAATGGTTCTCCCCTTTGTAAGTCAAAACTATCACCAGATTTTAATATGTGCATCCTCAAATTCTTTGCGGAGATATTTCCATTCTTGTCATCAGAAATTTCCTTAGCCTTTCTGGCATCAAAAATCATTACAGTTCCTTCCCCCAACACCTGGAACCTTTTACCCTTTTCAACAATAATTGCAGTTTCTTCATCAATTCCAACACCAAGTATATTAGGATTTTCAAGAACCAATGATATTAAACGATTCAATCTCTTTCTTTTTATAAAATGCTGGTCAATTATAACATTTTCTAAGAATCCAAACCCCTCAGCAGTTTTTATATTGTTCCTTTTAATAGTCCTGAAGCCCTGTTCTTCATCTTTTTTTTCTTCCTTTACCAATGTTTCATCGCCTGTGATCATTATTTTACTCATCACAGCAGCACCAGCACTTGTCCCTGAGATCACCCCACCTTCTCTGTATATTCTTTTGATCTCCTCTAAAAATTTTGTCCCAAGCAGAAAAGAAGTTAGACGATTCTGGTCTCCACCTGTGAAAAAAATGGCTTTGCTCCTTTTTACAATTGATAGATTTTCAGAACTATCGACTTCCTCTTTTTTCAGTATAATATAGCGAACATTTTCTGCACCGCAGCTTTCAAATTGATGTCTTGCATAGAGAGAGCTATCGAGCTGGTCTTCACTGGCAGCTGGAACAATCAAGATCTGTGACTTATTCCCACCTGCCAGTGTGATTATCTCTTTTATGACATAATCAGGCCTTTTCCCTCCTCCAATGATTACAAGCCACCCTTCTTGTGAGTAGAGTAAACTTCCAAGAAATACAAACAACAAAAGCTTTGAAAAACATTTCATATTTAAATCTCCTGAAAATATTTTTACAGATTATTTTAATTTAAATTAATTCCTCTTTCAAATAATCGTGAACAAGTTTGAGATCTAAGCTGACACACGAGCATTAATCTCCCTTTGAATTTTCTTTAAATATTCAAGTTTTTCAGAACTTATTTTTGACCATAGAAAAGGGAATAAAATTTTATTTTGTAAAAGTGGGTCTGAATCCTCCTTTAAAAAATCTTTTTCAACCATTTTTCCCCATTCTTCAGTTTTTGGAATAGGGGAAAAGTATGCAAGCCTTACTCTCACCCCACAATCTCCAGCATATCTAATGCTATCCTCAACTTCATCCATTTCCTGAAAGGGAAGACCAACTAAAATGTAAACTTCAAGCTCCCAGGATTTGTAGCCCGCATTTTTGAAGTAGCTGACAACCCTTTTTAAATCTCCAATCTTATGCTCTGACCTTTTTTCTTTTAAAAAATCAATCTTTACTGATTCAAGGCTTAATCTTATTGTTTTGAAATTTGCTTTTCTCATTAGAATCGCAAGCTCCTCATCGATTGAATTTATGTAAAGACCATTTGGGGTATGAAATTGGAAATTTAGAGATTTTTCAATTATTTTTCTTAGTAAAGGCTTGATTCTTTTTTCAGCATTTATAAGAAGAGCGTCATCATAAAAAGCGATATGTCTTGTTTCAAAATTGTTTTTTATATAAATTAATTCTTCTAAACAATTCTCTACACTTCTCTCCCTGAATTTTCCAGAAATTAAATGGGAAGCACAATAAGTACATTTAAAGGGACAACCCCTTGATGTAATGAAGGGAAGGGATTCTTTATCCCTTAAAATGGAGAAAAGGGGGAAAGGATAGGAGTTTATATCATAAAAATTTTCAGAATTGCCTTTTATTGAGAATATCTCCTCCAAAATTTTTCCGACCTGATTTTCTCCCTCCCCTTTTACAATTATGTCTGCTCCACTTTCTTTTTTTGCATGTTCAGGAAGAAGGGTTGGATAAATTCCGCCGAGGACTATGGGAACAGAACCAAACTTTTTTCTTATTCTCTCAATTGTTATCTGAACCCCTGGATACCAGTAAGTCATAAAGGATGTAATAAAAACAGCATCAATTTCACCTATTTTATCGAGCTCCTCATCAAATGCCTTAAAAGGAATTCCAAAAATTTTAAGTTTCTTTGGAATAGACTTTAAAATTTCAGGTTTTTCAATTTCTACTGAGTAAAACTTGGATGTTCCATCTGCCCTTTTCTTTTTGAATTTTTCAGGGATTGATGGATGAGATTCGTCGAGACAGTTTATAAAGTGAAGATCTGCAAAATTCATTTTTTTCAATACAGATGCTATGTATAGAAGACCAAGGGGTTTCATCCATAGGTCGTAAGCAGTGAAATCAACAATCCATGGATTTACAAGGAGGATTTTGGGTCTCATTTTAAATTTTTTGCGATTTTCTTCTCTTAATTTCGCTTAAATATTCTCTGCCAAGCAATTTAGAGTTTTCCCTTGCCCAATCTGTAAATTTTGTCTTTCCTGCAGGTTTAGAATCAGTGTAGAGCAACTCAGCTTTTAACGCTTTAATCTCCTCCTTTGTAATAACTACATCTCCTAAGAATATCCCTATTATAGAAGCAAAAAGGTATCCGATAAAGTCAGGCACTTGAATGATTGGTCTTTTTCTTCCAATGATCTCTGCTATTTTCTCAACAAGCTCTTTAAATGTAAAGGTCTCAGGACCAGTGGCATCAATTATAAAATTTCCTTCCCTCTCACCTATTTCAACAGCCAGTTCTGCAAGATCCTCAACATATATAGGCTGTAATCTATAATTACCATCTCCGAAAATAGTGAAAAAAGGGAATTTTCTCAACATCCAGGCTATGTTATTGATGAGGATTCCTTCTTTTCCAAAAATTAAAGCTGGTCTCAGGATTGCATAGGAAATACCTGAATTTATTAGAGCCTTTTCAATTTTTGCTTTCCCTCTGAAATATTCAAAGGATGAATCTTCCGATGGATTTGTGATGCTTATGTGAACAATTCTCTTTATTCCTGACCTCTTTGCGGATTCGAAGAGCTTTAATGTATTCTCTACCGCAATAGAGTGGCTGAAATTTATTTTTTTCCCTTTGTAATTAAATCTTACCCAATAAGTATTGTATAAGAC
>CAZFCI010000108.1:0-6796 GCA_964517525.1 uncultured Clostridia bacterium | reverse complement strand
GAATTTATATAATTATCTCGATCTAACCAATTTTTTAAGAAGATAGGAAAGATTCTTTCTTCATCCTTATTGATTTTCTTTTTATGATTAATAAAGTTTATTTTTTTTAATTCTAAGGGTAGTAAAGAAAAAATGTTTTTTAGTGCAAGAGGTCCTGTTCCTATCACTCCAATTTCAGAAGCGAATTGTTTTTTAAAACTTATATAATAAACACTATAGCATGAATTTAATACTTCCTTGTCTTTTTGAATTACTCCCTTTTCATAGAGGGAATTGAGCAAATCAATTAAATATAACTCATCTTTTTCACTTATTTTTAGTTTATCTGTTAATTCTTCTAAAGAAACAAAAGATAAAAGTAATTCTGCTACTTTATCCAATATCCCCAAGCAATGTTTATCTACCACAGAGAAGCTGAAAACTGATCTCAAACCGTGAGTAATATAGAGCTCATTAGGAGAAATCTTTATTATTTTATAAAATCGATTCCATCTCATCTTATCATTTTTTTCTATTCCTTCTCCTTTTCTCATCTTCAACATCTTTTCCTCCTTTTTCGTTTAGAAGGCAAGGGGAATAACCCCTTGCCCTCCTGCTTACATAAGCATTAGCCACCAATCTCAACTTCGCCACCGGAGCACCAGCACCATCCAACACAGCACCAACAACAACATCCAGCAGCAGGAACAGGAATAAGATTCGTGAGGTACTTTGTCTCTTCCACTCTTTTAAGTTCCATATCTCTTCACCTCCTTTCATACAAACTTTATAATATAATTTATGGAGAAAAGTTTAAAAAGTCAATCTTCATAGTTATTATTTTTTAAGATTTTTTTAGTAAATTTTAGGATTTTTTCTAAAATATCAGCTGGAGCTAATATTAAAAAGCATGTAAATTGGTGGAAGGCGGGACACTTTATGGTATAAAAAGAAAAGGGAGAACCCTCATGAATAAGGTTAACACAAAAGAGATAGAAAATCCTTTATCAACTCATAAGGAATAAGAACCATTTCAACAACCTATTTGTAAATGATTCAATTCTTTTCGTATGTAAGGTTTAAAATTGAGATCGTTTTTACTCTTATTTCATATTCTTTTTGGCAAATACTCATTCTAATTTTTATCTTTACCGGTGCAATTACTTCTTTCTCTATTTCTCCATACTCTGTCTCTATTTCAAGATCTTCCAAATCCGATGAAAGATTTGATTGGGTTGTATATGTTTTTTCAAAGTAACCTGTTCTTTTCGATACTATATACTTTCCTTCCTCTCCTTTTAAATTTCTATATTTTTCGTATAACTTTGCCTCAATTATCCAATTTTCATCGCTATCTTTTATCTCGAACTGATAAAATGAAATATCACTTTCTTTGAAAGGCGTCAAAAATTTTTTATTTGTCCTCAATATTCCTTTTCCGCTCTTTTCACTCCACTTATTTCCATCCCAAAAAAGATCAACCTTTCTCCTTTCATTTCTTATTAAATTATCATCCTCATCATAAACAGAGACCTCTGCATCAGCTATAACTCTATAATTTTTCATAGATTCTGACATTCTATCTCTTTTCTCGCACAAGTCTTTTATCAGGGAATCCTTGGCAAAGAGAAAAATTGGAACAAACAAAATGAACCCTCTTAAAACTCTTAGCCCTGTTTTGCTCATCCTATTCTCCTTTCATACAAGGAGCTTTTTTCATATTTGAATCCTGCTATCTTTACAAAAAGAATAGTTGTAAAAACCATTAAGATCGAGCCTGAAAGAAACTCTAATTTACCCAATTCCCCCTTCATTAAAAAAGCGAGCATTGAAAATGGAGAGACAGGAGGAATGTAATAAAGAAGTTTTGTTATTCTAATTGACGGGATCGCCATTAATAAAACATTTAAAAGAAGTGAAAATGACAAAACATAATGTATTAAGCTTTTGGCTCCCTTAAGATCGTCTTCAGTGCGAGAAATAGTTCCTGCAAGAAGATAAAAGGAAGAATACATTAAAAATGCCATAAAAAATATCAAAAAAATGTGGAGAAAAGATTCTAAATCCATTTCTTTTAAAATAAGAGTTGCAATAATATCTGGAATACGAGAAGGAAGGAGTTTCAATAGTAAATAAGTTAATGAAAGGGTTATTCCAAGATATATAAAATAGCATGTATCAATAGCAAGTAATTTACCCCAGAAAATCTGGGAAGGTTTTTTGTAAAGAAGAAGTAAATCTATGAAATTGCTTTCTTTATCTACGATTATCCTTCTCGAAAGATAATCTCCGTAAACCGAAATTCCAGTGAAAAAAATAACAAGGATTATTAACCCAAAATATTTTCCTTCTCCACTTTTCTTTTCCGTTATTATTCTTACCGGTAATCCTTTCTTTATTCTTTCTATCTCCTGAGGATTTAAACCTTTCTTCAAAAGAGAAACTTTAAGGTATGCATCCTTTATTGCTCTATCAATAAGATTTTCCTTTACTAAATTCCTATTTTTCATTTTTAAAGTTATCCCATTTTCTTCAACCTTTATAATTATTGTATCCCTATCTGTATAAGAACTTATTCCATTCTTTATCTTTATAATCTTCCATTTATCTCCTAAACTATTAATAAGCTCCCTTTGAATCTCATCCACAATCTCTATATTACCATAGATTAATACTCTTCCTTCTTTTATCTCTTTCAACACATATTTTATAAGAAAAGATGGGAATCCTGAGCCAAGAAGAAGAAAGAAAGGGAGAAGGAGACAGCTCATGTAAAACCATGGTTTCTTTAGAACTTTAATAACTTCATAACTGTAAATTTCTTTCATCCTTTTCTCCTAAAATCCTCAAGTAAATTTCCTTAAAACTGGAGTGCTCCATTTTTATCTCTTTTACATCCACCCTGTCTTCCAACTTCTTAATTATATAGCTCAAAGAGATATTACATGGAAATTTTAAAAAATTGTCAAATACCTCAATCTCATTATCTTGGAACATTTCTTTATCTATTTTCCCACTGTATCTAACTATCCAGTTCCTTTGGGAATATTTATTTTTAAGCTGATCTATTTTACCTTTTTCAATAATCTTTCCTTTTTTAATAATAATTACTTCCTCACACATTTCTTCAGCCAGTTCAAGAATATGGGTGGAGAAAATTATAGTTTTCCCACTCATTTTCATATGGTAGGTTATCCCTTTCAGAGCTTCAGAAGCTTCTACATCCATTCCAACAAATGGCTCATCCATTATTATTAAATCTGGATCTCCTAATAGAGAAATTGTAAACATTACCTTCTTTTTTTGCCCTTTTGAAAGTTGATATATTTTTCTCTCAAAAAATTCTTCTATTCCCAATAAAGAACTCCATTTCTCTATCTCTTCTTTCCGTTTTTTCTTTGGGAAACCTTTTAGAGATAAAATATAATTTAGAATATTTATAACTTTTTCCTCTTTGTATAAGCTTAATTCTTCTGGTATGTAAGAAAGATTTTTACATTTCACATAAACTCTTCCTAAGTCAGGTTTTAATATTCCTGAAATTATCCTTATTATTGTAGTTTTGCCTGCTCCATTTGGACCAAATATTCCAAAGATTGTACCTTTCTCTACTTCAAAACTTACTCCATTTAAAGCAATAATATCTTTGAACTTCTTGAAAATGTTATCTATATTAATTACCGTTTCCTTTTTCATAACTATTTTATTCTTATACCTTTCAAAAAACAACCTTCCTCATCTTCACTTATTATATACAAAATACCTTTATGTAAGCAATAAACTCCTATTGGAAGTGTTATGTTTTTAGTTGTTTCGCTGTTTAAGTTATAAATATAGCCCTTTGCTTGGTAATTCTGTGCCATCTCTCCTGAAATAATAAGAAGCTCATAATTCGATATAAAAAGGACTTGAAAAATAAACGGATAGGTAGTGAATTCCATAAAATTTTCAATCTTTTGAGGTAAAAATTTTCTTATTAAATAGAGAGAATCTTTACTATACATTGTAGGCTTTATATTTAGAGAAATTTCTCTTTGCAAATTACCATTGAGATCTATCATTCTAACCTTATTTGTATTTCCAAATCCAAATGCAATTAACTCAGGGGTTGCATCAATGGTGATATAAAACTCATTGGAATCTATCTTGTTATCTAAAAATTTTCCGTATTCTTTGTAAATCTCTTTTATCAACTGAAAATTCTCGGAAAGTAAATAAATTTTTTTAATATATTTGCCCTCCTCTAATCCTACATTCCCTCCTATCAAATTTTTACCCATATTTTTAACTACAGTGATTGGCTCATCAAACCTGCCTTCTCTAAGAAAGTTCAATTTTTTATCATATTCAATCCACCTTTTTTTAATTGGTTCTAAAATTAATAAATTTTCTCCATTTCGGTAAATCATCCCTCCCATTGTTGAAACTTCTCCAGGACCCTCTCCCTTAATAGATTTAATATTAACTAATTCACCTCTGAGAGAAAAAATTTTAATGGAGTAGTCTTTGGGATCAAAGGTATAAATAGAATTGTCAGAGATAATAAATTTCCCTCCCGTACTTGAAAGTTCGTTCAATCTTATAACATCACTCCCATACAAAAAACATTTTCCTAATAATACTAAAAAAATAAATAATTCTCTTTTCCTCATTTCACTATCTCATCAGATGGAATCAGCATTTTTAATCTTTCAATGAAACCTTCCTCAATTGTTATCCATAAAGGAGAATCCTTTGAAGGTCTAAATATTATCAGTCTTTTTCCACTTTTCTCTTCTATATTTTCTACTCTACCTGCAAAGGTAAGCTTTGAGCGAGTTGTTAACAATATATAGTCTCCTCTTTTAATGTCATCTATATTTTCTTTTTTCATATGCCACCTTGGAGTAATAATAAACTTTTATTATGCCAGCTCTTTTTAATAAACTTAAACATTCTTTAAAATCCTCTCTTCCCAAATCGAAAAATTTCTTCTCGACCCTCTTGTAATCTGAATCTTCAATAATGATCTTCCATAATTTTGAAAGATGGCCTTCCTCTAAAAAAACTTTTCTTTTGTTGTAAAAGTTTTCTACTACAACCACCCCACTCTCATCTTCGTACCAGTTAAGTGTAATTGGAGAAATACTCAGAATATTCCTATAGGACATAAAACTCTCCTTTTAAATCTATTAATTGCCTCTTCAGTTAATGGGGAAGCATTCGACTTCTCTTCTTCATGTTTTTCTTGGGTATAATAGAGTTCTTTTACTGCTTTAAGAGGAATAGCTGATATATAATCTATTAAATATTTCTTGTAAAAATTACAAATTTTTGAAAATCCCTTTGATTGAAGACTTTTACACAATCCGCAACAAATTTTCTGAAAATAACATTTTTCGCATAGATGGAAGTACTTTGTTTTAGAATATTCAATAGAAGGAAGAGCAATAGGTTTATCAATAGTCCCTAATGGAGTATCTTTTAAATACTTACACGGATATACATACCCATTCGGACTAATGTAAAAATTCGTGTTCCCTGCTCCACATCCGTCTCTTAGGATACGAGAAAAAACAACCATAGGTAAAAAATTCCCACTATAGAATTTTATAAGTAATTTCGAACCTGAAGAAAACGACACATAAAACTTAGTCATGGTATTCACCCAATAAACAAAGTATTTATATCTGTCCCTTTCCTTGGTGAATTCAAAAATCTCTTCTGCAGTAAAATAATAATGGGAGTAAGGTATGGTGAGAAGCGGAGAGATAAAATCTCTTTGTCTTTCTTTTCTTGAGAAATTAGCTATTGCATATCTTAACTCCACTTTTCTCCCTTCCTTTATTATCTTCTCTATTAATTCGATCTTTTTGCTTTCGTCATTTTCATCTTTGCCAAAACCTTTAAAATTTATTTGAATATTATTTATACCAGCATTACTCAGACCATCTATTATTTCACTTTTCACTATATCCCAATCTATTCTGAGAATTGGTTTGATATGGTTTCCATTTTGAATGAATAAATTCAGATTCTTTATATTGCATATGTTAACATTCTTTTGAATTTCGAGATTTAAGATTAATTCAATAGGTATATTTTTAAAACTCATTTTTAAAAAATCTATTAACAAATTTTTATCTCCAAAAAAATCACAAAGAATGTAAATTGGTTCTATCTTATCTAATGGAATAAGAAGATTTGTTTGGCAACCTTCTAAGAATCCATTGGATCTTAGAGAATCAAGACAAATATTCACTTCATCCTCTTTTCCAGAATAGAAATATCGCACCTTCTCTTCCAATTCATTTTTTGTTAATCCTTTTTTTAATAATTTATAAAAGTATTTAAAAGAAAAAGAGGTTTTTAACCATATCCCTGTTTCTGTATCTAAAAGTAAAAACTCTCCATTTTTTAAATCTTTTGCATATATTTAGCTTTTAAGCTTCAAATATTTAGGGGATTCCATTCTTTCAGATTGCCCTTTCTTACTTTAAAGAAACTCTCGGCTGAGTTTTTAATCTTTCTTTCAACTATTTCGTAGAATTCTTTAAGATTTGGATATTCTTTTAATGCTCTTTCAACAAACATTTCAGGTTCTCTGTTGAAGCTCCACATAACCTCTCTTATAAAGTCCAAAGAAAAATCATTTGTCTCAAATATGGGTTGACTCGTATCATATCTTCTCCAATCTTTGATTAATATTTTTAATCCAAGTTCTTTACTTTCAAGAGCTAATTCTGTTCCTGGATAAGGAGTACAAATACCTGCAACTGCAGAAGGATAAAGAGTGAAGTATTTATTGAGAAGGTATACTATCATTAATGTCTTATAT
>CAZFCI010000107.1:0-2038 GCA_964517525.1 uncultured Clostridia bacterium | reverse complement strand
ATATAATAATTGCTTTTTTTACCACTTGAAAGTTTAACCTCTTTATAAACAATCGCTTTTTCTTTTATAATCTTTTTCAATCTTTCTTTTAAGTCATCAATTTTTTCCATTCTCTTCTTTAAGTTTTGCACTTTCTAAATCCCTTTCTGCCTTTCTCATCCAATCTAAGTATCTGTTCATATTTTTTATTTTATCACAAATTTATAATTATGGAAGAATATGAATATTTAGTAGCAAGATATATTTTATTTTTATACATCTTTTTTTTTATTCTCTTCCTTCTTTTTATCCATATTTCCTCGCACTTAATGGGAGAGGATGAAGGTGAGGGTGAGATAAAATAAAAAACCCCGGCTACCAAAAGATAGCCGGGGTTTTTCTTTCTGTATCAATTTAGAAAGAGACTTTCATGTATCCAAGAATTTGCCATGGTCTTCCAAGAGAACCTCCAAAAAGGTCTCCTCCCCATATTGTTCCTGCCTGCATTCCAAATGTTAAATCTTCTGTATGCTTATATTCAATTGTAAGTTCTGTATCTATTCCATAATCAGTCGCATCCAAAGGTGCCCAAGCTCCTACCACTGGTGTAACCCAGTATCCATCAAGACAAACTGACCACTTTTCTGCTGGGCTAAATCCAAATCCAAGATTGAATACCTGAGCATCTCCTCCACCAACAATCGCTCCTCCTGTCTGGAAAGCATCATAGGCATACAAAAGTGGTCCTATACTTGAACCTATATTTCCTGGAAATACTGGAAGCCAGTTTTCCATAATTTCATCAGTATTAGGGTTATCTCCTGAATACCTTGCATAATTGAATTTTATAACTGGCTTCATTGCTGCTGGAATTTCATATTTTATACCAGCAAGTAAAGCCCATCCTCTGAAATCTATATCATGATTTGTTCCTGAATTTCCAAACTGTTTTGCATATTCTGCTTTTAGTGTAAGTCCTGTAATATTTGGAATTCCTGAAACAATCCTTACTCCTGCTGTATGTAAAATTCCTGTATCTGTATCCACGGACCAGAATCCATTCCAGTAAGGATTCCAGAACTCAGGTATAGCACCAAGTCCTACATAGTAAAGGTCAATATCACAAACTTCAGCAAGTTTAAATCCAAGGTCTAATCCCCAAAGGTTTGATTCATAGTCAGTTGGAGAATAAAATTGTTCACCTATCTTACTGTAAAATGCAGTTATATTCATTGGAACTGCACTTGGTGCATAATCAATTCTTATAGCATCAAATGCTTTCTGAAGTCCAAGGTCTGATAAACCTAATTCCAAAGTCCTCAAGTAGCTTGGATAATAGCCTCCTGCCCAGTATCTATTTCCTACAACAAGTCCTTCTCCAAACTGAATTTCCTGTCTTCCAACTGTTAGAGAAAGTCCTGGAGTAAGCATATCTTTTACCTTTATATAAGCAAGGTCAAGCATAATCTCATTTCTTGTTACCCAATCTTCTTCCCATTCAACACCCCATGGTCTTTCATTAATTAATCTTATCATAGTTGAAACATTCTCACTTAAATCAGCAGATACCCATACCCTTACCTGTGAGAAAAAACAATGTAAATTTGTTCCATCCCCTTCCCAGTCGCCTCTTAAAACACCATAAACAAAAACATCTCCACCAACTTTAACATTCTCAACAGCGGAAAAGGCAGGTGCTATCATGCACACTGCAAAGACCGCTATCAAGATTTTTAATACTTTACTTCTCATTTTCATTCCCTCCTTTTGTTATCTATAAAATTATCCTCAACTTGAGGGCTTTCTCCTTTCAGTTTATGCTTTTCATTTTACTTCTGACTTTCGCCTTTTTTATTTTTTCACCTCCTTTCCCGGCATTTTTCAAAGTCAGAAAGAAAAGCATAAACTTTTTTATAATTATACCTACAAATTTTCAATCTGTCAAGTTTTTTTCACCCTCACCTTTTACCTCTCCCTCTCCCCTTTGTGGGAGAGGGTTGGGGTGAGGGGATTAACTTTTTTTATCCTTCTTTTTAATTTTGCCCAATATTTTTTATCC
>CAZFCI010000106.1:0-4221 GCA_964517525.1 uncultured Clostridia bacterium | reverse complement strand
GTTATAAGTATTATAAATGTTATGGCGAGTCTACCAAAAATTGACAAAATTTTCACTCCTCTTCTATTTTATATCCGATCCCTCTAACTGTTTTTATTAAATTACCAGCGCTCCCGAGCTTCTCTCTAAGATTCTTTATGTGAACATCAATTGTCCTATCAATTACCGCTTTATCCTCACCCCAGAGAAGGTCTAAGAGCTTATCTCTTGAGAAAATTCTTCCCCTTTTCTCTGCTAATATCTTTAACAATCTGAATTCAGTGGTTGTCAATTCAACATTTTTTCCATCTACAGAAACTCTGTGTTTTTCAGGGTCAATTATTAATGAATTTCCTAATTTAATTGCTTTATCTGAAAAGTCAGAAGAAATAACTCTCCTCAAAACTGCTTTTACTCTTGCAACAAGCTCTCGTGGTGAAAAAGGTTTTGTAATATAGTCATCAGCTCCGAGCTCAAGACCAACAATCCTGTCACTCTCCTCTCCCTTTGCAGTGACAATAATTATTGGTATTCTTGATGTGCTCTCGTTATTTTTAATCTTCTTGCATACTTCTAATCCGTCAATATCAGGAAGCATCAAATCAAGGATTATTAGGGAAGGGATTTCAAAGGATAGAGTCTCGAAAAAAGATTTTGCATTTCTGAACGCTTTCGTTTTAAATCCACTTTTTTCAAGATGATAAGCAATGAGATGGGAAACATCAGGTTCATCTTCAACAACTGCTATCCATTTCAATTTGCTCATATATACAAGATGCAACATTTTTGCTTGAATTTCAAATCATTGGAAATTGATTCTTCTATACAGGGGAGATTATAATTAAAGATAATGAAAAAGCTAATAAGAATGGAAGGAATTCCCTCTTTCTTTGCAGGTTTCTATTCTTTTTTTATAGGGAGGAGTTCACGGGTATTGGAAATTTATAAAGATATTGCTGAAGAGCTCAGCCAGAATATTTCCCATGGAAGAATTCTCGATGTCGGAACAGGACCTGGTTTTTTGCCCCTTGAAATCGCAAAAGAATCTCCCGAATTCAAGATTTTTGGAATAGATATTTCAAAGGGTATGATTAAAATCGCTAATAAAAACTTGAAATATTCGGATTTTTCTGATCGCATAATATTTATAAATGCCAATGCAAGCTTGATCCCCTTCCGGGATGAGTGTTTTGATTTTGTTGTTAGTACCTTTAGCTTTCATCACTGGACAGAGCCTTTAAAATGTCTGAAAGAGATAGGAAGAATACTAAAGAGAACTGGAGAGGCATGGATTTATGACATTAGAAGGGATACATCCAAGGAGACAGATATTAAGATCCGTAAAAGATATGGTTTTTTCCTCTATTTTATCCTACAATTTATAAAGCTTCATTCTTCAGTTTCAATGGAGAAAATCGAAAGAATTCCATACAGAGAATTAGGTTTTTCTAATAGGGTAATAGAAGATAGAGAAATTATTCTTAAAATCAGGTTTATAAAATAAACTTTGGAGGTTTTAAAATGACTGTTTATTTTGAAAGAGAAGGGGAGATAAACACTGAGAATGTTTTAAAACTTGCTAAAAAGAGGGCTGATGAACTTGGGATCAAAAGCATTTTGGTCGCTTCTACTTCCGGGAAAACAGGAGTTAGGGCAAGTGAGGTTTTCAAAGGATTTAATCTTGTTGTTGTTAGCCATTCCACAGGTTTTTCAGGAAAAAATATTCAGGAGATGAAAGAAGAGCACAGGAAGATTATCGAACAGAATGGAGGAAAGATTCTCACAGCAACCCATGCCTTCGGAGGGATAGGAAGAGCAGTCAGGAGGAAACTCAAAACTTATGAACTTGAGGAAATAATTGCCTATACTCTAAGAACTTTTGGAGAGGGCACAAAGGTAGCTATAGAGATTTCTTTGATGGCTGCTGATTCTGGATTGATAAGGACTGATAAGGAAGTAATATCCATTGCAGGAACAGACAGTGGAGCTGATACTGCTCTTGTTATCCTTCCAACAAATACTCAGGATTTTTTTGATCTTAAAGTTCTTGAAATAATCTGCAAGCCGAGAAGATGGTAGTTATTGTATTTTCTTTATAAAAATTGAGCCTGCCTGGGGAGAGAAGAGAGCTCCTATACTTTCTTTAAGTTTGTAGATAATAGATTCTGAGCAAGGGAAAAATTTTATTTCCTTCCCATCCTTAGAATAGTATAGCCATCCATCAAATCCATGATAGACCAAATAATCCCTTTCCCATCGGAAATCTCTAACACCTTTTTTTAAAACTCTCTTCAGGCTTAAATCCTTAAATTCCCATATTTCACCCTTTTCATTCAATAAGAGATATCCTGAAGTTGTCCTCTCAAACTTCTTTATATTATCCATAATTTTTTCTATTTTCTTTTTCTTCAAATCGAAAAGGATTAAGTTATTTGATTTAGAGGATAGGATTGAGAGGATTTTCTCGCCTTTTGTGTCCATATCAAGATTTGTAAAGCTATAAATGGCATCCATCTTGAATTTTTGTTCTCTTAACTTCTTGCCATTTGTATCAAAGATATGAATTGTTAACTCAAGACCTTTTTCATCCAAAAGCACAACCCCCTTTTCAGGGAAAGGAAATACTTCTATTGTTTCAGCAGATGAAATGTCAAGAGCCTTCCCCCTGTCAACAATTTTTTTGAAATCTTTACTATTCAAGTAGAGTTTTTCTAAGAGTTCGCAAGACTTGATGAGGGGAATGGGAAGAGGAGAAAGAGCTTTCGAAGAGACTCTTTTGAGTGAATTTGTTCCATGGCTAAATTGGAAAATTGTAAAGGATAAATTAGGATAAAAGGAAAGCCTGCGGTTTGCAGAAACTGGAAGGGAGAAGGGGGATCTTCTAACTGCTTTTTCAATTTCTCTGTCCCATATGAAAAAGTTATCAGAGGTTAAGTTAACATAAGGATCGTAAAAATCTATAGGTTGGGAATTTATCTTTTTCGGCATAAAAGTTTTTTCAAGGATGTAAATGTTATGTTTTGCACTATCCTTGTCAGAAGAAAGTAAGAAGATTTTATTTCCAAGGAAAAAGAAATCTTTTATTTCCTCTTTGAGAGTGATTTTCTTCAATTTTTTCCCTTCATTGTTAAAAATAAAGAGAGCTTTTTCCTCCCCTTTATTCTCCCTTCCCAAAACAACTATTTGATCAGGTTCAAAATAATCGATCTTTTCAGCACTATAAAATGGAGCTGAGTTTAGATTCAAGAGAGGCAGAACATTTTCTTTTGTTTTAAGATCTTTGAATAAAGGGATTTTTTGAATCTCCTTCCATTCCTTGAAACCTTCAATTACAGATCTGAAAAGCCATTCCTTTGCCTCCCCTTCCTTTCCCATTGATGCTAAAGCCTTAGAAAGATAAAAAGAGATTTCATAATCATTCTTCCTTTTGTTCCAGGCTTTAATCAGTTCTTTATAAGCGTTTTCAAAATTTCCCTGCTCAATAAGTACAATTCCTTTTCCTTTTAGAACCAAGGGGTCATTTTTATTTATAGAAGAAGCTTTATCAAAATATTTTAGTGCACTATCTAATTTCCCATCCTTTAAAAGTGCTGTTCCGATTTCAACGAGAAGTTCTGTTGAGGAAGGATTAAGCTCATAGGCTTTCTCCAGTAATTCTATTCCTTTTTCTCTTATTCCCATTTTCAAGAGTAGTCTTCCCAATTTTAATGGAATTGACCAATCTTTCGGGAAAGATTCAAAGAATTCGTTATATACTTTAAAAGCCCCTTCCCAATTTTCAGAACTTATATAAAGATTAAAGAGAAAGTACTTGTAGACAGGGAAATTATCTCTTTTCACAGCTAATAAAAACTCCCTCTCTGCTTCCTTTATTTTTTCCTGGTTTAAAAGGTTATAGCCAAGGGCAATTCTTGCAATGGAAAGATTGGGATTTACCTTTAATGCCTGCATAAAATAAAACTCCTGATATGAAGGATACATCTCTTCGAGGGAAAGACCATAGCCAAGGAGGGCTTCAACATTTCTTTCATCCTGATTTAAAAAGGACTCAAAATTTGAACTTGCAAGAAGCTTGTCATTATTTAAAAGAGCCTTAAAGGCTTCCCTCAAAAGGGGGGATTTCTGCCTTGAAATCCATGGATCGAGGAGTTTTTTTGCCTCATCCTGATTTTTCAAAAGGAGAAGGGCAAACCCCTCTTTAAATTCCCTATCAGGTTCTACAGAAGAGAAAAGGGCTGAAAC
>CAZFCI010000105.1:0-4964 GCA_964517525.1 uncultured Clostridia bacterium | reverse complement strand
TATAATATTTTGCAAGGAGGAAGGATGAGAAGAGTGGTTATATTTTTATTAATTTTATCGATTTTTTCTTTTGCAATGGAAGAGAAGATGGAGAGAAGGATTGAGAATGGAGTTGAGGTTATAGTCAATCCTGAAAAGCCTCTAAAGCCATTGAATATTCTTCTAAAAGAGGAATTATCCATTGACAGTGAGAAATTTACCAATGGTGAGCTGACAACAATAGGTTCCTTTGATTCCGACAGCTCAAAGAATATTTACATTTACGATTATAAAGCAAAAAGAATTGTTAAGTTCTCTCCTGATGGGAAAATATTGGGTTTCATAGGAAAAGGGGGACAGGGACCAGGAGAGTTCAGCTCAGTTTCAAACCTCTATTTTGACTCATCCGACAATTTGATTGTCACTGATAGAGAAAACAGTAGATTCTCTATTTTTTCAAAAGATGGCTCTCTAATTAAGGAGATAAAGATTAATTTTTCATTTTTCGATGGCTTAATCCTCGGAAATGGAAATTTCCTTTTCTTAGAAATGAGTTTTGATGAGACCTCTAAAAAACCATCAAGAGTTCTAAATCTCTACAATCAAGATTTTAAAAAATTGAAGGAACTTGAAAGAATAGAGATGTTCAATCCTTTAGGAGCAAAGATAAAAGGTATTCGCTTCAACCTTCCCTTTGCAGTTTCAAAGGATTGTATTTTCACAGGGAATCAGGAAAGGGGTTATGAGATTTTTGTTTATGATTTCAAAGGGAATATGGTTAAAAAGATAAAGAAGGAATACAAACCCCTCAGGACATCAGAGGAATACAAAAGCAGATTTATAAAGGAGCTTGGAGATTTTGTTTATCCGAGGGTAAAGGATAAACTCTATTTTCCTGATTTTCTTCCCCCTTTCCACTATTTTCTGACGGATGATAAGGGAAGAATTTATGTCATGACCTATGAAAGAGAAAAGCCTGATGAATACATTTTTGATGTATTTGACCATGAAGGAGTTCTCATCTCAAGGGTCTCTTTAAAGGATTTTTCCTATCCAGAGGGACTAAATGGAAAAGTCAAAAATGATTATCTATACTGTGGTTTTGAGAAGGAAAGTGGATTCGAGAAACTTGTTGTTTACAAAATTTCATGGAAATAGCTTTTGTCAATTGTAGCCAATTAGAATGATTAAATTTAAATGAGAGAAATTTTTAAATTTATTTCTCCCTATTGGAAGAGGGGTATAATTCCAGTCATTTTTCTCCTGTTCTCAACAGGGATTTCCATTCTCTATCCTTTATTTCCAAAGTGGGCTATTGATAATGTTTTTTTGAAGGGTCATTATGAAAGATTAATTATTCTGGCTGGTTTATTCTTAATTTTGATTTTTCTTCAAAGATTGTTCTCTTATTTGAACGAAACTACCTTTTTCAAATTTCAAAGAAATACTATACTAAACATTCAGAAAGATTTGCTTAACAGAATCTTTCAGTTCCCTTTGGATTTCTTCGATAGAAAACACTCAGGTTATTTAGTTGGAAGAATTCGTAATGATGTTTCTGGGCTGAGTTATATATTTTCTGAGGGGATAGTGATGGTTCTGATGGATGCTATAAAGTTTTTTGCTGGGATTTTTATTCTCTTTACATTGAATATTAAGTTAACTTTGATCTGTATATCAATTGTCCCATTTTTGATTTTTAAAATTATAAGCTCAAAAGATGAGATAAAGAGAATAAATGAAGAGATTCTTGAAGAACATGCAAAGGTGGAGAAAGAACTTTCCGATGTATTCCAGGGAGTGGAAGTTTTGAAAAGTTTTTCCAAAGAAGAAATTGGGAGGATAAGAGCTGAGAAGGCTCTTTCTAAATTTAATCAGATTGAGATAAAGAGGAATTTAAAACTCTCTTTTTACAGAAATTTTATTGATTTAACTGTTCACATAGGTGAGGTTTTACTTTTATATTTTGGAATAAGAGAGTTGATACTGGGAAATCTATCCATGGGAAGCTATATTGCCTTCAATGGTTATTTAATTTATCTTTATTATCCCATAAGAAATCTAAGTTACGCAAATATATATTTTGACTATGCTAAGAGAAGTTATAGGAGGATTAGAGAGCTTATGGATATATTGCCCGAAAACAGAGGAGAGAAAGAAATAGAAAATATTGAGTCAATAGAAGTTAAAAACCTTGCCTTTTCTTATGATGGGCAGAGGGATATTCTAAAAAACATAGATTTTACAATAAAAAAGGGAGAAAGGATTCTCATTAGTGGAGAGTCTGGAACTGGAAAATCCACTCTTGTAAAACTTCTTCTGGGATTGTATAGACCAAAGGAAGGAGAGATATTTTATAATGAAGTGAGTTTAGATGAGCTTGATAAAAGGAAACTTCGTGAAAAGATTGGTTATATCTCTCAGAATATTTTCCTATTCAATTCCACCCTTAGAGAGAATTTATTGTTGGGGAAGGAATGTTCAGATGAAGAGCTGGAAAGGATATTAAGAGAATGCAAATTGGAAGAGAGAATTAGAAAAAAAGGAGACCATCTAAGCAATTCATTATTAGATATTGAAGTTTCTGAGAAAGGGCTGAATTTCTCTGGAGGAGAGAGGCAACTGATTGCCCTTGCAAGAGCGCTTGTCAAAAAGCCTGAGCTTATTATCTTAGATGAAGCAGTTGCAAATTTAGACATTGAAACTGCTAAGGAGATTGAGGGGATGATAGATTCAAAGTTCAAAAATTCAATAATAATAAAGATTTCCCATAGAGGAGAGCAAAAAGGATGGAGGGTTATTGAGCTTAGAAGTTGAAAAGAGATTCCTCTTCCGATCTTGTTTGAAATTATTGTGAAAAGAAAATAAAATTTTATTGAATATAAGATGCTTGAAGTAAAGGATTTGTCAAAAAAGTATTATTCAATTCCTGTTGTAAAAAATGTTAGTTTTAGAATAAGTCCTGGAGAGATTGTTGGATATTTAGGTCCAAATGGTGCAGGAAAAACAACGACAATAAAGATGCTGGCAGGTTTGGTTGAGCCAACGGAGGGGAAAATATTTTTCAATGGAGAAGAAATCTGGAAAGATATAAATAAATATAAAGAGAGGATTGGCTATCTGCCTGAAAATCCTGAACTTTATCCCCATCTGACTGCCTATGAGTATCTTCTTTTAGTGGGAAGGTTAAGGAAGATAAAGGAGAATCTCCTTAAGGAAAAGATTAATGGATTTATAAAGGTTTTAAATCTTGAAAATGATATGCACAGTCCAATCTCTTCCTATTCAAAGGGGATGAAGCAAAAGGTGCTACTCACATCTTCTCTCCTTCATAATCCAGAAGTATTACTCCTTGATGAACCCCTTTCTGGTCTTGATCTCTCTACATCTCTTATTTTCAGAGAACTTCTTAATAGGCTTTCAAAAGAAGGAAAAATTATTCTTTTCAGCTCCCATATTATGGAGGAGATTGAAAAGGTGGCATCAAGGGTTATTATAATCCATAATGGCTCAATTCTTGCAGATGATAAAATAGAAAATTTAATGGAGCTAACCAAGGTTGAATCCCTTGAGGAAGTTTTCCAACAAATTGTCTTAAAGGAAGATCCTGATAAGACTGCAAAGGAACTTGTTGAAATTGTGAAATATGAGTAGATATTTTATCCTTCTAAAGCACTTCTTTTATCGCTTTTTTCAGAATGAAACAGTTCAATTTGGAGAACAGATGGAAGCTTTTCTGATTGTTATTCTCTCCATTCTCGCTGTTCTTGGTGGTTATCTTTCAAATTCCCTACTATTCCCTTATCTTTTTTCAGTTGTCCCCATTGATGAAAAGGATTCCTGGATTCAAAAATGCTTTTTTATTGGATTTTTCATGATATTAATAGGTTTTATCTCATCCTTGGAACTCAAGACCCTTTTCCTTGACTCCCTTGACCTCTCAAATCTATCCCCTCTACCAGTAGATTTCAAAACTCTCTTCCTTGCCAAGCTTTCAAGCCTTTTCCTTCTTGTTGGAATCTTCTCTTTAAGCACAAACCTTTTTGCCTCTTTTATATTCCCTCTTTATCTAACATCTAATCAAAATGTGAGCTTCTTCTTTCTTATCCGTTATTTTCTCTCCCACATTATATCTACCTTTCTTGCCAATTTGTTTGTTTGCCTCCTCTTTGCTTTTCTGTTTGGTCTTTTTATGCTTTCTATCCCTTCAAGTTATTTTAAAAGATTTTCCGTAAGAATTCAGTCCGTTTTACTGATTTTTTCCCTTCTCTCCTTTACTCTCTTCCCAAAAATATTTTCTTCTATTCAGATTCTTAAAGAGGAAAAATCAATATATGCATATATTTTCCCTCCCCTCTGGTTTACTGGATTGTATGAGTTTCTCATAGGAAGGGATGACCCTTTCTTTGAAGTTTTGGCTAAAATTTCAATTTTTTCATCCTTTGCTCTTCTTTTTCTTTTTCTCCTAATTTCATTTTTTTCTTTTAAAAATAAATTTTTAAAAATGTCGGAGGTAAAAAAGGAAAAGGAGGGGATTTCAAAAAGAGAAAGTATTCTGACCAAGCTCTTCAATAGATTATTTTTACCAAAGGAGCAAGAAAGAGCTATTTTCTACTTTTTCAAATATACAATTAAAAGGAGTCCATTGCACAGAATTTACTTGAGTGCCTTTTCAGCAGTTGGAATCAGCATATCTCTTTTCATCCTTTTCCCTAATTTTTCAGATTTAAAATCACTTTTCACAATTAAGAAGCCCCTTCTTTCCCTTCCATTAATTCTTGGTTTTCTCAAATTGATAGGATTAAGATTTGTCTTAACAATCCCATATAATTTGGATTCCAACTGGATTTTCAAAATTACTGAAGGAAAGGAAAAACTCCTTTACATTTCAGGGTTAAAGAAGGGAATTATCTTTGTCTCTCTTCTACCCCTTTTTATTTTTCTATTTTTTCTTTATCTTCCATTATGGGGAATAAAGTATACCC
>CAZFCI010000104.1:0-2277 GCA_964517525.1 uncultured Clostridia bacterium | reverse complement strand
GTTTTTAACTGATTTGTCAATTTAAATTCCTCATTGGCAGATTGGAACCCTGAGAAAGAGGCTATAGCAAGTCTTTTCGAAATGAAATTTAAATTCCTCATTGGCAGATTGGAACCAAAAAAATATCAAGATAGAGGATTTGAAGTCCTCGATATTTAAATTCCTCATTGGCAGATTGGAACCCCGAGCCTATTTCTTGATTCAATAAGGTTCTTTGCCCTTACCCTAAAAATTTTTGCGTCAAACTTCCGGCTCTGCAAACTCTTTTTTCTCCAATAAGATTTCCAAATATTAATTTATCACAAACTGCACTAAATTCAAAGTGCAGTTTCATTCGTAGCATTTTATATGCATTCTCAAATCCAATTTTTCACCTTTAATCTTACATTTGTCCTTGGCATTTATATTATATTTCCTGTTGGTGGCTCTTTCTTTGTAAGAATTATCCTTTCCCATCGAACTGCCTCTGGCATTTTATAGAGTAGCACACTGTCCCTTTCTGAATCAATAACTCTAAGAATTTCCGATTGTAATCTTGCCAGTTGCGATAGGGTTAGGTCTCCTTCAAAAACAGATTTTTGGACATGATGAAGATATTTTCTTGCAATCTTTTTTGCCCAGTTAAGCCTTTTCTGATCCTTTGGTTCCTTAAGTTCAATGTCATAAACAAGTATTACTTTCATTTCACCACCACACCTTTAATGCGTTGTATTTTTTCTCACCAAGAATATGCCTTATAAGTTTGAAAAGCTCAAGCCTTATGAGACTTCGATATTTTATTTTTCTTCTTAGATTTCTATGAAGTATTGTTTCCTCAAGAAGCTCATCAAATTCTTTTACAAAGATTTTCCTCCCTTCCTCAGTAAGATATGCAAAGTTAAGATCTTTAGAGAAATGCTCCTCTTTAATTTTTGAAAGATTTATGAGGCTGAAAATCAACCTGTCAACAAAAACAGGTTTGAAAAGCTCAGCAATGTCAAGGGCAAGAGAAAATCTTCTTTCTCCAGGTTCATGTAGATAGCTTATTGCAGGGTGAAGAGGTGTCTGATAAATCTCTTTTAGTATGTTTGAATAAAGAAGGGAATTACCAAAGGAAATCATTGCATTCAAAGGATTTTGTGGAGGTTGAACCGTCCTTCCTCCAAATTCCCATCCTGTAATCCTCTCAAAGGTGGAATAATAAGTTTTTCTTGCTTTTGCTTCAACAAGCATTATTTCTTCAATTGTTTTGCCATCTTTTACTTCTTTTTCACAATTTCTAATTTTTTCAACTTCTTCTTCGAATCCTCTTTTTTCAAGTATTCTATGGAGATTGTGAATTGCGCTCTCTACAATCTCTTTTGCAATGAAGATTCTCTTTTCTAAATCTTTAAAATGTTCTACCTGATTAATGATAAGAAAACCTGAAATACTCTCTTCTCTGGGATAGAAACTTCCAGAGTAGTATCCATAATAATTGAAGAAGTGAACCACAACTCCATTCTGGGAAAGGAAATTTATGACTTTTGTATTGAAGGTGTTTTCTCCAAAGACAAAAATTTGCTCCACTTGAGAGACAGGGATGAACCTCTTCTCCTTGCCTGATTCAAAGCAAAGGGTGTTCTCCTTTCTTTCAATAATCCCTGATGAAAAGATGTAAAAACTTTTACTCATTTATACATAGCAAAATTGATAGTAGGCGCATTTTTTGCAATAGGAGACCTTTATTGGAGGGGGGATCTCTCCTTTTAGTAACTTTCTCGTATCCTCACGAATTTTCTCTATCATTTTCTCGTCTTCTTTTTCTAATCCTACATCAATTTTTCTAAGAAGTTTTGGATAGTGAATGACCCCAGAGGTGCATTCTACCCCCATTTTTTTCAGAGTGTATATGTAAAATTTTACCTGCCATATGTGAGCTTCCTCTAATTTTCTGGACTTCTTTACCTCGTGAATCACTACTTCATCACCAATTCTTACAAAATCTATTTTTACAGTATCTCCAAGAAGAATTTCCTTTTGCCTCTCCCTCTTGAAAGAAGTCTCACTAATGAGTTTGCCTATGCCGACAAGCTCTGAGGAACTTTCAAAGGTGATATGATTGGAAAATAGCCATAGTTTCCTTTTGCAAACAATGTAATAGGCAATTTTCGTCCCTGTTAGTTTGGACTCAATTAAGTGTTCATCAAACATTTTTTCTCCTTTTTCACTAAAAATCACTCAAGGGGTTCATATTTTTGAGGTCTTTAAGGATTTTAAGGTTTTTACTCTTTATCAATGATTTATCCTCCATAGTAT
>CAZFCI010000103.1:0-3249 GCA_964517525.1 uncultured Clostridia bacterium | reverse complement strand
TGGGATTTATCCTGTTCAGAACCTTCGTTATCGCAGATGTGAGAGTTGTCTTGCCGTGATCCACATGCCCTATTGTCCCAATGTTTAAGTGAGGCTTCGTCCTCTCAAATTTTGGTTTCGCCATTTTACCATTCCTCCTTTGCTCTCAAAATTATTGTCTCACCTCTTTCAAGGAGTTTTGAAATAAGCTCAGGAGAAACTTCCTTATAAGAATGAAATTCAATTGTGTGGGAACTCCTCCCCTGGGTTATTGTCCTTAGAGTTGTGGCATATCCAAAAAGCTCTGCAAGGGGAACAAGTGCCCTGAGCTCAGTTATATTTCCCTTTGAAAAAAGATTCTCAATTTTACCCCTTCTCGCATTTAAATCACCAACAACATCGCCAACATATTCGTTGGGAACAAATATATCAACTCTCATTATTGGCTCAAGGAGTGTTGGGTTAGCTTTCTCCACCGCATCCTTAAGAGCTAATGAGCCAGCAATTTTAAATGCAATTTCTGAAGAATCAACTTCATGATAGGAACCATCAAAGAGGGTAACCTTTATATCTGTAAGGGGATAACCAGCAAAAATTCCTACCTCAGCTGATTCCCTAATTCCTGTTTCTATTGATGGTATAAACTCCTTTGGTATTACCCCTCCCTCTATCTTACTGCAAAACTCTATTCCAGAGCCTCTTTCAGCAGGCTCAATTTTTATCTTTACATGTCCATACTGACCTTTCCCACCCGTCTGCCTTATGTATTTTCCCTCTCCAAAAGCTGGAGAGGTTATGGTTTCTTTGAAAGCAACTTGAGGCTTACCAACATTAGCCTGAACATTAAATTCCCTTTTCATTCTATCAATTATTATCTCCAGATGAAGCTCTCCCATTCCTGAAATCAAAGTCTCTCCTGTATTAGGGTCTTTGTGAACCTTAAAAGTTGGATCTTCCTGAGCAAACTTGGAAAGGGCGTTCGAAAGTCTTTCGTGATCTGCCTTTGTTTTTGGCTCTATAGCTACAGATATTACAGGTTCAGGGAATTTTATTGATTCAAGCAAGATTGGATGGGAAGGGCTACATAAGGTATCCCCTGTGGCAACAAATTTCAAACCAACTGTTGCTGCAATATCTCCCGCAAAAACCTCTTTTATTTCCTCCCTTTTATTTGCATGCATCTTAAGAAGTCTTCCAATCCTTTCTTCCCTACCTTTTCTTGGATTATAAACTGTAGAACCTGAAGAAAGGTAACCTGAATAAACCCTGAAATATGAAAGCTGACCCATATAAGGGTCGTTCATTATTTTAAAAACAAGCGCAGAAAATGGCTCATTATCGTCAGATTTTCTGATCTCTTCCTTGTTTGTTTCTGGGTTTAAACCACTAACAGGAGGGATATCCACAGGAGATGGAAGATAATACACAACTCCATCAAGAAGAGGTTGAACTCCTTTATTTTTAAAAGAAGCTCCACAGAAAACTGGAATTAATTTTAAATTTATGGTTCCATATCTGAGCCCCCTCTTTAAATCCTCTGGCTTTATTTCCTCCCCCGAAAGATATTTTGAAAGAACTGCCTCATCAACCTCTGAAACTTTTTCTATGAGAACCTCCCTCCATTTGTTGGTGAGAGGGAGGTAAGATTCTGGTATTTCTCTTACATTGTAATCAGCTCCAAGTAAATCACTGTCATAAACTATAGCTTTCATATCAATAAGATCAATAACTCCACAGAAATTTTCCTCTTCTCCCAATGGAAGCTGGACTGCCACTGGATTAGCTCCTAACCTTTCCCTTATTTCATTTAACACTTGAAAAAAATTAGCTCCAACTCTATCCATTTTATTTATGTAGGCAATTCTTGGCACTCTATATTTGTCAGCCTGTCTCCACACTGTCTCGGATTGAGGCTCAACACCTCCAACGCCACAAAATATTATAATTGCACCATCAAGAACTCTTAGAGACCTTTCAACCTCGGCTGTGAAATCTACATGCCCCGGAGTATCAATTATATTTATTCTATGCCCCTTCCAGAAACATGTTGTCGCTGCGGAGGTTATTGTTATTCCACGCTCCTGCTCCTGTTCCATCCAGTCCATAACAGCTGTCCCTTCATCCACTTCTCCGATTTTGTAGGTTATACCTGTGTAATAAAGAATCCTTTCAGTTGTAGTTGTTTTTCCAGCATCAATATGTGCCATTATTCCTATGTTCCTCGTTTTTTCTATAGGTATAACCCTCGGCAACTCTAAACTCCTTTACCATCTATAATGTGCAAATGCTCTATTAGACTCAGCCATTTTATGAGTATCCTCTCTCTTCTTGAAAGCTCCACCTTTCTTTGCAATTGCATCAAGAATTTCAGCTGCCAATTTTTCTTCCATCGACTTCCCTTGTCTTTCCCTTGCAAACCTCACTATCCATCGGACAGCAAGAGAGGTTCCTCTTTCATCTGGTACCTCTACAGGAACCTGGTATGTCGCTCCACCAACTCTCCTTGATTTTGTCTCCAATTTTGGCTTTACAGCTTCTACCGCTTTCATAAGCTGCTTAAGAGGATCTTCCTTTGTCCGCTCAGCTATAATTTTCATAGTATTATAAACAATTTTCTCAGCCTTAGACTTTTTACCTTCCTTAATAACTATATTTATGAATTTTGTCACAAGTGTGGAATTATAATATGGATCAGGTGCCAATTCTCTCTTTTCAACATAACCTCTTCTCGGCATCTAATTCCTCCTTAACTGCTCTCCACAGCCTTTTTCTTTGGTTTTTTAGCTCCATACTTCGACCTTCCCTGCATTCTATCTTGAACACCCTGAGCATCGAGAGAACCTCTTATTATATGATATCTTACTCCAGGAAGGTCCTTAACTCTTCCTCCTCTAATCAAAACCTGATGGTGTTCCTGAAGAGTGTGTCCTATACCTGGAATATATGCTGTAACTTCAATTCCATTCGTTAATCTAACCCTTGCCACCTTTCTTATAGCCGAATTAGGCTTCTTTGGAGTTGTTGTAAAGACTCTTATACAGACTCCTTTCTTTTGAGGGCAACTTTGTAGAGCAGGAGACTTGCTTTTCTTCGTTTCGCTTTTCCTTCCAAATCTAACTAATTGATTTACAGTTGGCAAAAGTGCCTCCTTTAAAAAATATATTTTTCAGTGGAGCAATTTTTGATTGTGACTCTGAAGAATCTCTCGATTCTTCAGAAACTCCTCTGAAGTTTTTATTTATATCAGAAAAAAAAGACACTGTCAAGAAG
>CAZFCI010000102.1:0-21857 GCA_964517525.1 uncultured Clostridia bacterium | reverse complement strand
GGTATATACTTTAAATTTTAAATAAATGGCAATTTCGAATAATAAGAAGCTGATCCCCTATTTTAAAAAAGCATTTCTCTTGTATTTTTTTATATTTTTAACAAATTCTTGTGGTGTAAAAAGTCCTCCGCTACAACCAGTTTTAAAGGTAATTCCTTCAGTTGAAAATGTAAAATTTCATCAGAAAGGGAATCTTCTTTTGGCTATAATATCCTTTCCAAGTATTTATTCTGATGGTACTCCTCTTGAAATAAAGAAAGTTAGAGTTCATTATAAATTTTACCCTTCAAAGAAAAGGATTGATCTTAATAGATTTTTGAAGGAATCTACTTCGGAGGATATGATCTTGCAGGAAGGAAAAACTTTGATTCTCGAAAGAGAAATAAAGATTTTTCCTCAGGATTTTAAAATATCAATTACTTTTTGGGATTCCCGAGGTAAAAGGGCTTCCATGTCCCGACTTTTTGAATTTGAAGTTAAAGAACCTCCAAAGCCTCCAAAGAATCTAAGGGGAGAAGTAAATGAAAATGGAATAAATCTTAAGTGGGAAGCAGAGGAAGAACAGAAAAACTTAGGTTTCTTTTTGTATTTTTCCGATGGTAAAGAATTCAAAAAGGTGAATCAGGAACCTTTATTGAATAATGATTTTATCTTTAAAGATTTCACATGGGATAGAGAATATAGGTTTAAAGTGAGCTCTGTTTCTGAAAAATTTTATGAAAGTGATGATTCAAAGGAGATTTCCATCATTCCTGTAGATAAATTTCCTCCTACACCCCCTAAAAATCTTGTAGCAATTCCTGAGGAAGGTTTTATTCTTCTGAGATGGGATAAGGTTGAGGTGAATGATTTCGAAAAGTACAATGTTTACAGAGAAGAGGACGGCAAGAAGAAGCTTCTTACTCTAAATGGAACGATGGAAACAAGATTTGAAGACAGAACAGGGACAAAAGGAAAAATTTACAAATATTTTGTCACAGCAATTGATAAAAATGGGAATGAAAGTAGCCCATCAAATTTAGTTGAGGAGAGATATAGATGAAAATATGCAGGTTTATTTTTAAAGGGAAAGAATGTTTTGGAATTATTGAGGAAGAGTATGTATATATTCTTAAGGAAGACCCCTTTGAAAGAATTTTAAAGAGCAGAGTAAAAATACCATTTTCAGAAATCAATCTCCTTGCTCCTGTCCTTCCTTCAAAGATAATTGGAATAGCTTACAACTACAAGGCTCATGCAATTGAGAGAAGGGCTGAGGAAAGGAGTTGTCCATTGTTCCATATAAAGCCATCAACAACAATTATAGGACCTGATGAGAGTATTTTACTTCCCAAGATTTCATCAATTGTAGATTTTGGAGGAGAACTTGCAATTGTTATAAAGAAAAAAGCTTTTCAGATAAAGGAAAAAGAGAATCCAATGGATTATGTTCTTGGCTACACATGCTTTAACGATGTTACTGCAAGGGACTTACAGGAGATGGACAAACATTTCACAAGGGCAAAGTCCTTTGATACCTTCTCACCCTTGGGACCCTGGATTGTAACAGAACTGAATCCTCAAAACTTAAAAATTAAAAGTTTTGTAAATGGGAAACTTGTTCAATCAGGTAATACCAAAAATATGATTTTTTCAGTTGAATTTCTGATAAGGTATCTTTCCCAGATAATGACTCTTCTTCCTGGAGATGTTATTGCCACTGGAACCCCTTCTGCAGGGAAAGCATTGAGTCCAGGAGATATTGTTGACATTCAAATTGATGGTATTGGGGTTCTTTCCAACAAAGTTATGAGGGTTTACTGAAGAAAAAATTGAGGCATTGCCTCTTTATGAAAGGAGGATAAAGTGAAGATTTTTCTTGACACAGCAAATATTTCTGAGATAAAGGAAGGGATTTCGATGGGACTTGTTGATGGAGTCACAACAAACCCAACTCTTCTTTCAAAGGAGAGCGGAACTTTCAGGGAGATAATAGAGAGTATATGTAAGACAGTTGATGGTCCTGTTAGTGTTGAGGTTGTATCTGAAAAGGAGGAGGAGATAGTTAAAGAAGCAAGGGAGCATGCGGAAATTGCAAAAAATGTTGTCGTTAAGATTCCTTTAACAGTTGATGGACTCAAAGCAGTTAAAAGACTCTCAAAAGAGAACATCAAAACTAATGTTACCCTTGTTTTCTCTCCCTCTCAGGCTCTCCTTGCTGCGAAAGCTGGAGCAAATTATGTGAGTCCCTTCATTGGAAGAATAGATGATATTAGCTGGAATGGAATGGAATTGATTGAGAAGATAATGATTATTTATGAAAATTATGGATTTGAAACAGAGGTAATTGTTGCTTCTGTCCGTCATCCAATGCATGTGGTTGAAGCTGCCCTTATTGGAGCACCTATTGTTACCATGCCCTTCTCAGTATTCAAAGCACTTTTCAGACATCCATTAACAGACATAGGTATTGAAAGATTTCTCAAAGATTGGGAATCCTTTAAAAAGAAGTAAAGGGGGGAAAGATGGGATTAGAAGAAAAATTTAAACTTTTAGAGGAAAAAATCAAACTCTCGGAGATTGGGGGAGGGGTTGAAAGAATTGATAAACAACACAGGGAAGGGAAACTTACTGCAAGGGAAAGAATAGAGGCTCTTCTTGATCCTGGCACTTTCAATGAAATAGACAGGTTTGTTGTCCATTCCTGCTATGATTTTGGAATGGAAAAGATGAGAATATTGGGAGATGGTATTGTTACAGGTTGGGGGAAGATTGATGGAAGACTTGTTTTTGTATTTGCTCAGGATTTCACAGTTTTTGGCGGGACAATGTCCGAGAGTAATGCAAGGAAAATATGTAAGATAATGGACAAAGCAATGGAGGTTGGAGCTCCAATTATTGGTTTGAATGATTCTGGTGGCGCAAGAATTCAGGAAGGTGTTGGTTCCCTTGCTGGATATGCAGATATTTTCTTGAGGAATACCCTTGCCTCAGGAGTTGTTCCTCAAATTTCAGCAATAATGGGACCATGTGCGGGAGGAGCAGTTTATTCTCCTGCAATTACAGACTTTATAATAATGACTAAGGGAAGAAGTTATATGTTCATTACCGGTCCTGATGTTATAAAATCTGTGACCCATGAGGATGTAACAATGGAAGAACTTGGAGGAGCTGAAACCCATAGCACAATTTCAGGAATAGCCCATCTTGTTGGAGAGGATGACCACCATACCCTCTCCCTTATAAGGGAACTCCTCTCTTTCCTTCCTTCGAACAATATGGAAGAGCCACCCTTTAAAGAGACCTCTGATCCTATTGACAGAGTTGATGAATCTTTGAATCTTTTGATTCCAGAAAATCCCAACCAACCCTATGACATGAAAATTTTAATACATACAGTTCTTGACGATAATTACTTTTTTGAACTTCAGGAGAATTTTGCTCCAAACATAATAATTGGATTTGGAAGACTGGGAGGAAGAGTAGTTGGAATTGTTGCTGATCAGCCAGAACACCTTGCAGGAGCTCTGGACATAAATGCATCGGTAAAGGGTGCGAGATTTGTCCGTTTTTGTGATGCCTTCAACATCCCCCTTGTAGTTTTTGAAGATGTTCCAGGATTCTTGCCAGGTGTTGCCCAGGAGCATGGAGGGATAATAAAACATGGAGCAAAGCTTCTATATGCTTTTGCAGAAGCAACAGTTCCAAAGCTGACTGTTATAACAAGGAAATCTTATGGAGGTGCCTACTGTGTTATGGCTTCAAAACATATAAGAACCGATTACAATGTGGCATACCCGACCGCAGAAATTGCAGTTATGGGACCTGAAGGAGCTGTTAACATTATATGGAGGAAGGAGCTTGCTAAGGCAAAGGATCCCGAGAAGTTCAGAGAGGAGAAAATAAAAGAGTTTAGAGAGAAATTTGCCAATCCTTATATCAGTGCTGAGAAGGGATATATTGATGAGGTTATAGAGCCAAAATTTACGAGGTTAAAACTTATAAAGGCTCTCGAGATGTCTCAGAATAAGAGGGATAAGAATCCTCCAAAAAAACATGGAAACATACCCCTTTAATTGGAAAAATTTTATATGTTGAAGTAGAATAATATAGGAAATTTGTCATGAGGAAGATAAAAAAAGTCCTTGTTGCCAACAGAGGTGAGATTGCTGTTAGGATAATGAGGACATTGAGGGAGATGGGGATAAAAATTGTTGCAGTTTATTCTGATGCAGATATGAAAGCCCTCCATGTAAGATTTGCAGATGAAGCTTATCATATCGGACCATCCCCTTCCTCTGAGAGTTATTTGAGAATTGATAAACTTATTGATGTGGCAAAGAAGAGTTGTTGTGATGCAATTCATCCAGGTTATGGATTCCTTGCTGAAAACTCTGAATTTGCAAAAGCTGTGAGGGATTCTGGTCTAATATTTATTGGTCCTGACCCCAGATCAATAGAACTGATGGGTTCAAAAACAGAGTCGAGGAAAGCTATGGAGGGAGCTGGGCTTCCTGTTGTTCCAGGACTTAAAAGACCAGTTAAAGATGAAAAGGAATTGCTTGAATTTGCAAAGAATATTGGTTATCCATTGCTCTTAAAAGCTGATCTTGGAGGGGGTGGGAAGGGGATGAGATTGATAAAAAATGAAGAGGAGCTAATTCCATCCTACAGACTTGCAAGCTCTGAGGCTCTATCTTCCTTCGGAGATCCTTCAATTTATATTGAAAAATACATTGAGGAGCCTCATCACATAGAAGTTCAGATTCTTGTAGATGAATTTGGAAATGCAGTTTATCTTGGAGAAAGGGAGTGCTCAATCCAGAGAAGATATCAAAAGGTGATGGAGGAAACACCATCCCCCTTTATAGATGATAAAATAAGAAAAAAAATGGGAGAGATGGCTGTTTCTGCGATAAAGAAGATTGGGTATTTAAATGCAGGAACAATTGAATTCATTGTTGATAAAGACAAGAATTTTTATTTCCTTGAGATGAATACCCGTCTTCAGGTTGAGCACCCTGTAACTGAGATGGTAACTGGAATAGATCTTGTTAAATGTCAGATAGAGATTGCTGAAGGGAAGCCCATTCCCTTTTCTCAGGATGACATAAAGCCGAGAGGCTCATCAATTGAGTGCAGAATTTATGCAGAAGACCCTGACAATGATTTTGCTCCCTGTCCTGGAAAAATCTTAAGACTTCAAAATCCAGAAGGAGGTCTTGGAGTGAGAATTGACAGTGGAGTATACGAAGGATTTGAAGTTCCAATATTTTATGATCCCTTAATAGCAAAGCTTGTAACCTGGGGGAGCCAAAGAATTGAGGCAATCAATAGAATGAGGAGAGCCCTTCTCGAATATCACATTGTAGGAATTAAAACCACAATCCCCTTCTTTTTGAGAGTCCTTAAACATCCTGACTTTATAAAGGGAAACTACAACACTCATTTTATAGATAGGCTTGAGAAGGAAGAGCAAAAGATAGATCAAATAGTTGAAGATCTCTCAGCAATTGTTGCTTTTGTTAAAATGGAGGAAAAGTCTAAAAATACTATTTCTGAAGGAAAGAACATAGGTAATCGCTGGAAAATGATGGGTTTATGGTTTAATTTCTTGAACAGGCTATGAAGAAGTTATTTTTAAATGTTAGAGGAAACAAAAAATTAATAGAAATATCCAAGCATGGGGAAGGATATTACAGAGCAAAGGTTAATGATTCTGAATACAATTTAAAAGTAACTCCTGTTGATAAAGACATTTTTATTCTTGAGGTGGATGGAAGAATATTTGACTGTTTCGCCTATGAGAATAGAAATGGTTATGTTGTGTTTTTAAATGGCGAAACAATAGAAGTTGAAAGTGCCTCAAATCTTTTAAAAGCTGGGAAACTTGAGAAGACAGGAAGAGTTGAGGTAAAGGCAAAAATGCCGGGAAGAGTCAAGAAAATTATTGCTAAGGTTGGAGATAGTATACAAAAGGACAAGGGAGTAATAACTTTAGAGGCAATGAAGATGGAAAACGAGATAAAATCTCCCAAAAATGGTGTATTAAAGGAGATTAAGGTAAAGGAGGGTATGACTGTAGAAGTCGGAACCATTCTTTTTGTAGTTGAGTAAATCCATATATGAGAAGAAAAATAAAAAAAACTCTAATATTCTTTTTTGTCATTTTTCTCATCTCAATAATCACTCTTTCATATCTTAGGTATGAGGCTTTGAAAAGAATAAGCGATTTTATAAAGATTTATGGAACATACTCCACCCTTGATATAACTCCTTTCCCTCCCCATCTTAAAGTAACGGGTTTATCCATAGAAATCCCTGATAAAATAGGAAAATTAAACTTGAAAAATGCAAAGATTGAAGTATCCACAGGAGGATTGTTTTCTAAAAAGCTAAAATTTAGAGTTTATCTGGATTCTCCCAGGTTTGTTCTTTATAAACTGGAAAGGGGAAAGGGAAAAAAAAGAAAATTGCCGAATTTTGACATTGAAAATGGAAGAGTAATAAATGGCTCCTTTATTTTCAAAGATGGGGGAAGAGAAATAACCCTTAATTCAATAAACGGTAGTCTATATTATAAGAATAAGAGATTGGGTTTAAACATAAAAAATTCCTCTGGAAGAATCAGGGATGATAAAATAGGCTTGGAAAAAGAATTCTCTATGAGACTCTTTATGAGAAGTGAGATGAGGAGGATCAGGATTAGAGAATTTAAAATTGAAAGTGAAATGGGTGTTATATTTAATAGGGGGACAATCTATTTTCAAGATGATGGGTTTGAGATAGATGGGAAAATAGATGCGAACCTTTCATCTCCATTAAATTTTAAAGGTAAGGAGATAAAAGGAAAGATAGAAGGAGATTACTCCTTAGAGAAGAGAGCGGAGAATTTGAAGGGGAGATTAGAACTTTCTATATATCCCAGGATCAATGGAAGGATAATGAATCTCCTTGCTTTAGCAAATTTTGATGAGAAATTAAATGGGGAAGCCCTTTTCAAATCCAGATATAAAAATACCAATTGGTTTTGCGAAATTAAATTTTCAGAAGGTAAACTCTTCAACTTTAACTTACAGAATCTTCCTGTTGAAATTTTAGAGCCTTTCTTTCCTAAAATTCCACCTGATTTTTTCTTAAATTTCAATGGAGAATTCAGGAAAGATAAATTGAGCGGTCAGTTCCTTCTTTCTTCAGGAGATGAGGAGAGTATAAAAGGGAATGTAAATTTGGTGAAAGGGAATTATATTTTTAATTTTGACGAGATAAAAATTAGAGGAATTCAAGGGAACGGAACATTGAATTTAAGCGGTAAAAATATTGAAGGATCAGGGAAATTGAGCGATATTTCTTTAGAGGATTTTTTAAATTCAAAAATTATAAAATCTTTCTACCCTTCTTCCTCACTTCCTGCCATTTATGGAAAGGGAAATTGCGAATTTCAAATCTCAGGACTACTAAGAAATCCTGAGACTAAGGGAGAGATTAACTTAAAAAATTTGAAAATTTTAGGAATTAATTTTGGGAATTTAAAAGGGGGAATTAAGGGAATGAGCGACAACATAGATTTTGAAGGAAATTTAAAAGATGGCATCTTTGAAGGGAGTGTGAATGGTTCTTTAAAAGAGAAAATGGTTGAGATAGCCATAAACAAAGGAAGAAGTGAAAATATATGGAAGGAGTTGAAGGGAGACTTTAAAGGGAAGGCATCTTTAAATTTCCAGGAAGGATTAGAAATTGAGGGAAATATAATTTCAAACCTTGTTAAATTTCGCAATCTTGAACTGAGAGATTTTTCGGTCCCCATTAGTTTTAAAAATGGAGTTTTGAATTCAAAATTTTCCTTTTCCACAGGACTCTCTGATACCAAGGGAGATTTAGAATTCAACATAAAGGAAATGAGATACAAAGTTTCTGTTCCTCAAATGGAAATTGATATATCAAAACTTTATAATGAACTGAAGGGGGAGCTTGAATTTTCCCTTAAAGGAGAAGGAAAACTTTATGAGTCGCCTGTTGAGATAAGGGGAGAAATTCATAATATAGCCTATAAATCGGGAGAGCCAAGAAATTTTGGTTTAGAAAGCATTCTCTACATATCAAAGGATAAAATTTTTGCAAACTGCTCTGCCAAATCTGCAAGGAATGAAGAATCAATAAATCTTGAATTGGAGATTTCAAAGGATGGTTCTTTAAAAGGTAATTTTAACGGGAATATTACCAATATAGAAAAGCTAATTGAATTTCCTGGAGAAAATGCAAAGGTCAGGTTCATAGGAGAACTAAAAGGGAACCCCAAATCTCTGGAAATTCAGTCAATTTCCCATTTAGAAGGGAAATCACTTTTCATAAAAGGTTTTGCCCATGATTTTAAAGATTTTTCTGGAACCTTAATCCAGGAAAATAACTCTCTTCATTTGAGGAATTTTAAGGCAAAAATTGGAGGAGGGGATGTAGAAGGTTATGGAGAGGCAAATATTAGAAAATGGACTCTCGAGGATATAAAAATAAATCTTACTGGAAAGAGGATGAGACTTTCCCCCTTTGAGAGGGTAAATGGATTAGGAGAGGGTAAGATTGAAATAAGAGGGAATTTAAATGAAATAAGCATTGAAGGAAGTTTTTTCATTCAAAGTCTCCTCTGGAGAAAAGAAATTGGGGAAAGGATAGCATTCTCTTCAACCCCTTCGACCGGACCTCCAAAAATATTCAAGAAAATAAATTTAAATATTGAACTTCGTGCAGACGGTAATGCATGGATGGAAAACTCATGGGGAAAGGCTGAGGGGAAGTTTTCCCTAAGAATTAGGGGGGACTCTTCAAATCCTGTAATCCTTGGAAACATAACAGGGAAAAGCGGAGAGCTCAATATTGGAGATAGGAAATTTAAGCTTATAAGGGCTGAAGTTTATTTCAACTCTCCATTTATAATAGACCCTGAAATTTACATCCTTGCGGACACCTTTGTGAAAGATTATAGAGTGACTTTCGAAGTCAAGGGCAAGTCCTCAAAACCGATTCCGCAATTATCTTCATCACCTCCCCTTTCACCTCAGGACATTCTTACCCTCCTTGCCCTCGGAGAGATCTATCAGAGAACAAGTTACAGGACAGGAACTCAGCTCGGTTCTGCTTCCCTTTTAAGTATGGAAATTTCTGAGCAATTAAAGGGAAGGGCAAAAAAGTTGTTTGGTGTTGACAGGCTGAGGGTTGACCCTTATCTTCTTGGTTCCTCTTCAAACCCTGTTGCGAGACTTACTGTTGGAAAGAAGGTTTCAAAGGATCTTATTATTCTTTATTCTTCAGATTTGTCGGGTCAGAGGGAATACATAGTTTATATTGAATACAGTATTTCAGACAACTTCTCCCTGATTGGAATGAGAAATGAAAATGGAGCCTTCAGCATTGATCTTAAATTCGTAAAGAGATTGGGACAATGAAATTGAAGAATCTTATCATTTTTCTTATCATCTTTTACGGAATAATCTATGGAGAGGAGACGAGGATTGGAGAGGTGATATTTATTTTGGATGGAAAGGAGAAAAATGAATTATCAGGATTTGTCCCGTTGAAAAAAGGAGATTATCTTGATTATAACAAACTGAAGGAAGGGATGGAGAATCTTTACAGAACAGATGAATTCTCCTCAATAGAGGTTGAGGCTTTGAAGGAAAAGGATTCCCTTAAGATCATTTTTATGCTTCAGAAAAAGAGCACCCTCGGCAAGATCATTTTTGAAGGTCAAACTGGTATTTCAAAAGGAAAGTTAAGAGGAGGGATCTCTTCTCTGAAAAAGGGGAGCTTTTTCAATGAAAGGGACATTGAAAAAGCTAAAGAGGAGATATTAAGTAAGCTGGAAGAGAATGGCTTCCTTGATTCAGAAGTTAATGCTTTTACCAGAAATTCAAAGAGTGGGAAGGATGTAATTTTTAATATAAAATCAGGTCAGAGAAGAAAGATTAAAGAGGTTATATTTTCAGATTCTTTAGAACCCGAATTGAAGGAGCTCAAAAAATTCCTATCTTCAAAAGAGGGTGAGCCTCTTAAACCCTTTATGTTAAAGAGAGATGTTGAAAGAATGCTCTCTCATCTTAAAAAGAATGGGTATTTAAAATCAAAAATAAGCTTTAATATTAAAAAAATTGATAGAGAATGGGTAATTTTAGAATTTACAGGCTATCTTGGCGAAAAAATTAAAATAGAGTTCAAAGGCGGGAAAATCCCTATGGAAATTCTCTTCCCTTTATGGGAAGGGGAAATACTTGAAGAGTGGGCTCTTGAGGAGAGCAAGATAAAGGTAAAGAACTATTTGAGAAGCAAAGGATTCCTCTTTGCAGAAGTTGAAGCGGAAGCAAAGAAAGAAGGGAATGAGTTAAAGATAATATTTGATATTAAAAGGGGAAGTAGATACAGATTGCACAAATTAAAGTTTGAAGCTGAAAAAGAAAATATTAATGAGTTGAGAAAATACCTTGAGAATTATACAGAATCCACTTTCTCCTTCTGGATAAATGGCGAGTTGATTGATACCTATGAAAATGGAATAAAAGCATTTTACAGAAACAAGGGTTACTCTAATGTTGAAGTGATTAGGGAAATCTTCAAGAGGAAAAGCTCCGTGGATATTTTATTTAAGATAAAAACTGGTGAAACTATAGTGGTTAAATCTATTGACTTTGAGGGAGGAGAACCCTTCGAAAAAACTTATTTAAAATCTGTCTCTGGAATATCTGAAGGGGCGCTTTACTCGGATTTTCTTATTGAAAATGGGAAGGAAAGGATAAGGATATTTTTAATGAATCAAGGATTCAAAAATGCTGATGTTTCAGCAGAAATAAATGGAAGTAATGAGAGAAATATTATTTTCAGAATTAAAAAGGGAAAAAGATTCAAAATAATGAAAATTCATATAACAGGACTTACAAGAACAAAGGAATTTATTATAAAAAATATGCTCAGAATAAAAGAAGGGGATTTCTATTCTTACGAAAAGATTCAGGCTACCATAAAAAACTTTCAGGAGACAGGTGTTTTCAGTGAAATAAAATTAAGGGAAATTGAGATTGACGATAAACTGATAATTATATTTATTCTTTCAGAGGGGAGTGGATATCATTTAGGAATTGGGGGTGGATATCTTGAAAGGTCTGGTCCAAGGGGCTCCCTCGAGCTTTCCCATAACAATGTTTTAGGCATTGCAGCCAGTGGTTCATTGGTTATCCAGTTCAGCCCAAAAGAAAAGAGAGGGGTTGTTTCCCTTACAAATAAATCCTTTATGGGCTTAAGTTTTGAGAATATAACATCTCTATGGTGGGAAAGGGAAGAGAGGAAGAGTTTTTCCTATGATAGAAGAGGATTTGCCATATCCTCAGTGAATAGAAGGAATGAATACTCTCTCCTTCTTTTCAGATACAGGATTGCAAGGACAAATCTTCTTAGCCTTTCAGTAAAAGAATCGGCAATTGACAGGGAATATAGACCCTTTTACACTTCATCTCTTTCAGCATCCTACCTTGTTGACCTCAGAGATGACCCATTTAATCCATCAAGGGGAAGATATTGGGTTTTGAATTTGGAGAAAGCTTTTCCTTCTTTTGGGACTGAGTCAAACTTCTGGAAATTCTCCTTTAACCTTCAGCACATAAAAAGTTTTCCATACGATATAATTCAAAATTCCTTTTTGAGAATTGGTTATATTTATGGAGAAGCATCAATAGCTGATAGGTTCTTTGCTGGAGGTAGCTCCTTTAGAGGAGAAAAAGTGGATGAGCTTGGTCCTAAGGACCCAGAGACAGGGAATCCAATTGGTGGAAATATCATCTTCCTTGCAAACACGGAATCCCTCCTTCCAGTTTTTCCTTGGGAAAACCTTAGATTGTCTTTATTTCTCGATTTAGGTAATGTTTTCTGGAAAGAGGGAAACTTCAAGCTCTCCAATTTCAATTTTGGTAGCGGGATTGGATTTTGGTATAAAACTCCTGTGGGTCCTTTTAAAATATACCTCGGATATAATTTCACAAAACCATCCCTTAAAAGAAAGGGTGTGATTCTTTTTAACATAGGAAATGAGTTTTAGTTTATTATTTTTCTTTATATTTTCTCAGAAAGTTTTTTTGGACAAGATTGTAGCGACAGTTGACACAGAAATTATAACCTTTAGAGAACTCAAGGCTTCTTACCTTCTCCACATTTGCTCTAAGAGAGAAAAGAATCCTGAAGCTATATTGGAATGCTTGAATGAGCTTGTAGATTTTTTAGTAATTCAGAAGGAGATAACCGAAAAAGAAGAAATCAAGGAAGAAGATTATGTGGAAGAGGAGGAAAGGATAATTTCAGAGCTTGGTGGGCTTGATATAGTCCTTGAGATTCTCAACACACTTGATATGAGCTGGGATGATTTGAGAAAAACCCTTTCTGCAAAAATAATCTCAAAGAAGCTCATTGAAAATCTTTTCTACTCAAGAGTTTCGGTAAGTCTTAATGAGATTGAGGAGTATTACAAAAAAAAGTATATACCGCTTACAGAAAGATTTGAAATCCCTCCCCGCTCTCTTCTTGAGATGACGCCATTGATAGAAAAGGAAATAGCCAAAGAGAAAACAAAGGAAATAATTAACGAATGGATAAAGGAGAGAAGATCCTTCCATGAAATCAATATTCTTCTCAATGAGAATGACATAAGAAATATTATAGGTGCCCGTTAAGGGCTAACCCCTTTCTATAGATTATTTTCTTTCTTTTGTTGAAATTGATTTTTGACCTTTCAATTTTTATAATTGAGATGGAATGAATATTTTGAATGAAGCTGGTAAGAAAGAAGAAATAATTGAAGAGCTCAGGAATTCCCTTAGCTTTTTTCATATAGATGAACAGATTCCTTTAATCAAAGAACTTCTCGATCTCTGGGAAGGGGAGAAAGCAAGTATTGTCTTCAAAATTGTTTATGAAGACCGGGATTTTCCCCATGTCGGAGTTGTTGCGGTTGCTGCTCCTGATTGGCCAGGGCTTTCTCAGTCTGCAATAGGAACAATCCACGAAAAGGGCTGGAACCTTTTCAGGCTTAATGGTTATTCCCTCACATACAAAAATGCAAAGGTAGGGATTATAATCTTAGGAGTCCTTCTTGAAAACAAAGAAGAGGAGGAAAAATTTCTATCTGAGAAGGAGGAGATAATTTCTAATATCAAAAGGGTTTCCACAGGAGTCTCTTCAAAGACATCCCTTTTGTCTGAAGAGGCTCGAAAATTAAGAATTTATAGTCAAGTTGTAGAGGAAATAGAGAAGATTTACAAGGAAGAGGATATTGAAAATATTGTTGGAGGAAATGGGGAAGCAGTTAAGTTTTTTACAGCGAGATCAAGGGAATATATCGAGGAGCGAAAGGCAGAGGATATAGCAAGAATAATTATAAATAATTATAATTTGACAAAGCTGGTGAGGGAAAAGAAGGAACCACAAGTGATTATAGAAAACCTCTGGACAAAAAAAGGTGATTTCACAGGTATTTCAATCGCCTGGTATGCAAGGGATATTTTTCTTGAGGATTGTCTCAGAGCCCTTGATATTTCAGTTCCTGGCTACATTATAAAGCATCACAAGGAGTTTACAACTCCTGATAATATCACATTAATAAGGATTGAAATTGTTGATGAAGACGGGAATCCTTATAAGCAGGCAGATATTGAGACTATAAAGAGAAACCTTATTTCGACAATATCAAAAAGAAGGTTAAGAACTCAGGAGTTCCAAATTAAGGTTGGAGGTTTTGAGCATTATGCAAGGGCAATAATTCCATTTCTTATAAAGGAGGCGAAAGAAACAAAGAAATCTCAGGTCTTTCTCAGTGTTGTGAATGCCTCAGAGTTCAGAATTGATTTCAAAATTATCCTTGCTATTTATTGTCCACAAAAAGAATCTTACGGATACAGATGTATCCCCTACCTTGAATCCATAGGTGGTCTAAGAGTTTATGCGACAAACCCACCAAAGCAATACGGAGATGTCCAGGTGGGTATATTTGATATGAGCGTTGATCTAATGCAATTTGCAAGCGTTGATGACTTATATAAAAGAATAAAGAAGGGACTGAAGGATGCAATTGGTGACTATAGGGATTTTGATGAAGGGATGAGGGAAATTGACTCAATAAAATTCCAAGAACTAAGGAAATTGGTTCCTGAGATTGAAGAGAGGGAGCTGAGGGAAATTTATTTTAACATAGAGGATTTTTACAGAATGAACTCACCCGCTGAAGAGATTGCAGAGCTTGTGAAATTTATATACGATATTCTTCACAGAGATGCAGAATTTTTAATTGAGAGTAGATCAATAATGCTCAAAAAAACTTTTTTGTCAGTCTTGGGCATAATTTCAGATCCATCATGGAGACCGATGGAAAAGATTTTCAATATTCTTAAGGACTATGAAATATCATTAATAAGATTTGAAAGAAAAGGGAAGGTAAAAATTGTTGTTGAAATAAAAAAGAGTGGTATCCCTGTTGGAAAAGATGAACTTAAAAAATTGGAAGAAGATTTAAAAATTTTATAAGAAGGAGGGAAAATGAAAGACCTTGTAATCAGGGTAAAGAAAATTAAAGAGAGGTGCGGTGCAAACTTGAAAGTTGGAGATGTTTTTTACATAAGAGGATATGGGAAAATTGAAATTCCTGAAGGAAAATTTACCTGCATCTATGCTTTAAATGCCCTTATGCCATTTTTGACGGCAAAGCAGAGGGAGGAGGAGCTTCCAGAGGATGATTGGATTGCAGAAACAAAGGAGCTCGTCTGTCCTGATCCCAAAGGGGTTCTCTTTGAAATAGAAACCCTTTGATTAGTAAAATCTATAAGATAACAATTTAGATTTAGTTTATGATGAAAAGATTATTCAATGAAAGGTTATCCAAGTATCCTATTTCTTACAATACTAAAAGACCGTATAAATAATCAGGATTAAAGAGACCAATGCAATAAATGTTTGAAAATGTAAGAATATCGCAAATTAGTTTAGCTTATAAATTTTCTTGACATTATTTTTTCTTTGAAATATAAATTCTCTTGAAGGAGGTTTCAGATGAAAGGAGCATTGAGAATTTTTCTGATTTTGACATTTGGTATTGCTTTTGTCTCCATTGCCTATTCCCAGCACACATATATAGGTGTTGACAAATGCAAGATATGCCACAAGGCAGAGGCTAAAGGAAATCAGTATGGAAAATGGCTTGAATCAAAACATTCAAAGGCATATCAGTCTCTTACAACTCCAAAGGCTGGAGAGATTGGAGGAAAGGCTGGAATTGCAAACCCTTCTGAATCTGAAAAATGCATGTCTTGCCATTCTCCTTACGGGAAAGAGGCTCCTTCGTTGAAGGGAGATGGTGTTGGTTGTGAAGCTTGCCATGGTCCTGGAAGTGATTACAAAGCAATGAACATTATGAAAGACAGAAATCTTGCAAAACAGAATGGTTTGGTTTTATATGAGAATGAGGATGCCATAAAGGCTCACTGTCTAAAATGTCACAAAAAAGATAATCCTTATCATGCAGTTGGAGATTTTGATTTTTCAACTGCCTGGAAATCCATTTCCCATAATTATCCGAAATAGGATATTTTTAATCTGATTAAGAAGCTGAGCTCTTCTGTCATCTAATTATTCTTAGTTAAAAATTATAAAATTCTTGACAATAATCAATTGAAAAATTAAACTTTAAAGCTGATTACAAATTAAGGAGTAGTCTATGGAAGAAAGAAGAGGAACATGGGGTTCAAAACTTAAATTTATTCTCGCAGCTGCAGGTTCAGCTATAGGACTTGGAAATGTATGGAGATTTCCAACCTACACTGGTCTTCATGGTGGAGCTGCCTTTGTTCTTGTCTATATTATCGCAGTTTGTATTGTAGGAATCCCTCTCCTCATCGCAGAGTTAACAATAGGAAGACACACTCAGAGGAACCCTGTTGGAGCTTTTAAAGCAATCTCTCCAGGAAGTAAATGGTTCATTGTTGGATACCTTGGAATAATTACTGGAGTTTTCATTCTCTCCTATTATTCAGTAATTGCAGGATGGGTTGTTGGATATGTTTTTGTAACAGCTTCAGGAAGTTTTAAAGGTGGGGACGAGGAATTAATAAGGAGAATTTTTGAGGTTGTTACCTCCAATCCTTACATTCCAATACTTCTTTTATTCATAGTAATAGCAATCACAACCTACATAATCTCAAGGGGTGTTCAAAAAGGAATTGAGGGATGGACAAAGGTTTTGATGCCTTTACTCTTTATTCTTCTAATTGGTCTTGCGATTAGATCCCTCACATTACATGGAGCTTTTAAGGGAATTCAATTCTATCTTTCTCCAGACCTATCAAAAATTGATAGTATGGTTATTATTGGAGCTATTGGACAGGCTCTCTTCTCCTTAAGTCTTGGAATGGGAACAATGCTAACCTATGGAAGCTATTTATCAAAAAAGGAGGACATTTTCTCGTCTTCTCTTTGGGTAGCAGTTGCGGATGCAGGGGTTGCATTTACTGCAGGTCTTGTAATATTTCCAGCCCTCTTTACTATCCATGGTCTATCTCCAGAAGAAGGACCGTCCCTAATTTTCAAAGTTCTTCCTGTTATATTCTCAAAAATTCCAGGCGGATTAATTTTCGGAACAGCCTTCTTTATTCTACTAACAATTGCTGCAATAACATCAACAATTTCCCTTCTTGAAGTCCCAACAGCCTATTTTGTGGATGAGAAGAAATGGAAAAGATGGAAATCAGCTATTCTACTGGGTTTTATTTCCTTCCTCCTTGGAATACCCTCTGCTCTTTCCATGGGAGGTGTCAAATTTTTAAGTTCAATTCCGATAATAAAAATAGATTTCCTCTCCCTAATGGACATAATCTGGGGAAATCTTAGCTTAATAATAGGCTCCCTTTTGATAGCAATTTTCGTGGGATGGAAATGGGGAGTTAAAAATGCAGTGGATGAAATAGAATCAACAGGGAAAAAATTTGCCCTCAAAAATCTCTGGAAAGTTCTGATAAAATTCATAACCCCTCTTGCAATAATTATAATTCTTTTGAACACAGTTTATAATTATTTCGTAAAATAATGTAAAGAATTGTGAGAGTTTTTAGGAGGCGAAATGGAAGGTTTCCTTGATTCCCTACTCGCATTTTTCAAGGGATTAGCAGATTTTATGTGGGGGAATTGGATGATTGCCCTTCTTGTTGGAACAGGAATACTTCTATCTTTCAGAACAGGTTTTATCCAGGTCAGAAAATTCTTTTACTCGTTAAAGCTCATTATTGAAGGAAGAGCTATGAAGAAGGAGTTTGCAGGAGGTGAAGGAGACATATCTCCCTTTGCAGCCCTTATGACAGCCCTTGCAGCAACTGTCGGGAATGGAAATATTGCAGGGGTTGCAACAGCAATAGCAACAGGAGGACCAGGAGCACCTTTCTGGATGTGGGTTGCTGGATTCTTTGGGATGGCAACAAAGTATGCCGAGTGTTTCCTCGGGGTCCTTTTCAGAAGGAAATCTCCTGATGGCTCAATGGCTGGCGGTCCAATGTACTATGCAAGGGATGGGATAAAGAATCAGAATCTGGCAAAAATTCTTGGAACATCCTTTGCAGTAGCAGGGGCAATAACAGCTCTGATAGGAACAGGAAACATGATGCAGTCTAATTCAATGGCTCTTGCCTTTAAAAATCAATTTGGTGTTCCTTACTGGGTTTCTGGTCTTGTAATTGCATTTTTGACAGGGCTTGTTACAATAGGTGGGATAAAAAGGATTGGGCTTGCCTCTGAAAGACTTGTTCCAACAATGATTGTTCTTTATTTCCTCGGATGCACTGTTGTAATTCTTGCTAACATAACAAAACTTCCCCAGACAATAGCCCTAATAATACAATCTGCCTTTACAACAAAAGCCCTTGGAGGAGCTTTAGTTGGAACAACTGTTCAGAAGGCAATATCCTTGGGAGTGAGGCGAGGGGTCTTATCAAATGAGGCTGGACTTGGCTCAGCAGCAATAGCCCAGAGTGCCTCAAAATCACCAGATCCATCAAGGAATGGACTTCTTGGAATGACTGGGGTTTTTATTGATACTTTATTTGTAAATACTCTGACAACACTGACAATTGTTATTTCTGGAGTTTTTGTCCAAACAGAGGCAATGGGGGTTAAGGATAATCCTCTCACATCAACCGCTCTCACTCAGGCAGCCTTCAACACTGTAATCCCATATGGAGGCTTGATTGTAGCTATCTGCTCCTTACTTTTTGGCTATACAACCCTACTTGGATGGTCATACTATGGTGAGAAATGCACAGAATACATTCTTGGATTTAAAGCTATAAAACCTTATAGATGGGCATTCGTTATTCTTGTTTTCATCGGTTCTTTAATGCAGGGAAAGCATATAAACATTGTTTGGTATATTGGTGACTCAGCCAACGCTTTCATGGCAATCCCGAATTTGATTGCCCTCCTTGTTCTTAACTCTTTTGTCAAAAAAATCACCTATGAAGCCTTTTATTCAAAGAAATGAAAGAGGAAAGATTTTCTAAGTTAGGTTTTATCCTTTCAGGGCTTGGTATGGCAATTGGAACTGGGAACATATGGAGATTCCCAAGGGTAATAACTCAGAATGGTGGAGGAGCTTTTATAATTCCTTGGCTCACTTTTCTTTTTATTTGGTGTTTCCCCCTTTTAATCATTGAAATTTCCATAGGAAGAAATTTCAGAAAGGGCGTTCTCAGTTCCTTTAAAGAAGGAATGGGTGAAAGATACACATGGCTTGGAGCTTTTGTTGCATGGGTTTCAACAGCTATCCTCTTCTATTACTCAGTGGTTGTTGGATGGTGCATTAAGTACATTCTTGCAACTATTTTCAACTATAAAGAACTTAATAATGCTCAATCTTTCTGGCTTTCTTTCACATCAGGTTATCAACCTTTGCTTTTCAACGCCCTTTCCCTTCTTATTGGTGGTCTTGTAATAATTGCAGGAGTTTCATCAGGGATTGAAAAAGTAAATAAAATTTTAATCCCATCCCTATTTCTAATTCTTATTGGAGGAGTTATAAGGAGCTTCACTCTTCCTGGAGCAATAAAAGGTTTTGATTTCCTATTCTCACCAAATTTTTCCCTTCTCAAAGATTACAATGTCTGGCTAAATGCTTTAAGTCAGGCAGCATGGTCAACAGGTGCTGGATGGGGATTGATTCTAACATATGCAGTTTATATGAGTAAAAGGGAAGACACAATTTTTACCGCGTCAACAATTACCTTTGGAGATTATTCGGCTTCTATCCTTGCTGGAATGACAGTCGTCCCAACACTTTTTTACATCTTAGGTCTAAATGAGAAAGCCCTTTCAGATATTTTAAAGACATCAAATCAGGGCTTAACCTTCATATCAATCCCATCCCTATTCCAGAAGTTACCAATGGGACAGATTGCCCTTTTGATCTTCTTCGTTGCCCTTTTCTTTGCAGCTTTTACATCTTTGCTTTCCCTAATAGAGCTTCCTACACGAATTTTAATTGATGCAGGACTTTCAAGGAAGAAAGCTGTTATCTTTGTTCTGATTGTTTCCTTCATTGCAGGAATTCCATCTGCCATTTCAATGAAATTCTTCAACAATCAGGACTGGACATGGGGAGTCGCTCTAATATTATCAGGCTTTTTCTTCTCCCTCTTTGTAATAAAATTCGGGACAGAAAAATTCAGAAATGAGCTTGTAGAAAAAAATTCAAAAATTAAGCTTGGAAAATTTTTCGACATTGTTGTCAAATATCTTATTCCTATTGAATTTGCTGTTCTTTTGATCTGGTGGTTCTATCAGAGTATAAAGTGGGAAAAATGGAGCAGAGTTTTTGGAGAGTATAGCCTTCTCTCAGTTGTTCTTCAATGGTTAATTTTCGGATTTATTTTCTTTGTTTTCAACAAGATTCTCTCGAAAAAGGTTGCAAAATGAGTAAAGAAGGAATAATATTTTTAATCATTACCCTTGCAATATGCTTTGGTGGTTTTGCCCTTTCAATCTATCTCTCTATGAAGACAAATATCGAGGAAAAATTTGAAGAGAAAGAAGAATTTAGCAAAGAGGATTGAGAATATTTTCAGGGAGAGGAGGCTAAACCTCAGGAAAAGGGTTTCCCTGAAAAGATACACAACATTTAAAATAGGGGGGAAAGCGAAGTATTTTATAACAGTTAGAAAAATTGAAAAATTGATTGAAGCTGTAAAACTTGCAAGGGAGCTAAAAATTAGATTTGTTTTAATCGGTAGTGGCTCCAACATCCTTTTTGACAGCAGAGGGTTTGATGGTCTTGTGATAAGGAATAAATGTGAAGGAATAAGAATCAGGAAAGGAGGATTTGTTGAAGCTATCTCTGGGACATCCCTTAAAAAACTGATAAAAAAATGTGCAATGCATTCCCTTGAAGGTCTTGAAAATCTCTATGGAATTCCTGGAACAGTAGGGGGAGCAATATATGGAAATGCAGGAGCCTATGGAAGTTCTATATCAGACTTTTTGGAAGAGGTTGAAATTTTAGATTTGAATGGAGAGAGGAAAGTTTTGAAAAAAGATGAAATTGAGTTTGGTTACAGGGATTCTCAGTTCAAAAGAAATGGAAGTATTATTTTAAAGGCAAAATTTAGACTAAAAAAGGGGAGAAGGAAAGAAATTATTGAAAAAATTCAGGAAGTCTGGAAGAAAAGGAAGGAGAAAATTCCTCCATTCCCTTGTGCTGGAAGTTTCTTCAAAAACATTTTAAAGGAGGATGGGGAAAAGATTCCTGCTGGAGAGCTTATTGAAAAGGCTGGTCTTAAAGGATTTAGAATTGGAGATGCATGCGTGTGGAGGGAACATGCAAACTTTATAATAAATCTTGGGGGAGCGGATTCCTCCCAGATCCTTTCCCTTGCAGAAAAAATCAAATCAGAAGTAAAAGAAAAATTTGACTTTGAGCTTGAGGAGGAAGTTATTTTTTTACCTGAAAAGGGAAGTTAAATGCCATCACCAGTTGGACACACCCTCTTTACTCTTTCAGTTCTGAGACTATCAGGGAAAGAAATTTTTAAAAACAAGTTTCTTCTTCTCCTTGGATTATTTTTAGGGCTCTCCCCTGACATAGACCTTGCTTTAATAATAATTTTTGGATTCAAGGAAGGAGGGAAATACCATCAACTCTACACCCACTCAATCTTTTTTGTAATAATGATTTTTTTGTTTTTATTTGTTTTCTCAAGGAGTTTTAAATTAAGTTTTCTTCTTTCTTCCCTTGTTCTTTTCCATATAATCATCGATATTTTCTCAGTGGATTTAAAACCTCCAATTGGAGTCCCCATCTTTTCTCCTCTTTCCTCTCTAACATTGAACATCGGAATTCTTCCAAAAATTGAAAAATCCTCATTTTCTTCTCTTTTCTCAAAAAACAATCTTCAAGCAATGCTTATTGAAATTGCAATTTTCCTCCCTATTCTTTTAATTGTCTATTTTTTAACGGCAAAAAGGAATGATGGAAGGAAAGGAAAGAAGCATTTTCATTGGCTCCCAAATCAGCATTTCTAAATCCATAATTATTTAATTATATTTGCGGATAATTCAGTTCTTTATTTCCTTTAAAACCCCATCCTCAATTCTGAAGATTCTGTCAAAAATCTTTGAATTCATTTGCTTGTGGGAGATTAGAAGGCAGGTTTTTTCTTTGAATCTCTCTTTCATCACTTCCTCAATCCTTTCCTCCGATTCAGAGTCAAGTTCTGATGTTGCTTCATCAAAGATTATCATGTCTGAGTCTTTAAGTATTGCCCTTGCTATCGATAGCTTCTTCCTCTCCCCTCCAGAAAGAGTCTTACCCCCTTCTCCAACTA
>CAZFCI010000101.1:0-5926 GCA_964517525.1 uncultured Clostridia bacterium | reverse complement strand
CTTTCAAGATTCTTTATCCAAAAGAAAAGCATAAACGAAATCAAGAAAAATGAATGGATATGAGACATGAAAGGCTCAAAACAAAGATAGTAAGCGAGAGGGGTTGCAAGAGCTATAAAGAAAGTTGAAATTAAAGCGATTTCTCCTTTGTAAAGTAGTCTAAGAGATTTCCACAAAAATATTATACCGAGAAAACCAAGAATCTTTGTCCCAGCTGAAGTAAAAATTACAAATATAGGTGAGTATCCATCGACTAAGACATTTCCACCTAATAAATTAATTAAATGAGATATAAGAAGAGCAAGAATAAAAAAAGGGGTCCATAAAATAGAAGGTCCAATGGAGTAAGGGTTAGAAACATATCCAGTAGAAGTTTTCTGTGTGGGTAATGGTAACCCATACTTCCAGCTCTCAAGCCTTTCAAATTCATTTTCGAATTTTAAGTCTCCATCCATCAAAATTGACCTGAGATAAGAATAATAGCCAACACCGTCACCATCAACCTTTACGGGATATGAATATCCCCACCACCAAAAATAGAGGAAAAAACAAGAGAGAATAAAAAAGGAGAACCACTTTGAAAGAAATTTTGCCAAAAAAGTATAAATCTTTTCCACCTTTCCATAGAAAAATCTTGAGAGTAAAAAAGAGAAAAGGAAGAATTCAATGGATATATTCGCCAAACCTCTTAATGAAATCTTTAGAAAGCCGACTTTTATAACAAATCCACCTGAGAAAAGCACAAGGAGTAAAAGAAAAAATGTAATGGTTGTCAGTGAAATAAGGAGTAAAAATGAAAACCTAAAAATAATCTTTTTGAAATTTGAGCTCATAAAGGTTCTATTTAAAAAGACATCATCTTAACAGTATATGTGAAATTTATAAATTTTCAATCCCTTGATTATTAGGATTATTTCTTCATTTTTATGATAGCGATTTCTCTTACTGCTTTAATTGCTTTTTCAATATCCTCAATTTTGTTGAAAGGACCAACACTTAATCTTACAGCACCTTTTATCTTGGCAGTTCCTATCTGCTCATGAACAAGGGGAGCGCAGTGGAGACCTGTTCTACAGGCAATGCTGTGATCAACATCAAGGAATGTTCCAGTATCTCCAGCTTCAAGTCCTTCAATATTAAAAATAAAAACACTTATGTGATTTTCAAGGCTATCCTGACAGTATAGTTTCACTCCGCCAATCTCTTTCAACCCTTCTATCAACTTTCTGCAAAGCTCCATTTCGTAATTTTGAATATTTTCTATCCCTCTATTCAAAACCCACTTTACACCCGCATTTAAACCAGCAATTCCAAGGAGATTGGGAGTTCCATATTCAAGCCTGTAGGGATACTCTTCTAAGTGATGCCTTTCTGCAGAGCGAACTCCAGTTCCACCTGCCCTTGTATGCCTAATGTTAATGCCTTCCCTCACAGCTAAACCTCCTATTCCAGTCGGTCCCATGAGCGATTTATGTCCTGTAAATGCAACTATGTCGATGTTCATCTCTTCCATGTCAATCTTAACTTTTCCTGCTGTCTGGGAAGAGTCTATGAGGAATGGTATTCCTCTTTCTCTGCAAAGTCTCCCTATTTCCTTTATTGGCTGGACAGTTCCTATTACATTTGAGCCGTGATTGACAACAACTAACTTTGTATTTTTCTTGAATCTCTTTTTGAATTCATCGGGGTCAACAAAACCATTTTTATCAAAGGGAACATAGTCTACTTCAACATTTTTATATTTCTGTAAGTGATAGAGAGGTCTTAGAACCGAGTTGTGTTCCAGAGTTGTTGTTATTGCGTGATCACCTTCATCAAGGATTCCGAATATTGCAAGATTTAGGGCATCTGTTGAATTATAAGAGAAGACAACTCTGTTTGGATCAGAGAGGTTGAAAAATTCAGCAAGAAGCTTCCTTGTTTCCTCAACAAGATGTCCAGCCTGAATGCATAGGTCGTATCCAGATCTTCCAGGATTGACCCCATAATTTCTGTAAAAAAAGTCCATAAATTTGTAAACCTCTTCAGGTTTAGGAAATGATGTTGCAGCATTGTCAAGATAAATTAATTTTTCCATATCACACCTCAATATTAAAAATTATTATTTTCAAATTAAAAATCATTGTTTTATAATAATATTCACTATCCATGATTCTCAATTATCCTTTAAATATGAAGCCACAATTTTACCTGTCTTTCTTTCTATACAAAAAATGCTGGCATGAGAAGCTGGAACAGAGAAATCATATCTTCTTGATTCTATCTCAATGCTTCTTTTCAAATCAGAGGAAGATTCATTTATAAATATTGCAAAAATATGTTCTCTTGTCTTTAATATGCTCGTTGTAATGGGAATTTCACTAAAATAGAAGGGGACTCCAGAATTTTTCAAGGTTTCTTTGAGAATAGCAATAAGTGGCTCCTCCTCTTTAGCAAATTCAAGGGGTAAAGGCTCATTCCATATATTTCCTTCAAAGTTTATTGGCTTTGAACCTTTTTTGAGCCATTCAATCTCTCCCTTTTCAAAAGTTACAAAATTCAAAGAATTGTTTTTAAGAGACCATTGAGTCTTTTCTCTTATACTTAAGGATTTGCCGTGATCAAATAACCCTGATTTTAAAAGCGGTTCTGGTATTCTTCCGTAGCAATCTCCTGTTACCGGACCCGTGATTAAGACTTTTACACCAGTTTTTGATGCCTCAAGAATTGTAGATAGGGCAGATTCAGAAAGAAACTCAGGAGATGAAAGGATAAGCAATTTAGCATTTTTTATTCTTTCAAGGGAAATCTTGAACTCTGATATTGCGATGGGGACAATTCCAAAATAATCCGATAGAACTCTCACAATTCTTTTTGTAGAATCCAGTGGGGATGGTCTTTTTGAGAAAATTCTTGAGTGGGGGATAACAAGAAGGACCTCACTTCTTTCATAATCTTCAAGGTGTTGAGCAATGAGATTAAAAAACTTAGAAAAGTTCATTAATACATCAAGCTCAGGTTTTGCTGTTCCATCAACTCGGAATATTCCAATTACTGCTTCATTATCAATTGGTTGATAAGGATTGATGTTCCATATCCATTGCACAGCACCAGCGGATCTTGAAGCAAATGCATAGGCAAATTTTCTTTCGAGTAACTTCCATGATTCTTCTGGACTCCTCCATAAATTTCCATCAATGTCTTCCAGCCTCATTATTCCTGTTTCCTGGACAAGATTTGGTTTTTCAGGAACCTTTGTCATCACGCCATCCCAGAGGAGGTCAGAGTTATTCCACCATGTGTGGATGCAGGTGTAATCAACAGAGTCATAGTGAAACTGAGGAGAAGGACTGAATGAAGTTCCAGCCTCATCCTGACCAATAGTAACAAGGGGTTTGCTTGAGATTTTTTTAATTGTGGAACTCACTTTTTTAGCCCATTCTGAAAAGATATCCTGGGAAAATAGATGAAAATCAATGACTTTTCTATATTTTCTATTTTCAATTGAGGGAGAATAACTGAAATCGTTACTTTGAGGCAGAGAGAGGGGAGAAAGGGAATCTTTCCATAAAATAGATAGATTTATAGGGTCTTTCCCATGTTTTCTATAAACCCAATCAATCCATGCTTTTCTCTCAAACTCGTCGTAAAAGGGTCTGTTCTGCCATAGAAAATCCTTAGGAGCATAGGATGGTTCATTTATGAGATCAAAATGAATCCAGCCACAATTCTTAAAACGGTTTACAATGGTGGAAATGAAAGATTTCTGCCATTCAATTGCAGAGGGATCAAGGTAAGGATTCGGACTCCAGGATGGAGGGGGAAGAAAGGCAAAGAATGTAAAACAGACAACTATTTTATGTTTTGCAGATGTAAGAACAAAAGCCTCCAGGGCTCTGAGAAAGTTCTCATCAATAGCCCAAGGATCAAGCATTGCTCTTGACCAGCCAGTCCAGACTCCTGTTCTCACAAAATTAACCCCTGCTTTTTCCATCATCTCAAAATCCCTTTCCCAGATAAATGGATTAGGTTCAAAAAGAAATTTTCTGTGGACATCAGAGCCCATATATGTTGTTCCAATAATAGGGAATACTTTCCCATCCTTCCATAACCAATCTCTTGATACAGAAATTTGTGGAAAATTCTCCAATAAGTCTTTATCTTTTATCCAGAATCCGGAATACCCGATTTTTGGATTAAAATTAGCATAAGGAAATAGAACTTCTATCCTGTAAAATCCTGGCTTAACTCCCCTTTTTGTCTCAAACAAAAATTCTCCGATTCTATTTTCTTTTTCTCCATAAAGAGGAATTTCCTTTGATAGCACTTCTTCACCATCTTCTTTTTTTATTAACAACCTTGCTTTCTCTATGACCTTCTCCTCTTCTTTTGGCTTAGGTCTTCTTAAAATAATCTTTATTTTTACCCCTTCTCCTGGCTCAATACATGCTGGTATAGGATAAACCTTTATTTCTGATGGTCCTTCAACAGCTCTTTTTACAATATTTTTTAAAATTGAAGAATCCGGCTTTATATTTGAAGTCAAAAATATCCATCTACCCCCCCTATAATTTCCCGCCAGTCTGTCAATTTCAATAAGGGGTGAAAATCGTGGAATACCTGAACTGTCAAGGATATGAATCAGTGGTCTAAGGAGAGCCTCCCTCTGCCCTGAAGAGCCATCCTCCCTTTCAAAATCTTTATTGGAAGCAAACCTTACCACAAGTTCAAAAACCTTTGTGGGTAATGGCATTATTCTTTCCTTCCATCCCGTCTCTCCAACATTTACAACAGAGTATTTTTCGTTTTTTTCCAGATCAAAAGATTCAACAGGTCCTATCAAAAGCTCTTTTGCCCATGTTGGTTGTCTTGTGCCCAGAACCCAGCTACCTTTTTCTCCAGAGACTTTCCATAAAACCGGTTGATAGAAAGGAGCTCCCCCAATATTTATAAAGTTCCCTCCATCATTCAGAAAATTTTTTATAGAACTCCAAGCCTGAACAGGAAATGCACTTCCGTATGGAAGGATTAAAAGATCAAAGTTGTTTACATTTAAGGAATTTTTTAAATCCTCTAATGAAGAAATAATATTTAAGTTAAAATCTTTTAAAGCCTCATTAAATAATGATGGAGGGATTGGTTCCGCATCAATTGTAGGGAATCCCTCTGCCATAAAAATGGCAATTTTTAAAGGGGGAATATTTTCTCTGGATAGAAGTTCTAAAGGAGGGAAGAACAATAAAATTGTAATAATAATTTTCAGCAATTTGTAAAGCATTAAACCCCCTTCCTGAAAGAAAATTTTAGTTTTTTTAAGTTTAAAACTTTTGAGTCAAATCATTTTTGAGACCCAAAAAGAATTTGCTCCATTTCATTCACTGAGCTAACAATGTAGGGAGCACCAAAACTATGAATTGTTCTGTTCTTGAGAATAAACAAAACCCTTTTTGCAATGTATTCGAAATTCTCCCTGTAAGAATGGCTTGATGATATGGTATAAGCTCTCTTTATCATATCTATCTGCTCCTGTATAGGGTCGGATGAAGAAGTAGGTTCTTCCTTCTTCGAAACTTTTTGTTTTTCTGCTCCAGAAATAAGATCGATAATACTGGCAGGAACCTCCCTTTTCTTTGTTGAAGGAAGAAGGAGGGCAGGGATTTTTTTGCATCCTGATTCGTAAATTTCGTTGCTCTCAACAATCCATCCAAGGCTTGTAACACTTAGTCCAGAAGATACGAATTCAGATAACCTTGATAGAAAAGGTGAGATCACATAATTGACACTCTCATCGAGCTCATTGAATCTGTTCAAAACAAAATAAACTTTGAATTCCCACACACTTTCCTTCAATCTTTCAACTATCTCCTCTCTCAATGCTTCCTCTGCCTCTTCTATTAATTTATCTATGTTTTTAAAGGTTTCATCGTAAACATCTTCTGTTTTCTGG
>CAZFCI010000100.1:0-3286 GCA_964517525.1 uncultured Clostridia bacterium | reverse complement strand
CATATTCTCTATCAATAACAATCTTCTTTTCTGTAATATCTGGAGCCTCGAAGGCAATATCCTCCATAACCTTTTCCATAACAGTATGAAGTCTTCTCGCTCCAATATTCTCAAGTTCCATGTTTACCTTCTCTGCAATTTCTGCAATCTCTTCAATAGCATCATCAGTAAACTCAATTTCAATGCCCTCAGTAGAAAGAAGAGCCTTGTATTGTTTAACCAATGCGTTTTCTGGCTCTTTCAGAATCCTTATAAAATCTTCCTTTGTTAAGGGTTCAAGTTCAACCCTAATTGGAAATCTACCTTGAAGCTCAGGGATCAAGTCGGAGGGCTTGGAAACATGGAAAGCACCAGCTCCTATGAATAAAATATGGTCTGTTTTTACCATTCCATATCTTGTATTTACTGTTGTTCCCTCAATTATTGGAAGAAGGTCCCTCTGGACACCCTCTCTACTAACATCAGGACCATGACCGGACTCCCTTCCTGCAATTTTGTCTATCTCATCAAGGAAAACAATTCCTGACTGCTCAACTCTCTGAATTGCAAGCTTAACAATCTGCTCCATATCAATGAGTTTCTTTTGCTCTTCCTCTATCAAATATTGCAAAGCCTCCTTGACTTTCACTTTTCTTTTCTTTATTTTCCCTCCGAAAAGCCCTGGCATCATTTCCTGTATAGTAATTCCTATCTCTTCAGCTCCGGTTCCAGTAAAAATCTCAAAGGCAGGAAAAGCTCTCTCTCTAACCTCAATCTCAACCTTTCTCTCATCCAATTTCCCTTCCCTGAGCTGGGTTCTGAGTTTCTCCCTTGTATCTTTTAAATAATCCTCATTATAATCTCCTGTAAATGAATTTCTTGGCCGAAATCTATTGGGAGGGAGAAGTATATCCAAAAGCCTCTCCTCAGCATTTTTCATCGCCTTCTCCTTAACTTTATTCATCTCCTCTGCTTTAACCATATCAACAGAAAGTTCAGTTAAATCCCTGACAATTGACTCCACATCTCTTCCGACATATCCAACCTCAGTAAATTTTGAAGCCTCAATCTTCAGGAATGGAGAGGATGTTAGCTTTGCAAGTCTCCTTGCAATTTCAGTCTTTCCAACCCCTGTTGGTCCAATCATAAGGATATTTTTAGGGGCAATCTCATCAGCAATTTCAGGAGGAAGTCTCCTTCTTCTAATTCTGTTTCTTAGAGCAATTGCAACCGCCTTTTTTGCCTCCCTCTGCCCAACTATATACTTATCCAATTCACGAACTATCTCCTTAGGAGTCAAGAACTCCTCTTTTCTTACTTCCTTTGTCTCTTCTCTGTAAGGAAGAATTTCTTCTCTCATAACTCCTCTATAACTATTTCATCGTTGGTGTAAACGCATATGTCTGAGGTAATTTTCATTGCCTCAAGGGCTATCTCCCTTGCAGAAAGATCTGTAAACTTTGCGAGGGCTCTTGCAGCTGCAAGGGCGTAGGGGCCACCTGAACCGATTGCGAGAATCCCATCGTCAGGCTCTATTAGATCACCAGTTCCAGAAATTAGAAATGTATGTTCCTTGTCAGCTACAAGGAGAAGCGCTTCGAGGCGCCTTAATGCCCTATCCATTCTCCATTCCTTTGCGAGCTCAATGGCTGCTCTGGAGAGATTACCTCTATACTCTTCAAGCTTTGCCTCGAATCTACTGAAGAGCGCAAGGGCATCAGAAGAGGCTCCTGCAAAACCAGCGAGAATCTTTTCATTATAAAGCTTTCTTACCTTTCTTGCTCTTTGCTTGAATATTGTCTCTCCAAGGGATACCTGCCCATCCCCTGCCATCACTACATTACCCTTTAACCTCACGCACAGAATAGTTGTTCCCTTAAGCCTATATTTGTCAATCACTTTTCTATTTTAAAGAACTCTTTAAAATCTGTCAATTGAAGGAAAGCCATTTCTATAGTAAATCAAAATTTTGTTTTTAAATAAGCAACATGTAGAGAAAATTTCCCTTGTCCAATTTGTGGGCGAAGATGACATAGATGGGAAAATTCTGGTCCATTGAAGGTGGGAGGAGACTCAAAATTGGCTTCTGGATAAGAAAAGTATGGTGACCCGTGCTGGACTCGAACCAGCAACCCGCGGATTAAGAGTCCGCTGCTCTACCAATTGAGCTAACGGGCCTGGCTTTTAAAAATAAAGCCTTCAATTTTTATTTTTATCATTTTTAGAGACCTCAGTCAATTAAATTGGAGTAAATGACTGTCAATCTTTTCTGCTTTCATCAAGCCACAAAACAGTGGGAAAAACAGATTGACCAACTGGTTTATTGGTTGTACAATTTAACAAAAGAAGAAATAGAAATAAATGGATAGAAGGGAATTTAATACTGAGGAGATAATATGTATGAAAGAGCAATTTACTGGTTTAAAAGGGATTTAAGAATAGAAGATAATGAGGCTTTTTATGAGGCTTTCAAAAAATCCAAAGAGATAATTCCTATTTTTATATTTATTCCTGATCTTTTAGATAAGTTCAAAAGTTATGGCAGGAGATTAGGTTTTTTAATTGATTGCATTTCTTTTTTAAATGAAAAAATAGAGGAAAAAGGTGGGAAACTCTACTGTTTCTATGACAGTCCTGAAAAGGTTTTTTTATATCTTATTAATAAATACAAACCGCAGGCTGTTTTTACCAACATAGCCTCTTCATACAGTGGGAAAGGAATAGAGAGAAAGATTATGGAGCTATGCAGAAAAAGTGGCATCGATTATAATTTTTACAATGATAATTTCCTTTGCAATACTGAAAAACTCCCATATAGAAAGGTATATTCTCATTTTTATAGAAAATGGAAAGAAAATCTAAATCTTAAAACATATCCTTCGCCAGAAAATATAAATACACCAATGATAAATGAGCCCCAAATTGAGCAAATAATTCAATGGATGAAATGTCAGGAGAATCAATATTGGAAAGTGGATTTTGGTTTTTCAAGATTGAAAGAATTTAATTTTAAGGATTACGAGCAAACCCGGAACAGCCTCGATATTGATGGAACTTCCAGATTATCTCCTTATATTAGATTTGGTCTTGTGTCACTCAGGGAGATATATAAAAAGGCATTGGAAAGTGCCGGGGAAGATTGCCAGTTCATAAAAGAGCTTGCTTGGAGAGAATTCTGGTATCATATTAAAATGAATTTCCCAGAATTTAAAGATTTAGAATTTCAGGAAAAAAGAAGAAACCTAAAGTGGGAAAATAGGGAAGAGTTTATTGAAGCCTTTATGGAAGCAAAAACTGGCTATCCAAT
>CAZFCI010000099.1:0-1535 GCA_964517525.1 uncultured Clostridia bacterium | reverse complement strand
ATTGTAAATTTTGAACAATTGATTTGTTGTTATTTCCATTTTGCTTGCTGTAGAGCCCTTTCTTTGAAAGAGCTTTCACAATGGAATCATCAATAACTGTTAGGGGTAGGCTCTGTTTATCAATAAGCCTCTCCTTTTCTTCCGATATTTCTTTGCTCCTTTTAAAATACCAATTTTCCCTTTCGAATACCCATATCTGCTCCATCTTCCCCCTTTGCCTTGCTGAAAGCATCTTTTGAATATTCGGGTCTTTTAAAAATTTCTCTTGCTCTTCAGAAGGCCATCTCTTCGTTTCTTCAATTATAGTCCTTTTCATTTCTCTAAATTCTGGATTTTCTGAGACAAAAGAATATTCTAAGATTACCTTTGCTTCATCTCCTTTGATCTCTATCTCTTCTATCTTATATTCCCAGTCCCTCGAAAATGATTCCTTCATAGCTATAATAACCACCTTTTCAGCCTCGCTATCCTTAGGTCTTAATTCCATGGAAAGGAGATTTACAAATTTTTTCCCGTCTCTTTTATTGAGTGCCTGGAAATAGCTTTTTATTCTTTTCCTTAAATTCTCTTCACTTTTCATTTTTCCTTTCTCTTGTGAGCCAATTGAGAGAGAGCAAAAAATTAAAATAAGTATTAAGAACCTATTTTTAAAAATTTTTTTAATACTTTCACTTATGAAGGAAACATCCATTCGGGACCTCCTATTCCAATTTTTTCGGCAAATCTTTTGAGGAGAGAATTTCTTCTAAGTCCACTCCATATTCAAATGAGTGACAGACTCTGCTACCATTTCTTGCCCATATTCTTATTTCTGCATAATCCTTTCTCCCAATCCTCTTTAGAATTATCCTGTGTTTTTTGCTCTTTATGGGGTTGTGTATAAACTCCTTTACCCTTACTCTATCAATACTAAAAGTTCCCCATTGTATCTCGTAAGTATATTCAACCTCACACTCTGCCTCCTCATCGGTCTCCCAGCTCAATGTGAAACTCTCAGGTGTTACCTCTTCTATGAAAATGTTGTATACAATTATAGGTTCAACGCAAATATTGTTTCCAATAGGGATACCTTTTTTCACAAACCAATTGTTGTCCTCAAAAACCCATATTGACATACTCCTTGACTTACTTCGCACCTTCCCAAATATTGTCTCATCTCTACATTCCTCAAAAACATATCCTTTATCCCCTTTTATCCTTACTGATTCAACCTTGCATTTTATTATTCCAACTGAAAACCTTTCTCTCCTCCAGGAATCTATCAAGTCCTTTCTTTGCTCTCTGGTTGAAGGCCTTATCTCCTTGCACCAGAGATTTAGAGCTTTATCAAATTTGAGGAAATTTAAATATTTCCAATAATCTTCGGCTCTTTTCTTCAAATTCTCCTCACTTCTTGGGTCTTTTTTACCCCAACTAAAGAAGAAAGTCAAACAGAGAAAAATAATCAGAATTTTAGTTTTGCTCACAACCCCACTCATTTTTGAAGAGCAACATTAAAAAATTTACCTTTTTAAAGATTTTATTATAAATTAAAT
>CAZFCI010000098.1:0-7267 GCA_964517525.1 uncultured Clostridia bacterium | reverse complement strand
GCAATGATTGATGCTGGAGTCACTGTTATGGGACCTGTTTACAAAAGAGACATTTTATCTCAAAACCCTTATGGAAAGATTGATTTTCTTCTTCTTACCCACTCCCATTTTGACCATTGCGGAGCTATACCATATTTAAGGAGAAACCTTCCTCCTTTCAAAGTCCTCGCATCTCCAGTTGCAAAGGAGGTTTTTCAGAAAGAAAAAGCAATGATGCATATAATTAGTTTAAATAGAGAGGTTGAGGAGATGGTTCCTCCCCTGAAAGAAGATATAAGTATTGATAGAATCGATGTTGATTTAGAGCTAAGGGATGGAGATTCTATAGATTTGGGAAAGGGATTAAAGATAGAAGTCCTTGAAACTCCTGGACATACCCGTTGCGGACTCTCTTTTTATGTTCCGTCAAAAAAAGCCATATTTTTCGGAGAGGCTGGAGGAGTAATTGAAAAGGATGGAAAAATAAAACCCCAATTTCTTTCCTCTTACATTCAGTATGTAAGTTCAATAGAAAAAATGAAGAGTCTCGAAATTGAGATTATCGGACTTGCCCATGGAGGAGCTTTAATTGGAGAAGATGCAAAAAATTATCTTGAAAAATCCCTAAAAGAAACAATTTTATTCAAGGATAGAATTGTAGAATATTTCAAAAAATACAGGGATAGGGAAAAAGTTATAGAAGTAATAGCTGAGGAGGATTTTAAGAATGCCTCCCAACCAAAAACTCCTTATCTATTAAATCTTACTGCTTCAGTTTTAGCAATTGAAAAAGAATTTCCCACAGAGATCAATGCTTAGCCCAGTTTAGCCAAATAAATCTTCATTCTTGCTTCGTCCTTTGTTACTTTTCTAAGAAAGATCCTATTTTCATTAGAATAGATTGATGATGAGTTTATAACAGCTTCAGCCTGCGATAACCATCTTGAAACCCCCTCATAAGTAGGAAGGTGATAGGGGCTCTTAGAAAGAGGATAAAGAATGTTCTTTCCCGCATAGTAGTCTAAGGCGACAGGATCCTGGCTTGCTAATAGGATATTCTGTCTTGATGTTGTCGAAGGAGGGTATCCTGTCAAAGAGGAGTATGAGACCCATATACAATCGAGAATGTTGAGCACAGGAAATCTAATATTTTTAATCATATAGCCACAGGTCTCTCCAAGACCTGAGTAATGTCTGTATCCTGAATATCCATCTGCCATTGACAAGATACCGTAAAAATGCTTCAGACAAGCTGTATACTCAGAACCTCCCCTGTCATGATATTTTAGAACAGGAACATTTATCAATTTCAATCTATTTTCATAACCATTTCCGTTCCAAACCCCTAACTTTAGATTTACTCTATTCCCAAATTTAGTTGTGAATATTGGATAGGATACAATACCTTCCTTTATGTATCCATCTGTCTTGTTATCATCCTTTTGCAAAAAGTTGTAACGGATATTGTCAAGAAGATAAGCGGAAACAGGATACCCTGTAAAAATCTTGTCAACAAGATAAAGAAAGGATTGCTTTTCATCATCAGAATTGGCATGAACTTCATGATCTCCATAGTATGCATAATTATCGCAATTGAGGCTTCCCCTTCCCTGTCCATTTTCAATAATAACTATCTCTCCCTTAAATCCATCAGGATGGTCAAGAATTGCCTGAATTATCCCTCTTACAACATCTGAATTTGTTGCACCTCTGTATTTCCACTGGGCATTAACCTTTATCATAACGACATCTTCACTACCTATTAGTCCATAAGGACCAGTTATGTTATTGGAAAAACTCTTTGAATCATAAAATTTAAGCCCATACTTACCCATTAATTCAATAAGAGCATCAACTCCAGCATGCCTGTTAGGTTTCTGTGGATTTTCAAAAGGATTTGTTGGAATATTCTCAACTTTGAATATTGGAGAATTTAGGAAAATTGGTGGGAAAGGGAATTTAAAAAAATTTGAGAAAACAAAGGCTGAAGAAATCTTTAAAAAATCTCTTCTATTCATATTTTTCTCCTATTATTTTAAAAAAATTTCTTGCTATAATTTTCCCAATTTTCCCCGATCTTTCTATGTGGAATTGAAATCCAAAGATTAGCTTTTTCTTGTGTTTTATTGCTTCTACAGAACATGAATCTGAAAATGCAATGACCTCAAAATTTTCTTTAAACTTCTCTGTCTCCTTTACATGGTCTTTGTGAGATTCATCCGCAGGAAAAATCTTTGGAAGTCCAGAAAATATCTGCTCATCCCTCATAACCCTTATCATCTCTGTTTTTTTAATTGTCTCCTCTCCCATAAAAACCTCTGCACCAAAAGCCTTTGCAATTAGCTGATGACCATAACATATTCCAATTAAAGGCAATTCACTCTCTTTTATAAATTTAAGAAGCTCCGGATTAAAATCATTTTTGGAAATATACTTTTCAGAACCAGAAATTATATAGACTTTTGAACCAGGGGAGGGGAAGAAATCTTCATCATAGATAGTTTCTATATCATCAAATTCTTTAAAAAGTTCAATGTAATTTTTTATTCTTTCATCTCTTCTTTCTTTATAACAATTTATCAGAGTTATCATTTCATTCAATCCTCTCAACTTTTAACATGTTTGTAGCCCCCTTTGCAGGAGTTTTACCTGCAACAATTACAATTGTTTCACCTTTTTTAACAAGTCCTTTTTCTTTAAGAATTTTCTCCCCAATTTCTATCATCTGATCAGTGCTTGAGTGAGTTTTTAAGAGTAAAGGGAAAACACCCCAGTAAATTGAAAGTTTTCTTCTTATGGATTCTTCTGGAGTAAAAGCAACTATAGGACAAACTGGTCTCATCTTTGAAATTGTAATTGCAGTGGCACCAGAAACAGAAAAAACCATTATTAACTTTGCCTTTATATCATTTGCAACCTTTACAGAGGCTGAAGATATAGAAAAGGCAGGAGTTATATCTTCAGGACAGCAAAAGGAATCTATCCTCAAATTCTCTTCTGTTGCATTTGCTATTTTAGCCATGTACTCAACAGCCTTTGAAGGGTATTTCCCAACAGCAGTCTCTCCTGAAAGCATTAGAGCATCTGTTCCATCAAGGATTGAATTAGCTATATCTGTTGACTCAGCTCTTGTAGGAACTGGATTTTCCACCATGGATTCTAGCATCTGAGTTGCAGTAATAACAAGTTTCCCCTTTTTATTTGCCTTTTTAATTATCTCTTTCTGCAAAATAGGGATCATTTCAATTTCCATTTCAACACCGAGGTCACCCCTTGCAACCATAACTCCATCAAAATTCTCAAGGATTGAATCAATATTTTTATACGCTATAGGTCTTTCTATCTTTGCTATAATGGGTAAATCTGCTCCTCCTGAGAACTTTTGAACTTCAAATGCGTCGCTCCCATCCTTTACAAAAGAAAGGGCAACAATGTCAACACCCTCTTCAATAGCAAATTTAAGATCCTCAATATCCTTTTTAGTTAAGGGAGGAAGAGAAAGTTTTGTATCGGGCAAATTTATACCTTTTCTTGCTTTAAGTCTCCCACCCTGAATAACTTTACCCTTTAATTTACCATTCTCCTTTTCAGTTATTAAAATTTTTATTCTACCATCATCAAATAGAATTCTGTCCCCTTCCCTCAAATCTTCAAAAATCAAGGAAAGGGGAATTTCTATTCCACCCTTTCCAATATCAAATAATTCAACTTTTTCTCCTTCCTTTAAAAGTATTTCCTCTTTTAAATCCCCTACTCTTAACCTTGGTCCTTGAAGATCGGCAAGAATGGCTACTGGAATTTCCAATTTTTCAGATACTCTTCTGACCAAATCAATAGCATTTTTATGGAATTTCCTTTCTCCATGGGAAAAATTTAGCCTTGCAACCCTCATCCCCTTAGATATCATCTCATAAAGGATATTCTCGTCAAGAGATGATGGTCCTATTGTTGCTACAATCTTAGTTTTTGGTTTTAGTTCCATTATCCTGAAATTCTTAAGGAAATTTTAACCTCCTCCCATAATCGGAAGAAGGGTTAGCTCATCTCCATCTTTTATTATGTAGTTTATATCGACCTTTTTTTCTGCTACAGTAACAACAGGAACATATTCCCTCGGTATTTTTAAAATGTTAAGAAGATCTCCTACTGAAGTTCCCTCTCTAACCTCCATTTCGTAGGGATTTGCCTCCTTCGGAATATATTTCCTCAAAAGTCCATAAGTTTTTAATTTTACTCTCATATCTAATTTTACTCCGAGTGGTAGTTAGATTCAATTTATAGTATGAACTCGGTTTTATTTGAAAATTACAAAATTGATAATTAAAATAATATCGTGAAGGGAAAAAAAACTGAGAAAAGAATAAATTTATTCCAAATTACCCCAGAAGATTATTACAGAACTATTATTGATTCCTCACTTGATATGATCATAACTGTCGACAGGGAAAGAAAGATCGTTGAGTTCAATAAATCTGCTCAAAAGACTTTTGGGTATACTCTTGAAGAGGTCTTGGGTAAGCAAGTAGATATTCTCTATGCAAATCCTGCTGAAGGGGAGAAAATCTCAAAGGAGGTTATGGAAAAGGGAAGATGCATAGCTGAAGTCATTAATAAGAAGAAAAATGGCGAGTTGTTTCCAAGTTTAATATCTGCATCTCTACTCAGAAATTCTAAGGGAGAAGTGATTGGTGTGATGGGGATTTCAAGAGATATTTCTGAAATGAAACTTTTTGAGAAAAAGCTTGAGAATGCCTCTCAAGAATGGAGAGCAACCTTTGATGCTTTAAAAGACCAGCTTATCCTGATTGATGAAAACAGTGTAATAAAAAGGTGCAATATATCCTTTTCCAATAGTCTTGGAATGAGCTTTCATGAGATAATAGGGAGAAGACTTTTTGAAATCTTTGATATTACTGCTGATTTAAACCCATTTTATAGATCAAAGGAAAGTTTAAAAAGGGAAGTTTCAACCATAAAAAAGAATGGTAAATGGCTTAATATCATTTCAGAACCAATAATTAGGGATAATAAATTTTCAGGAGCTGTAATTATTGTTTCTGATATAACAGAAATTATAGAAAGTGGAGAAAGGTTCAAAACTTTAACAGAAAACTCACCCCTTGGAATTTCCCTCTTAAGACCCGACAATACCTTTGAATATATAAACCCAAGATTTACAGAGCTTTTCGGATATACTATTGAAGATATCCCAGATAAAGAAAAGTGGTTTGAGCTTGCCTATCGTGAAGAAGAGTACAGAAAACAAGTTATATCAATATGGAAAGAGGATTTCGTAAATAGTAAAGAAATTGGAAAGGTTAAAGAAAGGGATTTAAATATAATATGTAAAAATGGCGATAGAAAAATTGTTCGTATCCGTTCAATTGCAATGGGAGATGGGAAAATCCTTCAAACCTATGAAGATATAACTGAAAAAAGAAAAGCAGAGGAGGTTCTTGAAGAAAGGGAGAGGAAATTTAGAACTTTGATTGAAAATGCTACTGATATTATAAGTATGTTTGATAAAGAGGGGAGGATTATTTACATAAGCCCTTCTGTTGAAAGAATACTTGGGTATAAAAATGAGGATGTTATAGGAGAATCAATTTTCGATTACCTACATCCCGATGAAATTAAAGCTGCAAGAGAAAATTTCGAGAAAATTGCATCGACAAACATTATATCTAAACCTTTGAGATTTAAAGTTCGCCATAAGAATGGTTCATGGCGTTACCTTGAAGGGGTATTTAACAATTTGCTCAATGAACCCAATATAAATGCAATTTTGATGAATGCAAGGGACATAACCTCAACAATCATTGCAGAAGAAAAATACAGAACCCTCTTTGAGGAATCAAAGGATGGAATTTACATTACAGATCCAGCTGGAAGGATACTTGATATGAATTCTGCAGGAGTTGAAATGCTCGGGTTCTCATCCAAAGAGGAGCTTTTGAAAGTCAATATAAATGATCTCTATTTTGAGCCAGGGGGTAGAGAGAAATACAAGGAAACCATTGAAAGGGATGGCTATGTAAAAGATTTTGAAATTGTATTAAAGAAAAAGAACGGAGAGAAATTAATTATTTTAGACACTGGAACAGTTGTGAGAGATGAAAAAGGAAATATTGTTGCCTACAGAGGGATAATGAGAGATGTAACTGAATATAAAAAGCTTGAACAACAGCTTCTCCATGCCCAAAAAATGGATGCAATAGGGAATCTCGCTGGAGGGATTGCTCATGATTTCAACAACATGCTTCAAGTAATTCTTGGATTTACTGATTTAGCCCTTGCAAAACTTGGAGCATCAGATTCCCTAACTAATGATCTTATTAAAATTAAAAGAACTGCTGAAAGAGCGGCAGAGCTTGTTCAGAAATTGCTCGCCTTTAGTAGAAAGCAAATCCTTGAGAAAAAAGTTGTAAACATGAACGATATTATAAAGGATCATATACAGATGGTAAGAAGACTCATCCCTGAGAACATAGAACTCTCTGTTATTGCAGAAGCTGAAAAACCTACTGTTTTTGTAGATCCCGTAGGGATTGAGCAGGTTATAATGAATATTGTTTTAAATGCAAGGGATGCAATGCCTGATGGAGGGGAAATATATATAGAAACAAAAAATGAAATGGTTGAGAGTCCTTTAAATATAGGAGAAGAGATTTTAAAACCTGGTGAATATTTTACAGTCTCTATTAAAGATACTGGAATAGGGATGGATGAGGCAACCCTTTCAAGGATTTTTGAACCTTTCTTCTCGACAAAGGGAAAAGATAAGGGCGTAGGCCTTGGGCTCTCAGTTGCATGGGGAATAATAAAACAGCATAATGGAAATATTGAGGTTTACAGTTCACCTGGAAAGGGTAGCACATTTAAAATTTATCTTCCTATACATAAAGGGCAAGAGACAAAATCAGAGGGTATGGCAGGAGAGAGGAAAACATTGGAAGGTAAAGAGACAATATTAATAGCAGAGGATGAAGAGGGGATTAGGGAACTTTTGAAAGATGTTCTTGAAGATCTTGGATACAAGGTGATCCTCGCCAGAGATGGACTTGAGGCAATAGAACTTTTAGAAATAAATAAAGAAAATGTTGATTTGCTAATCCTTGACATCGTAATGCCGAAGGTAAGTGGATACGATGTTTATAAAAATATGGTATCGAGAAATTTAAACTTTCCAACAATATTTATGACGGGTTATACAGAGGAAAAATTGGAAGGTAAAGTGAACAATAATAATACTGATGTAGTTACAAAACCATTCACCCCTGATGCTATT
>CAZFCI010000097.1:0-3000 GCA_964517525.1 uncultured Clostridia bacterium | reverse complement strand
AAACCCCTCCCTTTACCTATGACACGCCAGTTGTTAACTCAAAAGGAGACATTTATCTTCTCTCGAAGAGTGGGATAAGAATAATAGACTCTTATGACCCTAATTTTAAATTAAAAGCTTCATTATTAGATTATGATTGGCATCTACAATTTCCTTTGAGCAAGCCTTCAATAGATGCTAAAGCTTCTTTAATACCTGTAAGGGGAGAACATGTTCAATATATTATAACCAAAAAAGACGAACTTGTGGTTCTTTCTAACTTTTCTTTAGGTATCATTGTATTTGATAGACAAAACAAAAGAATTAATGAGTTTAGCATTTTGAAACATAAAAGTTTCTATGATATTTTCAAGACACAACTTAAAGAATCTCAAGAGGAACATGAGAAAATTGAGAATAAAACTGAAAGGTCAAAGATGAATGTAAGAAAGAGACAAATCTTTTTACCTTTTATTCCTTTGAAAATTTTCATTTACGAAGACAAAAAATTTGGACTCCTAAACTGGAGAGGAAAGGACATATTCGAGATTTACTTTTTGGATATTAGGGGAGAGTTTCTTGAAAGATGTGTTTATGGAGGAAGTATTGGATGGTATGCTGGAATTTGCTCAGATAAAAAGTATTTTTATGTATCGGATTTTAACTATGATAAAATTCTAATTTTAAAAAAGACTAAAATATGAGGGGGTGATTTCGAAGAAAAAATATGCAATACTTAGCTTCTTATTCTTTTGTATAATAGCAAGTCTTTCAATAACCGGACAGGAACCACCTTTTGAACAGAATTGTAGTAATATCACAGGCTGCGATGAAGAGGTAAGAGAAAGGTGCATAAGCGACTGCGAGAGTCTTGGATGGTGTTTTGGCTGGAGCATGGTTCCAGAGCTTCCTTTATGTGAGTCTGGCTTATGTTGTTTTGAATGGGAGTATCTTTGCAGTCAATAGCCTCCGAATTCTACTGTGAAGGTAGAGTGCTATGTATTTGACAGAACATGCCCAATAAATTAAATCTACGAAATTCCTAATATTAGTAGGGATAAAGATTGACGAGAGGAATAACAAAGTTAGGAAGACAATAAAAACTGGATGAAATTCTGAATGATCAGTCTCTGTATTTTTATTTAAACTCCACTTTCTCGCTTTCCTTTGGTGGTTCTGCTCTTCCTCCGAGATACTTGGCTAAGAATGCTTCTGCAGCTGCATAGAATTTCATTCTATTCTCAGGCCTTGCAAATCCATGCCCTTCATCAGGGAAAACTATGTATTGAACCTCTTTCCCAGCCTTTCTTACAGCTTGAACAATCTGCTCTGATTCTGACATCTTTACTCTTGGGTCATTGGCTCCTTGAGCAATCAGAAGGGGTATCTTTATCTGGTGAGCCTTGAAAAGAGGAGAACGAGATTCAAGAAATTCCTTCTCTTTATCAGGGTCTCCAACCCTGTGTTTGAACATGTTTAGCATAGGTGCCCAGTAGGGTGGTATTGATTTTAGAAGGGTTACAAGATTTGATGGTCCAACTATATCAACAGCACAGCAGAAAACATCAGGAGTGAAAGTTGCTCCAACAAGAGCTGCGTATCCTCCGTAGGAACCTCCGTAAATAGCAATTCTCTTTGGGTCAGCTATCCCCTGTTTTATTGCCCAGTTGACCGCATCAATCAAGTCATTGTGCATCTTTGCTCCCCATTCTCTATTTCCTGCATTGAGAAATTTTTTGCCGAAGCCAGCAGATCCTCTGAAATTAACTTGAAGGCATGCATATCCTCTGTTGGCAAGCCATTGGGCTTCAGGATGATAACGCCATGTATCCCTTCCCCATGGACCTCCGTGAACATTGAGAACAAGAGGTAGATTCTTTGGAGGTATCCCAACTGGAAGGGTAAGGTATGCGACAAGTTCAAGTCCATCCCTTGCTTTTATAACAACGGGTTTCATTGGAGCGAGGGTTAAACCTTCAAGTTTCGGCTGATGGGTGAAGAGGAATGTTCCCTTTTTCTCTGTCCTATCGTAGGCATAGTAATGAATTGGACCTGTATCCTTTGTAAAAGAGACAAGCCAGACTTTATCATCTCCACTTCTATTGGTTATAGAGAAATCGCCATCTGTCAACTTTGAGATTTTTTCAAAATCTTCTTTAATTGAGTTGTCAAGAATGTGCCACTGAACTCTGAATCTGTTTGTTGCTACTGCCTGAGGATAATACTCATCAGGATGGACAATTACATTGTAGACATCTGCTCCCTTTGGCTCAAAAACTTTTTCTTCCTTTCCAGTTTCAAGGTCTTTCTTGTATAGGGTTGTGAGGTCTGTGTTTATGTTGTGAAAGATGTAAAGTCCTTTCCCATCCTTTGTAAAAGTTAGAGCTTCGCATTCATCATCAGGACCCCATGACATAAGTTTTTGCCATGGAGATTTTTCATCCTTTCTGATTCTTATTTCTCCTCCTCCATCGGGAAGAGCTGCCTGGCAACCTCTTATTACGAAATTGGAATCGTAAAGCCAGCCTATCACATCTCCTGGATTTTTTGTGTCAAGAATTACTGCTCCCGTCTTTAAGTTTATTCTGTAAACATCAAAAAGTCTTCTGTCCTGAAGATTCATTGCAACAAGAATCTCATCAGGAAAATTCTTGTGAGTACCAATAATTTGAGCTTGAATTCCATGGAAGGGAGTTAGATCCCTTATTACTGGAGCTTCCTTTGGAGCGTTGAGGTCAACAGAATAAACATGCCAGTTTTCGTCACCATCCCTGTCCTGAATGTAGAGAATATGGCGAGAATCCTCTGCCCACCCGTAGGCTCTTATTCCTCTTTTTCTGTCGTCTGTTACAACTCTGTCATCATTCCTCCCAACTGTTTTTACCCAGACATTCAAAACTCCATTGTGAGGAGCAAGGTAAGCCATCAATTTTCCATCAGGGGAAAGCTGGGGTGATGCCTTCTCAGGGTTTCCAAAAAGGATTTCTCTTGGTATAAGGGGTGGAAGTTCAGCCCTGAGAA
>CAZFCI010000096.1:0-12698 GCA_964517525.1 uncultured Clostridia bacterium | reverse complement strand
TAACCAATTCTTTTCTTTATTAAATTAAAATCTTCCTTCAAATTTTTTCCAAGTATCCTTATCTCACCCCCTTCAAAATTTAACAAGCCACAAATAGTCTTTAATAGGGTGGATTTTCCAGAACCATCAGGACCGACAATTCCAAAAATGACACCTTTTTCTATCTGGAGATTCAAATTCTTTAATACAATTAAATCTCCGTATCTTTTCTCAAGGTTTCTTATTTCAACCGCAAACCCCATCAAAATTCTATCTTACTTTTATGAAAGCATCTGCTGGCATTCCCACTTTGAAAATACCTTCGCTGTTATCCAGTTCAATTTTAGTTTTAAATACAAGTTTTGTCCTCTCATCCTCGGTCTGAATCTGTTTTGGAGTGAACTCTGCCTCTGGAGAAATGTAGACAACTTTCCCTTCAAAACTTCTTTCAGGAAATGAATCTATTCTGACCTCCGCAATTTTCCCAATCTTAACAAGACCCAAGTCTTTTTCAGAAATATAAACATAAAGATGAACTTTTTCAGTGTTTATTATTTTCAAAATTGGTGTTCCAACATTCACCATCTCACCCTTTTCCTTTAATTTTACTGAAACAATTCCATTAAGGGGTGAAAAAATCTTGCAATCCTTTATCCTATTTTCTATGGCTTCAAGACCTGCCATTGCCTCCTTAAGTTTAGCTTTCGCAAGTTCAATCTCCTCTTCCCTTGCTCCCTTTCTCAGCTTTTTTAGATTTTCCTCACTCTGCTTGAACTGTGCTAATGCAAATTCATATTTAGTTCTCGCATCTTCCCATTGTTTCTCTGTTATACTCTTTTCCTCGAAAAGTCTTTTTGCTCTATTCCGATCCATTTCTGCATTCCTGAGATTCGCCTCTGCCTGTTTAAGCAACTCTTCCGCTACTCTTATATCTTCCCTTCTCGCACCTCTTTCAAGAAGTCTCAAATTTGCAAGGGCAGATTCAACCATTGCCTCAATCTGCTTCTTTTGAATCTCATAATCAGAGGAATCAATCAACGCAATCAAATCATTCTCTTTAACATTATCTCCCTCATTTACATAAATTTCATTAATTCTTCCTGGTATTTTCGAGGATACCTCTACTTCTCTCCCTTCGATAAATCCAGAAAGTTTAATATAAGAATCCCTTTCTTTAGAACAAGTAATAAATAAAAGAAGAAAAACACTTAAAATAGCAATCCTTTTCATAAGTTAAGAATATTCATTTAAGAAAGGGGAGTCAAGTTTAAAAACCCCTCTTAAAGATTTAAAAAGACTTAAAATGGCTCAGGAAAATATTTTTTGCTTATGTTTTTATTCCTCTCAAAGGACTTGAAATTTGATTTTTTAATTAATAAAATTAGGATGGAAAATGTTGATGGAGAAGAGAGAAAGTTTAGTCTGTAAAAAAGGGAAAAAATTAAGGAGGTATTATAAATGTCTACTCAAAAAACCTTAAAAGTAAAGGAAAGATTGGCAGAGCTTGTTCCCAAATGGAGAGAGGAAAGGACAAAACTTGTAAAGGAACTTGGAGACAAACCCATTGACAAAGTAACAGTGGAACAAGCTCTTGGAGGTATGAGGGATGTAAAAATTCTTCCCTGTGAGACATCCTATCTTGACCCTATTGAGGGTATTCGTTTCAGAGGAATGACAATTCCAGAAGTAAGGGAGAAACTTCCAAGACCTGCTCCAGGGGATGAGCCCTATCCAACAGGTCTGTGGTATTTGCTTCTAACAGGTGAGCTCCCCACAAAGGATGATGTTCTTGAACTTGAGGATGAGATAAAGAAGAGGCAGGAAGTTCCAAAATATGTATTTGATGTTATCAATGCTCTACCGAAGGACACCCATCCTATGACTCAGATTTCCATGGGAGTCCTCGCAATGCAGAAAGATTCAGTTTTTGTTAAGCGCTACAATGAAGGGATGAAGCGAGAGGAACATTGGGCTGCAACCTTTGAGGATTCCCTAACTCTTATCGCAAGGATGCCAGTTATTGCAGGTTACATTTACAGAAGAACTTATAGGGATGGTAAATTTATCCCTCCTGATCCAAAACTTGATTGGGGAGCAAATTTTGCCCACATGATGGGAATTGACAATCCAGAATACTACAATCTAATGAGGCTATATCTAATTCTACACTCAGACCATGAGAGTGGAAATGTATCTGCCCACACAGGTTTTCTTGTAAATTCTGCATGGTCAGATGTTTACTATTCAATATCTGCTGCCCTTAATGGTCTCGCTGGTCCTCTCCATGGACTCGCAAACCAGGAATGCCTTAAGTGGATTCTCGATCTTATGGAAGCGTATAAAGGTGTTCCCACAAAGGAGCAGGTTGAGGAATATGCATGGAAAACCCTCAATTCTGGACAGGTTATCCCGGGTTATGGACACGCTGTTTTAAGAAATGTTGACCCACGATATACTGCCCAGAGAGAATTCGCATTGAAATATTGCCCCGATGATCCTGTTTTCAAGACTGTTTCCAATGTTTTTGAAGTTGTTCCCGATGTTCTTAAGAAGCATGGAAAAGCAAAAAATCCATGGCCCAATGTTGACGCCCACTCCGGATGCTTACAGTATCACTACGGAGTTAAGGAGTTCGATTTCTATACCGTTCTTTTCGGTGTTTCCCGAACAATGGGAATAACTGCACAGGCTGTCTGGGCAAGAGGTGTTTACTTCCCAATTGAAAGACCCAAGTCCCTAACCCTTTCAATGATAAGGGAAGCAGCAGAAAAGGGACTGGAAGCATAACTTAATAAAAAGCAGATATGAACCATGAGGGGAGGGTTTCCCTCCCCTCAATTTTTATTGGAGGAGATGATGAAAATGGGAAGAAGAAATTTTCTTAAAATAATTCCTTTTTTTCTGGCTCTTAGCAAAAACTCAAAGGGAGAGATAAAAGAAAGCTCGGTTGTTGATGAGGAGGTATTCTGGAATGTTGTAAGATCTGAATTTGTTTTATCCAAAAAGGGAATTTATCTAAATTCAGGAACTCTTGGAGTTTCTCCAAGATATGTCCTTGAGGGAACAATAAGGGATATGGTCTCTCAAGAGGTATTTTTTACTGATGAAAGGGAATCCATCGAAGATCTTAAGAAATTAGCAGGAGAATTCTTGGGAGCAGAGCCCGAAGAAATAGTTCTTACAAGAAATACAACTGAAGCCATGAGTATGGTTGCTCAAGGGCTTGATTTAAAAAGTGGAGATGAGGTTTTGCTTACAAATCATGAGCATGTTGGCGGAACAGCTTGCTGGGAGGTAAAAGAGAAAAGAGAAAAAATAAAGATAAGGAGAGTAAATCTTTCATTAACTCCAGCATCAGAGGATGAAATTTTAAAGGATATTTCAAAAGCTATTACAAAAAGAACTAAAATTATAAGCATAAGCCACATCTTATGCACAAATGGAACTATAATTCCTGTTAAGAAAATCTGTGAGATGGCTTCTTCAAAAGGAATACTAACTTTAATTGATGGAGCCCATGCTCCTGGAATGATAAAACTTAATATAAAGGATATCGGATGCGATTTTTATGCAGGCTCTTTCCACAAATGGCTCCTTGCTCCAAAGGGAACAGGATTCCTTTACATAAGAAAAGATAGAAATCATCTCCTCCATCCAATAATAGCCAGTGAAGGATGGAATGAACTTTCAAAATTTTCTGATAGATTTTCTCTCGGAACAATAAACAACTCTTTACTTGTTGGTCTTAAAAGAGCCTTTGAATTTCAGAATAATATTGGAAGGGAAAAAATTGAGTTGAGGATAAGAGAGCTCAACACTTATTTAAGACAAAAATTGAGGGAGATTCCAAACTTAGAGATAAAATCACCCTCTGACCCAAGGCTTTACTGCGGATTGGTTGCCTTTAAAATAAATGGATTTAATTCTGAAAATCTTTGTAGAATCCTTAGAGAGAAATGGAAGATAGAGGTGAGACATGTCCATGAGTACTCTCACAACCTTGTCAGGGTATCAACCCATATTTACAACACCTTTTCAGAAATAGACAAATTTTGCTCAGTTTTAAAGGAAATTGTAAAAGGAGCGTAGAGTATTCTAAGGAGATTTTTTCCCTTTTTCTTCCTTTTATTTCTTCCATTATTCCGTTTCTTTTACCTATATAAGGAAGAGTTTTTTCAAAGATTTCTCGTCCTTTTAGCAATAATTTTCTTTCTCTTTCTTTACCTTTATGTTTTCAAATCCCCCAAGTATGAAAAATTAAAGAAAAAAATTGAAAGTTTTGAAAGAATAAGTTTAAGAACAATCCTAATTCTCCTTTTTATTTTATCCCTTCTAATCTTTAATCTTTCCCTTTCCTTCTCCCTAAAAAATGGACTTTTTTATCTGGGAGATGAGCCCCATTATCTTTTAATAACCCACTCAATAATTTTCGACAGAGATGTAAATCTTAGGAATAACTATCTCAATCTGGATTATAAAAAATTTTATCCTGGAGAACTTGGTTTTCATGCCCATTACGGAAAGAAAGGGGAGGATTACTGGTACTCCTTTCATCTTCCTGGACTTTCTTTTCTTTTGATCCCATTTTACTGGCTCTCCCTCAAATTCCCTTTTCTTATAAATTATCTCCCAAGGGCATTCATAACAATATTAATTTCTTTTTCTGGAATTCAGCTTTTCCTTCTTCTATACCAGCTTGGAATTTCAAAATTCAACTCATTTTTTGTCTGGTTTCTCTACTCCTTTACATCCCCAATCCTTTTTTTCTCCTTCCACATTTATCCTGAGACAATATCCCTTGCAATTTCTTTATATTTAATAAGGAAATTTATTTTCTTAAATTTCAAAAAATTTGATTTTCTCTTTATCCCTCTTTCTTTCTTCCTTTTCCCATGGCTTGGTGCAAAATACATCCTGATTGCATTACCAATAATTATTTTGGGTTTCTATTTCCCTTTAAATCAAAAAAAGTCCTTAAAAATCATTTTTCTTTCTTTCTTGTCCCTTTCAATCTCATATTTGATCTTTCTTTATTTTTTATATCAGTGGTTTGGCAGTTTCTCCACCCTCTCCCTTTATCATGGTGTTTTAACAAAGGAGAATGTTTCCTACATTAAAGACCTGATAATTCGGAGAATTCCTCTGACAATGAGAATGGAAACTTTTTTTGGCTACTTCTACGACCAGAGAGATGGCTTGCTTTTCTATTCCCCAATATATTTCTTCTCTCTTCTTGGATTTTTTGAAATGGTAAAGAAAGAAAGGAAAAGGGCGATTTCTTTACTATTAATATCAATACCTTTCTTACTAAACTATTCCTTTCTTACCCACAGGGGAGGTTCAAGTCCTCAGGCAAGACCAATACTTCCTATTTTCTTTATTTTCCCAATCTTTCTTTCCTATTTTTTAGAGTATGGAAAAAGTAAATTCTTCAGACTCCTTTTCTTTTTATCAGTAATAATTTCAATAATAATTTCCATTATTCTTTTGAAGAACCCTCCTTTCCTATACCAGCCTACAACCCATGATGTCAATGATAGAAGTGGGGCTCTTTTTTTATACCTGAGCAATTTCTGGCTTCCTCTTTCATCTCTCCTCCCATCTTTTATAAAGGCTGATACCTCTTACTATCTTCCCAATTATATATGGATAGGTTTGACGGTTATCTTTGTCTTTGGATATCTATTCCGACAAAGACTTAGATTAAAAATTGATTTTGAAACATTAGGAATGATTATCCTTTCAATCCTTTTTTCTACTTATTTTGTTTTATTCCCTCGAGGATATCTTTATGGAAGTAAAAAAGTTATTTACGATCTTAAAACAAAGGTCTCATTCCATTCAATACCTGAGAACATTGAGATCGAAAGGGAAAAGATTGTTGTTGGAGGAAAAGGGGAATTTAAAGTTCCTTTTACTTCCTTTGTAAAAATTGAACAAATCTCTGTTTCTTATGAAGGTATGGGGAAAATATTTTTAGGAGATAAAATGGTTCCCAACAATACAATTCTTAAAAATCCTCCCCACATAAAATTTAAAAATCGCTATTTATACCTCTTACGAATAGTTTCAGAAGGAAGAATGGTGATAAGATTTTTCCCCTCTTCAGAAAAACGGGCATAGGCATCAGAATCCCATCCATCCCTCTTCCCATTCATATAAAGCTTATAGGCAAGGGAGGCAACCATTGAACCGTTGTCTGTGCAATGTCTTGGAGATGGAATGTAAACTTTTATCCCCTTTTCATTCATTTTCTCTAAAACTCTTCTCCTCAACTCACCATTCCTTGCAACCCCTCCACTTAAAATTAATGATTTCACATTGTAATCCTTGAGAGCCTTTTCAATATTAGATATTATGTGGTCTATTATAATTTTCTGAAAACTTGCAAGGAAATCAGGAAGTTCAGGGCTATCCTTTCCAACAATTCCCTTCTTTATGTAAAGATAGGCAGCTGTTTTAATTCCTGAGAAGCTAAAATCAAGCCCCCCTCCTTTTATAACTGGGATGGAAAATTTAAACTTATCAGGGTTTCCATTTTTTGCGATACCTTCAATGGCAGGTCCTCCAGGATAACCAATACTAAGAAATTTAGAAATTTTGTCGAGAATCTCTCCTGCAGCGTCATCCCTTGTCTTTCCAAGAAGTTTAAAATTAAGAGGTTTTTCCATATAAAACATGCTTGTATGACCGCCAGAAACAACAAGGGCAAGGATTGGGAATTCAATACCCTCATTCTCAAGGAAAGCAGATTCAATGTGGGCATGGAGATGGTCAACCCCTATGAAAGGTTTAGAAAGGGAATAGGCAAGGGACTTTGTAAAGGTAAGACCAACAAGAAGAGAACCAATGAGTCCAGGACCCTTGGTACAAGAAAAAAGATCAATATCTTTTAAATCCAATTTTGCTTCCATTAATGCTTCCCTAACAACTCTGTCAATTATCTTTATATGCTGACGGGAAGCTATCTCAGGAACAACCCCTCCCCACTTTTCATGGATTCTATCCTGGGAATAAATTACCTCAGAAAGAATATTCTTCCCATCCTTCAAAATTGCTGCTGATGTTTCATCGCAAGAGGTTTCAACACCGAGGACTATCATTATTTCTTTGGGATAATTTCTTTTATTTTAGCCAAACTCTCCCGATAAGGAGGTCTTAAAACTCCGAACTCAGTAATTATGGCAGTAATTAGTTCATTGGGAGTTACATCAAAGGCAGGATTCTCCACTTTTAAATTCTTTAATTTTTCAATTCCCTTTATAATTGATTTAACCTCATTTTCATTCCTTTCCTCTATTGGTATTTCATCTCCACTTTTCAGATTAAAATCAATTGTTGAAACTGGTGCAGCTACATAAAAAGGGACTGAGTTCTCCCTTGCAAGAACTGATAGGGAGTATGTTCCAATTTTATTGGCAGTATCTCCATTTATGGCTATCCTGTCAGCTCCAACTATAACTGCTGAAATTTTCCCCTTTTTCATCATCCATCCCGCCATATTGTCAGTTATAAGAGTGAATGGAATTCCTTCCTTTGAAAGCTCATATGTTGTTAGTCTTGCTCCCTGAAGGAGGGGTCTTGTTTCGTCAACATAAACATGAATGTTTTTCCCCATTCTATGAGCCATCTTTATTATTCCAAGGGCTGTCCCCCATCCTGATGTTGCAAGCCCTCCCGCATTGCAATGGGTAAGAACAGAGGAGTTATTTTTAATTAGCTCAGCTCCAAAGTTTGAAAGTCTCATATTTGCATCATAATCTTCCCTTTCCATCTCAACAGCTGTTTTTTCAAGCTCCATTTTAATCTCATCCAGTTCCTTCTCCTTTACCTTTTCAAAAACTCCTCTCATCCTTTCAATAGCAAAAAATAAATTTCTCGCGGTAGGTCTTGTCCCTTCAATTTTCTCACAAATCTCTCTAAACTTTTCCTCAAGATTATCCTTTCTTTTTATAGCCTTTACCCCAAGAACAACTCCATAACCTGCTACAATCCCAATTGCAGGAGCACCCCTTATAGCCATATTTCTAATTGCATCTGCAATTTCCTTATAATCCCTTAACTCCAAATACTCTTCCTTATCAGGAAGAAATCTCTGATCAAGAAGAAGGAGATGATCTCCCCTCCATTCGAATGTTGGTAACATTATCTGCTTCTAAACTCCTTCAAACCCTTTTCAAAAATCTCCATTGCTCTATTTATACTTTCTACATTGAGGACATATGCCAATCGAACCTCATTCTTTCCAAGTCCCTCTGTTCCATAAAAACCATTTCCAGGAGCAACCATGACAGTTTCCCCATCTACTGAGAAGTCCCTAAGAAGCCACTGGGCAAATTCATCAGCATCATCTACAGGAAGTTTGGCAAAAATGTAAAAGGCACCCTGAGGTTTCTTTATTGTGACGCCCTCCATTCTTTCAAGGGCAGAGAACATGGCATCTCTTCTTCTCTGATACTCTTCATTTATTGGTTTGAAATAGGAGGTTCCCATTTTGTATGCAGATATTGCACCAACTTGCTCAATTGTTGGGGGGCACAACCTTGCCTGAGCAAATCTGACAAGGGAATCCATAACTTCTTTATTCCTTGTTATTATTGCTCCTATTCTTGCACCACAACTACTGAATCTCTTTGAAATAGAGTCCACCACAATTGTCCTTTCCTCTACACCTTTTAGCTCAAGAATGCTCCTATGTTTTAACCCATCATATATAAATTCTTTGTAAACCTCATCACCAATTATGAAGAGAGCATACTTCTTGGCGAGATACACAATCCTCCCAAGCTCTTCATCGTTGTAGACAGTTCCAGTGGGATTGTTGGGAGAGCAGATAAGAATTCCCTTTGTCTTGGGAGTTATTTTACTTTCAATCTCTTCCACAGATGGGAGTCTATATCCATCTTCAGCCTTTGATGTGACAGGAACAATTTTAATTCCAGCAAAGGAAGCGTATCCATTGTAATTGGTATAATAGGGCTCTGGAATAATTATTTCATCTCCTGGATCAGCTATAACAGAAAAGGCAAAGTGAATAGCCTCACTCCCACCAACAGTTATCAGAACATTCTCCATGCTAAGATCAATTCCGTACGCATTAAAGTATTTTGCAATCTCTTCCCTTAACTCAGGAAGTCCTTGAGATGGTCCATAACTGAGAACCTTTTCATTAAAATTCCTTATTGCCTCATAAACTGGTTCAGGAGTTGGGATATCGGGTTGTCCTATGTTCAGATGGTAAACCTTTATTCCTCTTTTTTTCGCTGAATCTGCAAGGGGGACAAGTCTTCTTATGGGGGATGCTTGAATATTTTTCCCTCTCTCGGATATTCTCATTATTATTCCTCCATAAATAAAGTAAGATTCTATTTTAAATTAACTATTCAAATCTGTCTATAGAGAGGATTCAATAAGAATAATAACCGATTGAGAAGAAACTAACCCAGTGACGAAGGGAGAAGGGAGCTGTTGTTCCAAGTCCAATCTTTCTTAAAGGAATTACACCCTCACTGTATGTGTCAGAAAAACGGAAGAGCTGACCTTTAATTTTTTTATCCAAGACTTTGAATACAATCTTTTCAATAGAAAGAAGTCCAAAAGGGATTGAGTATTTCCCGCACCAGTAGGAATTTTTATAATCAAGATAGGTTTTGCCCCATAGCTCAGTGGTAAGTCCATATATCTTCTTTTCATCAATTTCACCAGTGAGATATTTATCTATCAACATCCTATCAAATTGAAGAGCCTTCTCCCATGCAGATTCTCCCTCACCAAAGGCAAGATTATTGAAATCTTTTCCGTAATGATTTGCATCAGCGGATATTAGAAAGAATATATCTTCACCAAGTTTTAATTTATTTTTTAATATGTAATCAGAAATAACGGAAGCCAGATTTGATGAGATTTCTTCCATTTTATCAAAAGGCATTGGAGAAACCATAATCGGTGTTATTTTTACATCAGGATTGAAATACTGTAAGAAGGGGATGAGGGCTTCTATAGAATGTTCGAGCTCATGGGCTCTATTATTCACAATAAAATAATCAGGATTAAGATTGGATTTGAGATATTCTCTGAGTTTAGAAATCTCTACAGATTTTAAAACTCCATTCCATAAATCAAATTCATCAAGAATAAGAAGGGAATCAAGCCCCTTTATTTCATTTCTGACAGTTCTGTGGGTTACTCCAAAAATAACAACTTCCTTTGTTCTTATAATTCTATAAAGGGGATAATAAATTCTTCCTGCATAGAGGTAATCGTCATGGGGAGATATACCAGCTACAAGACCTTTCGATGGGAAAAAAGGTCTCTCTTCTTTTTCTAAGTATTTTACGAGTTTTTTCATGGAATCGGCTTTCCAGCAAAAGCCAACATCATCACGAATCGGTCGAATTTTTAATTCTTTTTCCTCTCCCTGATTAAAAGAAACAAGAAGGGATGAGACTAAAAATAAAAGAATACAGGAAAAAATAAACTTCCAATCTTCTCTTTTTCTAAACATTTACCCTCCCTTTATGGGAAAAAATCAAAACATAATAATCCCTTTAAAAAGTCTATATTAAGCAGGAAATCTCTCCTTTACCTCCTTGGACCTCCCCATAGAGGTATACCATTTTCATCCCTTAATTTCAAAACTTTGTCACCTTTCCTTATTTCAGCTGCAAGGATAACATTCTCACCCCTAATCTCAACCTTTGAGCCTTTTACCTCAATTTTATCTCCCTTTTCAAACTTGAAATTCTGAGAGGAAACATACTGCTCTGGACCAACATTGACGGAAATTGTCTCTTTATCTGTTTTTAAGGATAGAACAATCAAGCCAAATCCTGATGGTCCAAATGTTCTCGTCTCAACATTCTGGACCTCTCCAGAAACTGTTACTACTGTCTCTGGATTGTAAATTCTGCCAGGTCTCTGGGGTTGAGCCAATAAAAGAATTGAAACTGAAAGTAAAATCCAAAAAAATACTAACAAATTCTTTCTCATATCATCCTCCTCAAAAATTTTTTATAAATTATATCCTCCAAATAAAAGAAAAGTTTCAGACTATTTTCTATTTTCCTTTTTCATTCTTTTCTTCAGAGCAATCCTAAACAATATTCCCTTTAACTCAAACTTCTCAGTTAGTCTTTTCCTCAACCATGACTCCCATATTTTTTTTAACTTTTTTCCTGAGGGTGTTATGAATATAAATTTTGGAGGAATACCAGGAATGTGAATAATCTTTTTGACATCAACAATCTTTCCGTCTATGTCAATTATTGGACTTTCCTTTATCTCTTTCCTGAAATCCTCAAGTTTATCGGGAGGAATTCCCTTCATTGCCCTATTCTTCAATTCTATGGCTTCATCGAGAATTCTTAATATATTCTTTCCATTAACCGCAGAAACAAATATCTTCGGAACTGAATCAAGAAAAGGGTATCGAGTCTTAATTACATTATCCAATTGGACAGGGTAAATTTCCCTCGATTTTATAAGATCCCATTTATTTACTGCAATGAGCATTGGTTTAAAAGCTTTGTTTATCAATCTTGCAATGAATATATCATTCTTACCAAGCCCTTCTGTTCCGTCAATTACAAGACAAACAACATCAGCATTCTCTATAACTTTGGCAGATCTTATCACTGAAGCAGCCTCTCTTCCGTCCTTTATTTTACTAAGTTTTCTTATGCCAGCTGTATCGAGGAGAAGGATGGGGATTTTGTTTCTTATGACAAGAGTGTCAACAGAATCCCTTGTTGTTCCTGGGATTTCTGATACAATCAATCTCTCATATCCAAGAATCTTGTTTATTATTGAAGACTTTCCAACATTTGCCTTACCCACAATTGCCAGTTTTAGCTTAACTTCCTCTCTTTCCCCTCCCTTTTCTCTCCCAATTCTTTCAATAATCTCATCAAGAAGTTCCTCTATCTTTAATCCATGTTCTGCTGAAATTGGGAAAACCTTTTCAACGCCCAATCTGTAATACTCAGAAACCATAATGTCCTGATTCGGTGAATCTACTTTATTGAGAACAACTAAAACATCCTTGTTTCTCTCTTTTATCTCCCTGAAAATCCATTCCTCATAAGGAGTTATAGGTCTTCTTGCATCCAGGAGAAAAAGGGAGAGGTCAGAGTTTAAAGCCTCCTCCATTGCCTTCTCCTTAACCTTGCTCAGAATTAGATCCTTTGATTCCCAAAGTCCTCCTGTATCAATAAGCTCAAACTTTACTCCCTTCCATGTTGCTATCTCCCTTATTGAATCTCTCGTCATACCCTCCAAGGAATGAATGAGAGCCTTCCTTTTTTTAATAATTCTATTGAAAAGAGTAGACTTCCCCACATTGGGAAGACCAATTATAGCCACTCTCTTATACCCCATCAGATTTAAATTTTAAAGGAAGAGGGGTGAAAAGGGAAGTTAAATTAGGTGAATAAAATGGACTACTTAACATTTTCAAAATTATTGACATTAAATTTTTATTGTAGTAAAAGTTTTAAAGGGTTGTTATGAAAAAATCTGAAATAGAATTTTCTATAAGCGAAGAATTTGTAATTAAAAAAAACAATGAATGCAAATGGTTCTCTGCAATCTTAGAACTCCTCATGTTGCTTTCTATGATTGCTTGTTTTTTCTTGTATCAACATATAATATATAAATATTCTAATCCTAAAGCTTTTGTCTTCCCTTTGAAAATAAGAATATATGCTAATTCCCAATTATTC
>CAZFCI010000095.1:0-1821 GCA_964517525.1 uncultured Clostridia bacterium | reverse complement strand
GGTCTTCATATAGGAATAATTTCCTTTGTTCTTTTTGAATTTTTAAAATTTCTGAGAATTCCAGAAAGAAAAGGTTATCTAATTCTTATTTTAATTCTTCTCTTTTATGCTCTCTTACTTGAAGGCAAACCACCAATTTTTAGAGCCTCCTTTATTATAATCCTTTGCTTATTATCCAAATTGCTCTGGAAGAACCATTATTTTCTCAATGCGGTTTCCCTTTCAGCTTTTGTCCTTCTTCTAATTAATCCCCATTTTGTCATAGATCCGGGATTTCTTCTGACTTATTCCGCAATTTTGTTTATTGCCCTTTACACGGAAGATATATACAAGGAGCTCCCTTTTATCGATTTAAAATTGAAGTTTTTAAATAAAATTTACTCCAAAGTTGCATTACTTTTTTCCATGTCAGTCTCAGCAACTCTTGGAACATTACCTATAATTGCTTTTTATTTCAACAGAGTTGTAATAGCCTCTATTCTATTTAACCTTCTTGTAATTCCATTATTTATAATCCTTATTTATCTCTCTATCCCATGGCTTATTATCTTAATTTTATCTACAAAGATTGCCCCATATCTTTCCTTTATAGTGAAAATTCCAATTTCTCTTATAATTTTGATCTCAAGAATTGATATCCCAGGCTATCTCTCCTTTCGAGTTTCAACTCCCCATTTTTCTTTGATTTTTCTTTATATTATTTCTTTTTCTTTAATTTCATTTACAAAAAAATTTCTAAAACTCGCTTTTTCAGTTATTTTCCTTTTATCCCTCCTTTTAATATGCCTCCATCCATTTCCTTCCTACTCAAAATACTTTAAAGTGTCATTTATTGATATAGGTCCAGGTGAGTCAACTCTCATTGAGTTTCCGGGAAAGGTAAAAATGCTAATTGATGGAGGAGGCGGGATGGGAGATTATGATGTTGGAGAAAATATTTTATCTCCTTTTCTATGGTCTAAGGGAATAAAAAGAATTGATTATTTAGTTCTTTCCCATGCCCATCCAGATCATATAGGAGGATTATTTTCTGTAGTTAGAAATTTCAAGATAGGTGAAGTGTGGATTTCATCTTTCCCTGAAAAGGATGAAAATTTCAAAAGATTTTTGAAACTTATCGGTTTTAAGCCAAAGATTTTAACAGCAGGATTTAGAAAAGAAATTGAAGGAGCCAAATTAGAAGTTCTGCATCCTGAATGGAAAAGGGTGGAAGATGTTAGCAATGATGATTCTATGGTTTTGAGGATAAATTTTGGCTCCTACTCTTTCCTATTTCCTGGAGATATCGGGATTGCTTCTGAAAAAGAAATCATAAATAAAGGCTTTGGGCTAAAATCTTTTGTTTTTAAGTCTCCCCATCATGGAAGTAGAAGCTCTTCATCTGAAGAGTTTCTGAGAAAAGTCAATCCGAAAATTGTTGTAATAACGCAAGGGACTCATCCAGGTCTTCCAAGTAAAGATGTGGTAAAAAGATATTTAAAACTCGGAATCCACATTTTCAGAACTCAAAGGGATGGAATGATTGAGTTTATAACTGATGGAAAGGACATCAAATGGAAGTTCGCAAAAAGGTAGAGAAATTGGCTGGGAAGCAGGGACTCGAACCCCGATTCCATGATCCAGAGTCATGTGTCCTACCGATTGGACGACTTCCCAGAAGAAGTAATTTATAGCATAAAAAATAAATGTTATCAAGAGATTGGCTATGTTGAAAAGGGGTTAGAAAAAATTTAAAATTTTAAAATGATTCCTGTTTTTCTTTAGATAGTATGATGGGAAAGATTAAAAGATTCATTTATTTTATTATCTTCAACATTATAT
>CAZFCI010000094.1:0-3012 GCA_964517525.1 uncultured Clostridia bacterium | reverse complement strand
CTTTCAAGATATTCTTTTTTTATTTGATCCTTTATTCTATTCCTAATCTCACTATCAGCAATCCTCTCAGCTTTTCCATTTTTCTCTTCATAAAGCATTATAAGGGAAAGACTAAGAAAATAGGATACATTTGGAACCTTGTATTTATATTTATCCCATGCAAGCTCAAGATAATTTTTTGCCTTTTTATAATCATGAAGAGCAAAGTAACCTCTTCCAAGGGCATAATAACCAGGACCATAGGCTATTACACCCAGCTTTTGAGCTCTCTTCTCTATGAAATTAAGCCTTTCCTTTACAGCTTCTATTTCTTCTCTTATGTCATGAAGGGGTAAGGAGTATGTATACCAGAGGTTATCCTCTATATACTTAACTTGTTGTTCAAACTCCATGGAGTAATTCCTTATTATCCTTTCCCTATGTTGAGTATAAAATAGGAGAAATATGAGGAATGTAATAGCTATCAAAGCAACGGAAGAAAAAGTGAAGATTTTTTTATTCCTTTTTGCTTTTTTATAGACTCTTAAAAGAAGGCTTGACCTTTTTGCCTTTGCCGGCTCACCCTTTAAAAATCTATCTATATCCTCTGAAAGCTCCTTTGCAGATTGATATCTTTGTTCAGGATCTTTTTCAAGACATTTCATTACAATGGCTTCAACATCTTTTGGTATATTTTTATTTAATCTTCTCAAGGGAATAGGGTCTTTCTCCATTGCCTCTTTAAGGGTTTCAAAAGTTTCCCCTTTGAAAGGAGGTTCACCCATTAAAATTGTGAACAATACTGCTCCGATTCCGTAAATATCAGTTCTTCTGTCTATTTCATCCATCTTCCCTTCAATCTGCTCTGGAGACATATAACCTATAGTTCCAACAATCATTCCAGGGAATGTGCTGTCAGACTCTTTCATTTTCTTTACAAGCCCAAAATCAATTATGTATGGTTTTTCTTCCCCATCTTCTTTCGTTTCTACCATGATGTTGGATGGCTTAAGATCCCTGTGAATCAATCCATTTTTGTGGGCTTCGTGGAGGGCATCAGCAACTTTTTTGATTATTATCAATTTTCTCTCCAGATTCATATTTTTAACTGCTTCCTGAAGGGGTAAACCTTTGATAAATTGCATTGTGATATAAGGTATACCATCAATTTCTCCAAAGTCATAAACCTTGCATATATTTTCGTGTTCGATTCCTGCCTGAGCCCTTGCCTCTCTGAAAAATCTTCTTATAAGGACAGGATCCATAATTTTCAAAACTTTCAATGCAACATTTCTTTTAAGAATTGGGTCGAGAGCCTTATAAACAATGGATATGCCACCCTCACCCACCTTTGATATTATTTCGTATCTACCAATTTTACTTTTCATTGATTTCTTTCTTTTTTATCAATCTGTATTTGTGAAGAAATGCCATAAACCTGTGATATTCAAAATCTTTAAGATTAAATAAAGGAAGAAGTTCCTTGTATCTTTTATTTTCTGTTTTTTCAAGGGACCTATTTATTATCTCCATGACCTCTTCCCTGTTTAATTCCTTATCCAAAAAGGGATCTTTTACTACTTCCCAGAAAGTCTTGCCTTCTTCCATTTTTTTAATGATAATATCCAGCTTATCACCTTCTTCCTTCCTTTCAAAAAAAAGTTTCAAAGTATTCTCATCGATTGATTTTTCCTTAACTTCTGATATAACCTTACTTAGAAAATTCTGGAGCTCCCTCACATTCCCAGGAAAATTATAATTTTTTAAAATTCTCAAAGCACCTTCCGTTATACTATATCCACTTTTCCTCAGAAAGACTCTTGCAATCTCTTCAATGTCTTCCTTCCTCTCTCTAAGAGGTGGGATGGTTATTGTATAAGTTGAAATTCTAAAAAAGAGATCTTTCCTGAATCTACCCCTTTCCATCTCAAGCCGTAGATCTTTATTAGAAGCGCATATTATCTTACAATCAGATTTCCTCTCTCTGTCTTCTCCAAGCCTTTTGTAAAGACCAATTTCAAGGAATCTAAGAAGCTTAGCCTGTAGGGATAAAGGGATTTCAGATATTTCATCAAAGAAAAGGGTTCCTCCATCTGCTTCTCCCACCAAACCACCCCTTTCCTCTGCTCCTGTGTAAGCACCCTTTTTTGAACCGAAAAGTTCAGCCTCAAAAAGAGACTCGGGTAAAGATGGCATACTTACAACAACAAATTTCCCTTTTCTTCCAGAAAGTCTATGTAGAATTTCAGCAGTGAGCCCTTTTCCAGTTCCTGTTTCTCCAAGGATAAGAATGGGAGATAAATTTGCAAGTTTTCTCATTTCCTCTCTTATTTTTTCTGAACTTTCAGAATTTCCAATCCATATATCCTTTTGGAGTTCTTTTAAAAGGATTTCATTTATTAATGCCTCAATGTAGAGTTGAGAAATTTTACCTAAGAATTTTAGCCAGAGTCTTTCCGCCTGAGAAAAGGGCTCTTCTTTCCTGATCCTGTCAATATAGATAATCCCTTCAATTTTTTTCTCCTTTATTATTGGACATACATAAATAGATTTAATTTTATAAAATAGAGAAGAGTCAGATCCTCTTCTAACAACAAGATTGTCTTCAAAAATCTCTTCTCCTTCTAAAAGGGCTTTATCAACAAAGCTTTTTGCAATACCTTCAATATCTCCAAAGGCTTTACCTGTTATCCTCTTCTCATCAGCAATGATTCTGGCAGATAGATTATCCCCTGAAAATATTACAGCTCCATCAATTATACCTTCCCTCTCTAAATCCTTTAAAAGAATCTCAATTACACTTATAAAGTCCTGTGCTTCAAAGGCTTTTAAAATTTTTTCCATTTCCTTTTTAATATAAAACCTTAGAAAAGATAAGTCAAAAGTTAGAAAGAAAGTTAACCAAGTTAGAAAATTTTCTAACTTCTTTACACAGGCTTCAGAAAAGGAATTAAAAGAAATTAAAGGGAAATTCAAAATAAAAGGTTAGAAAATAATCTAATTTTTTCTGATTCATTCAAATAGACTCTGGAC
>CAZFCI010000093.1:0-2905 GCA_964517525.1 uncultured Clostridia bacterium | reverse complement strand
GTGTTACATTTACTGGTATGAGAGGGATGCAGAAGACCAATAGCTGGATAGCATGGACCTGCTGCTGGTAATTAAAGATGAACTTTGATCAAAGGTTAGAAGTGAAAAAAATAAAGAAAATAAACATTATAGTTTTTACTCTTTTAATTATATTTCTGACTTGTTGTCTTCAGCAGATAGAAAATCCATCTACTCCCTCTGCTGAAAGAGGAATTATTGAAGGAGTTGTTGCAAATTCCTCCAGTGGAGCACCAATTCCAAATGCAACAGTTTACATCCAGGGAAGTAATCTTAGCACAACTACTGATTCGCAGGGAAGATACAGGATTGAGAATGTTCCTTCAGGAACTCAAATTGTTTTTGCCCAGGCTTCTGGATATGAAACCCAGAGTAAATCAGTAGAAGTTAGAGCGAATATTATAATCACTGTTAATTTTCTCCTCAAACCCTCATCTTCTCAGGGCAATGTTTATTATGTTTCTCCCAATGGTAATAACTCTAATCCAGGAACAAGAGAAAGACCATGGGCTACACCAGGATATGGTTCCAGACAGCTCAGACCTGGGGATACACTTATTATCCTTGGAGGAAAGTATATTCTCAAAAGATACGATGATGACATAATAACACCGCCATCAGGGAATGAAAATGCCTGGATTGTTATAAAGGGTGAAGATGGCAATCGACCTGTTCTTGCTGGAAGTGAAAATCTTATTACTGCTTTGAATCTTTCAGGTGTAAGCTATGTCAAGATAGAGAATGTTGAAATCACTCATGATTCATCAGTTTCAGGAAGTTCCCTTTTCTTCAGGGACGGAATTGAGATTTTAGGAAGCCCTGCAGTTCATATTGTCCTCAAAGATTTGTACATACATCACATCGATGAATTTGGTATGAACATTCAGGATGTTGATGACCTCCAGATTTTAAATTGTAGAATTGAATATTGCGGGTTTGGAGCATTAGGAGGACCATCTCATGAGCATGGAGGGTGGAAGAATGTAAAGATCCAAAATTGCAAGCTTTCATACAGTGGCCACTACTATCAGGGTGGAGATGGCTCCAATCGCCCCTACGACAGACCTGACGGATTTGGGATAGAGCCATCAGTAGGTCCAATTCTGATCGAAGATACAATTGCTGAACACAACTATGGAGATGGAATTGATTCCAAGGCTGAAAATACATTTATAAAAAAATGTATTGTTGCCAATAACTCTTGCGATGGAGTAAAACTATGGGGGGATAAAAGCAGAATTGAAAACACCCTGATTTACGGAAGAGGAGACGGAAAAAATGAAACAACTCCCTGGTCTGCAATCGTAATTGACCAGGTGGAGAAGGCAGATTCAACTTTTGAAATTGTCAATGTGACTGTTGATGACACCCTTGGAGGAAATTACCTTTTTTATGTCCAGTATGGCGTGAATGTTCCGGTTCGAATCCTTATAAGGAATACAATCTTTTCTGGTCGTGGACCAAATTCCCACATCTACATTGGAAGCTCTGTAACTCTCTCGGCAGACCACAATCTCTTTTATTTACCTCAATCAGGAGGAATAATTCTTGAGCATGGTAGCAAGGTTTACACTCAATCAAATATTGGAGAGCTTGGAGAAGGGAATATATATGGTGACCCACTTTTTGCTTATCCTGCATGGGGTTCAAATGGAGATTATCATCTTCAGAATGGAAGCCCAGCAATAGATAAAGGAACATCAAATGGTGCGCCCTCTATCGATTTAGAGGGGAAGACCAGACCGCAAGGGAGTGGCTTTGATATCGGAGCTTATGAAAAATAAAAAATTAAATTTGAAAGGAGTCAATATGAAAAAATCTAAAGTTAAACTATTCTTGCAAATTTCTATAGCTCTTTCAATTTTATCATTTCTTTTTCAACCGGTTTTTGCTCAACCAAATATAAAAATTATCAAGCCAAACGGAGGAGAATTTTTTTATGTTGGCTGGCAACAATATATCTTCTGGAAAACAAGTGCTCACGGAAACGGAAAGGTGAATATATCCTACTCATCGGATGGAGGCGTAAGCTGGCATGAAATCGTTAAAGGTTATCCAAATAGCGGAGGCTATCTCTGGACTGTTCCAAATGTTATTTCAAACAATTGCCGAGTAAAAATTGAATATAAGGAAGACCTTGGAAATATCATTTTGACTAAGGCGTATACCAGTGATGGAGTATTCACCATAGCTACTCCACCTAAAGTAGAAGTGAGAATTATAAGACCAAATGGAGGAGAAAGCATGTCATCAGGAACAAATGCAGGAATAAAGTGGGAGGTTAAGGTTGACGACAGGCCCTGCTACGAAGGAACTTCAGACATTTATTACTCCATCGATAATGGACGGACATGGAATCTTATAGCAAGGCGGTTAAGGATAAACCCTGGTGTTGGCGTTGGTGCTTACACATGGCAGGTCCCTCATGTTGATTCTGATCGATGTAAATTGAAAGTTGAATGGTTATGGGTGCGTCAGTGGAGAGATGAAGCTCTTACAGGAAGGGATGAAACAGACAGAACCTTTACAATAACAACAAGATGATTTCTTCTAATAGCGCCCTACTGGATCCATCCGAAATTCAGGATGGAGAAAATATTACCTTATTGGGCTTTGACATCCAGAATATGACAAATAATGAATCTGAGTTTTAAAGAAATAACACTAGAAATTTCTCAAAAAATTTTGGAGGGAGGTGATTATAGAAGATACCATGAATCTAAAATGTATAGACAGATGGGATTTAGGATTAGAAGATTGAAAAGGAGGTTAAAAAATGTTGAGGAAAAGTTTTTTGATTTTTGGGTTACTCTTTTTGAGCTCTTTTTTCTTGCTTTCCCAGGAGAAAGAACCAACAAGATTCTTTCTTGATTTTGTGGATGCTTAT
>CAZFCI010000092.1:0-6057 GCA_964517525.1 uncultured Clostridia bacterium | reverse complement strand
ATTTTTATAGAATTTTATCCTGCAAAGGTAAAAGCTTTTTATATGAAAAAACATCCCAAAGATAAAAGTAAAGTTTTATGTAATGATCTTTTGGCACCCGAAGGTTATGGAGAAATTATTGGAGGAAGCCAGAGAATCCATGATTTAAATCTTCTCCTGAAAAGAATAGAAGAAGCAGGGCTCCCGAAAGAACCTTACGAATGGTATATAGATCTGAGAAGATATGGAACAGTTCCCCATTCTGGCTTTGGGCTTGGACTTGAAAGAACAATAGCATGGATATGTAAACTTTCCCATGTCAGAGAAGCTATTCCCTTTCCAAGGATGTTATACAAGATATATCCATAAAAATTGCACTATTTGAAATGGCTAACATTTTAATGATTTCTCTGGGTTGTGCAAAGAATCTTGTTGACTCCGAAGTTATGCTTGGTGTTTTTCAGTCAAAAGGATTTAAAATTGTAAATGAAATGAAATCAGCTGATCTCGTTATTATTAACACATGTGGATTTATAAAAGAGGCAAGGGAAGAATCCTTTAAAGTGATAAAAGATACAATTAGAGAAAAGGGGGATAGAAATATTGCAGTTGTGGGCTGTCTAACAGAGTTAATAAAAGAAAGGATAAAAGATAAATTTCCAGAAATAGACTATATTGCAGGGGTAAATGATGTAGAAAGGATAGTAGATATAGTAAAAGGTGAAAAGCCTTTTTCAAATCTTCCTTACATCTATTCCCACAAATCACCAAGGGTTATTTCAACTCCAAGATCTTGGGCATATATAAAAATCTCAGAGGGGTGCTCCCATCATTGCACTTTTTGCTCAATTCCAATAATAAAGGGTCCGATGAGATCGAGAACAATTGAATCTATTCTTGAGGAGGCTGAGAAACTCTCTGAAAATGGAGTTAGAGAGATAAACTTAATTTCTCAGGATTCTACATCCTTTGGAAAAGATAGAAATATAAAGAATGGCCTCGTTGAACTAATAAAAAAACTAATAGAGATAAAGAATATAAGATGGATAAGAGTTCTTTATGCCTACCCTGAAGAAGTAACCGATGAATTTATAGAAATTTTGGGAGAGGAAAAAGTTGTCCCATATCTTGACATCCCTTTTCAGCACTCCCATCCTGAAATTCTCAAAAAAATGGGAAGAAGTATGGATGAAAAAAGAGCCCTTAAATTTGTAGAAAAAATAAGGAATAAAATTCCTGATATCACAATTAGAACTTCTCTAATAGTTGGTTTTCCAGGTGAGGGAGAAAAGGAGTTCAATGATCTTATGAAATTTGTTGAACTTGCAAGGTTTGATAGATTAGGAGTATTTACATATTCTTACGAAGAAGGGGTAAAGGCATCAGTCTATGGAGACCCTATCCCCAGTCATTTAAAGGAGAAAAGGAAGGAATCGATCCTTCTTCTCCAACAAGAGATAAATCTTGAGAAGAATTCCCAATTGATTGGAAAAGAAATTGAAATTATTGTGGAAGGGACCTCTTCTGAAAATCCACGATATTTAATTGGAAGGGCAAAAAGTCAAGCACCTGAGGTAGATGGTTTTGTAATAGCTCGAAAAGGCAAAGAGGAAAAAGATTTTTTAAGGGTGAGAGTCGAGAAAATAGGACCCTATGACCTTTTTGGGAGGGTTGTTTGAGATTTTTAACTCTTTTAATATCAACCTTCTTTGGAGTTGGCTACCTACCTTTGATGCCAGGAACTTTTGCTTCCCTTGCCTTTGTATTACTTCACTTTTTTGCCTTCAAAAAATTTCCTATTTATATTTTTCTGTCTCTTCTCTTTTTAATATTCTTTATTGGTGTTGAATTCTCAACAAGGGCAGAGAAAATTTTGGGAAAGAAAGATCCAAGGCATGTAGTAATTGATGAGGTTTTAGGACAGATGATCTCCCTTTTCCTCATTCCAGCAAGAACTGCTCCTATAATAATCGGTTTCCTCCTTTTCAGAATTTTTGATGTTCTAAAGCCCTACCCATGTTTTGAGGTTCAAAAAATAAAAGGTGGATGGGGGATAATGCTCGACGACCTTTTTGCTGGAATATGGGCAAATATTTTTTTAAGAATTATAATTATAATTTTTAAGGTTTAGGAAATGAGAGCAGAATTTATAGGAATTGGTTCTGAGCTTTTAACATCTCTAAAACCTGAGACAAACTCCCTTTACATTTCTCAAAGACTTGAGGAAGTAGGAATTAGGCTCGCCTTTAAGACAATTTGTGGAGACCACGAAGAGGACATAATAAATGCTCTTAAAACTGCAAGGAGCAGAGTCCAGCTTATAATAATCACTGGCGGCCTTGGTCCAACAGACGATGACCTTACAAGGCAGGCAGTTTCAAAATTTTTAGGAAGGGAGCTTATATTCAAAGAGGAGATAGTTGAGAGAATAGCAGGAAGATACAGAATGAGAGGGAAGGAAATGCCAGAGATAAATATAAGACAGGGTTTTGTAATCGATGGTTCAGAAATAATACCAAATCCAGTTGGAACAGCTCCTGGAATGTGGATAGAGGAAAGTGGAACATATTTTGCAATCCTACCAGGTCCTCCTGCAGAAATGATTCCAATGTTTGATGCGTTCATTCTTCCAAAATTGAGGGAAATTTCCCCTTTTTACATCTCAAAATGCGTATTAAAAGTTGCTGGACTTACTGAATCAGAGGTTGATTCCTTGATTTCAGAAATATCAAGGAAGGCAAGAAACACTGAAATTTCTGTTCTTGCAAGCCCTGGAATAATAGAAATTCACATTATTTCACGATCAAAAAAATCTATAGAGTACTCCTACTCAATAATGGAGGAGGTAAAAAACAAAATAAAGGAAGTTCTCGGAGAAAATGTATTTTCAGAAGGAGAAAGTCTTGAGGAAATTATTGGTAAACTTTTAAGGGAAAGAGGTGAAACTTTATCAGTTGCAGAATCATGCACAGGAGGCTTACTCTCAAGTAAAATAACCGATGTTCCAGGAAGTTCAGATTATTTTCAAAGAGGGTTTATAGTTTATAGCAATATTGCAAAGATCGAAAATCTTGGTATTCCTGAGGATTTGATTGAAAAAGAGGGAGCAGTTAGCCAACCAGTAGCAAAGTTGATGGCAAAGAAAGTCAGAGAGATTTCAAAGACAACATATGGGATAGGTATAACTGGTATTGCTGGACCTGGAGGAGGTTCTCCTGATAAACCGGTTGGAACTGTTCACATAGCCATATCATGGGAAGGTGGAGAGGAGCATACAAAAAACTATTTCTTTGGGACAAGGGAGCAGATAAGGACACAATCGGCTATCAAAGCTCTCGATATGCTCAGGAGACATATATTAAGAGGGATGAAAAAATGAGGACATTCATTGCCATTGAAATTGAGCCTTCAATAAAGGAAAAAATTTCAAATCTGATTCGAGAACTTGAAAAAGTTGGAGCTAAAGTAGGTTGGGTAAAAAAAGAATCTATTCATCTCACTTTAAAATTTCTCGGTGAGATTGAAGAAGGTAAAATAAGGGATGTCTCTGAAAAATTAAAATTAATTTCTTCAAAAATTAAGCCTTTCAGAATAAAAATTGAGGGGACAGGATGGTTTCCAGAGAAAAGTTCTAATCCAAGGGTTTTATGGGTAGGAGTGAAATTTCCTGAGCAATTGAAAATATTGTGGGAAGAAATAGAGAGAGAAATGGGAAAAATTGGATTTAAACAAGAAGAAAGGGAATTTTCTCCCCACATAACAATTGGAAGAGTAAAAGGTAATGGAAGTATTCATAAGATTCTGGATATTTTAAAAAAGTCATCAACCCTTTTCGGAGAAATTGAAGTAAAGGGAATAATTCTTTTCCAGAGCATTCTGAAACCAGATGGAGCTGAATACAACGCCCTTGAGAAATTTGATTTTAAATAACTTGAATATCTTGTTAAAAATAGTAAAATTTGAAGAGGAATGATTAAATTGTTTTATCTCATTTTATCTTTTATGATTGGCTCTATTCCCTTTGGCTGGATAATTTATAGGTTAACTGAAAAGAAAGATATAAGAGGAGAAGGAAGTGGAAATATTGGTGCAGCAAATGTTTACAGACTAAAAGGAAAATTCTACGGAATTGCCGTTCTTCTTCTCGATGCATCAAAGGGAGTAATTTCTGTCCTTCTTTCAAAATATCTTTTCAAGGAGCAATTCTTTTGGTCTTTGTCAGCTCTTTTTGCCGTTTCTGGCCATATTTTTTCTCCCTTCTTATCTTTTAGAGGTGGGAAAGGAGTTGCAACTTCAATGGGTGCCCTTGCTCTCCTTTCTTACAAAACTTTCCTCATAACAATTTTTCCTGTTCTATTGGTTCTTTTCTCAACAAGAATTGTCTCACTTTCCTCTCTCACCTTTTCCTTGTTTTACCTAATTCTATTTATATTCTTAGAAAAATCTCTACCAACTTCCATTCCAATTTTTTTAATAACCCTTCTCATTTTTCTCAGGCATAAAGAGAATATAATAAGGCTTGTTGAGAAAAAAGAAAGGAGAATTGAGATTTGAGAGTTGCAGTTATTGGTGGAGGCGCATGGGGAACAGCTTTTTCAATTTATTCATCCCTTTTAGGTCATTCTGTTTCAATCTGGGTTAGGGAAAAGGAACTTGTAAAGGAAATGAAAGAAAAAAGAGAAAATACATATTTTCTTCCAGAAATAAAAATTCCTGAAAATATTGATATTTACAATGATATTGAAAAAACATTAAAAAAAAGGGAAATTGTTTTTTTTGCTGTCCCGTCAAAATTTTCTCGTTCTGTATTAAAGGAGCTTGCAAAATACAAAAAGGATATACCAATTTTTATCAGCCTCACAAAAGGGATTGAGATTGAAAGTTTAAAGAGGATAACAGAAATTGCAGAAGAGGAAATAGGCATTAAAGAGGTCGGGGTTCTTTCAGGACCATCCTTCGCAAGAGAGGTTGCAGAAGGGAAACCAACTTCATGTGTTGTGGCATCAAAGTCAGAAGAAATATCAACAACTGTTCAGAAAATTTTCTCTTCAGATAATCTCAGGCTTTACAGAAGCAATGATATTGTTGGGGTAGAGCTTGCAGGTGCTCTCAAAAATATAATTGCTATTGCTGCAGGAATAGTAAAAGGTTTAGAATTAGGAATGAACGCTCTTGCATCAATGATCACAAGAGGAATAGTTGAAATTGCAAGACTTGGAGTTAAAATGGGAGCGAAAAGAAAAACATTTTATGGGCTTGCAGGAATTGGTGATCTAATTCTTACCTGTACAGGAGAGCTGAGCAGGAACAGAAAACTTGGAATAGAGCTTACAAAAAAGAAGATTGAGGTGATTTCCCTTCATGGTCAAGTTGCAGAAGGGGCAACCACAGCAAAGGCAGCTTATCTCCTTTCAAAAAAATTCAATGTTGAAATGCCAATAACTGAAGAGGTATATAAAATAATATATGAGGGTAAAAATCCTGTTTCTTCTATTAAAGATTTGATGAGGAGAAGGTTGAAAAAAGAATGAAATACCAACTAATTTATTTTCTGAACGAAGAAGAGAAAAGATACATAATAGAAAAGGAAAAAGTGACCCTTGGAAGGCTTTCAGATAATGACATTCCTATTACTGACTCAACAGTTTCCAGGTATCATGCTGAGATAGTGAAGGTTGGAGATGGATATGTCCTGAGGGATCTTGACAGTAAGAATGGAACCTTTGTAAATTCAGAGAGAATTCTTGAGGCATTCCTTAAGGATGGTGATGAAATCTGGCTTGGCAAATTTGGGCTCAGGTTTGAGAGTATAAAGGATGTAAAAATTATTGAGGAAGAAGAGGGCTCAGCTATAAGCACAGCAAGATCAGTCAGAGAGTTCATTCCTGCCCTTGAGGAGAAAGTAATTGAAGAGAGAAAGATTGAATACCTTGGACCTCTTGTAAAACTTGGTAAAAACCTTATTCTCTCAAGATCCCTTAACGAAATTCTTCAGAACTGCATGGATACAATTTTTGAACTTATTCCTGCTGACAGAGCAGCAATAATTTTTTATGACCCATATAAGGATTCCTTAAT
>CAZFCI010000091.1:0-12399 GCA_964517525.1 uncultured Clostridia bacterium | reverse complement strand
GAATAAAGTCTTCGGCTTCCCTTGCCTTATCAATATTTTTCACAGTCTTTTTCCTTGCAGATATCTCAGTAATAAGTAGAAACCTTCTCTATTCAGGAACTCATCTCCTCATTCTCCTCATTTTTCATAGACTTCTAACTTTAAAAAATGAAAAGGATTATTTTCTAATTCTATTATTCACCTTCTTAATAATCTCCTCTTCAGGTTCCATAAACCCTAATCTTACCTTTCTTATTCTCTTTTTCGTTTTTGTCTTCCTTTCTGTTTTCTCCCTCACCCTCCTCTCTCTCTACAAAGGGAATTTCCGAATTAAAAAGCATGTCTCTCTATCCCTTGTAAACATATCCCTTTTCTCAACTCTCGTCATATTCTTTGCCTCCCCTCTAATTTTCTTCACGGTTCCAAGACTCGGGATTGGCTTTGGAACATTAATTGGCTCAAACCCTCCCCTTGTCTCCGGTTTCACTGAAAGTGTAAATCTCGGAGACATTGGAACAATAATAGAAAATAACAGAGTTGTTATGAGAATCTTAACTGTTGGTTCAGCAGAAATTCCTGCTGATCATCTCTGGAGAGGAAAAGGTTACAACCATTTTGACGGAAAGGGATGGTCATCCACAATTGTTACTTCAAAAAGTATTGAAATAAAGAAAAGGTATAAAGAGAAGAGAACAATTACAACTATAAACCTCGAGCCAATTGGAACGGATGTTTTATTTGTCCCATACAATCTTGAATGGATCAGAGGAATTAGAGCCTTCAAAGAAGATGCAAATGGCACACTCTCCTCACCCTTCGGAGCTTACACAAAAAGAACATACACAGTTGAGTTCAGAAACAATCCCCAGAAGCTAATACCCTATGAGGAGTCTGATACAAAAATTTATCTCCAACTTCCTGAATTCAATCAGGATATTTTAAAACTTGCAAAAGAAATAGCAGGTAATTTAAAGGACAACGAGCTTATATCCAGAAAAATAGAGGAGTGGTTCAAAAAAGAATTTAAATATTCTCTAACCATCCCTTCTTCTCAAAATCCAATTGAGGATTTCCTCTTCAAATTTAGGGAGGGCCATTGCGAATACTTTGCCTCATCCATGGCAGTTATGCTCAGACATCTTGGAATTCCAGCAAGAGTTGTAAATGGATTTAAAAGAGGGGATTTCAATCCAACAGGAGGATACTATGTTGTAAGGGAAAAGGATGCCCACTCATGGGTTGAGGTTTATATAAAGGGAAAGGGTTGGATTGCTTATGATCCAACTCCTTCCATTACAGCAAGCTATAAAAGAAACCTTTTTACAAAATTGAGGGATGCCTGGGATGCGGTTCAGTTCTGGTGGGACAGGAATTTTGTAACTTACTCCCCCCAAAAACAGATAACAGTATACTTTGGACTTTATGAAAATCTAAGGGAATTTCTTAAAAAAGCTGAAAGAATGAAATATTTTCTATTTTTGCTTCTTTTTCCTCTATTTTTTGCGATTTATATCTTAACTAAAAGAAAGAAGAGAATGGAAGCGGAAGCTGAGGAGGAAAAGGATTATAAACCAAGAAGAATTTCACCAGTGGTTTTCTATAATAGATTCCTAAAGATTGCAAAATCGAAGGGATTCTCCATTTACGAGCACGAAACACCTTTGGAATTTGTTGAGAGGATAAAGAAAAGTTTTTTTGAAATTGATGATGTCTACTACTTGACTGATCTTTACTATAAAGTTAGATATGGAGGATTGAAACTTAAAAAAGATGATATAATAAGAATCGATGATATCTTAAGGAAGCTTAAGGAGAAGAAGTGAAGATCAATATTAGAAAGGAACTTTCTGGAATTCTTAAAATTGGATTCATCTTAAGTGAAAACTTAAAGGTGTCAAAAACTCCTGATGAGTTAAAATCAATGATTTATGAACTTTGTGAAGATATTAAGAAGAAATATAGCAAATCTTCTCCATCTTCCATTAAAGGGCTTGAGGAAGCAAGGGAAATTTATAAAAAGATTGGAATTGACCCCACAAAGGACAGACCATCATCTGAGGCTCTTTTTAGAAGAGCTTTAAGAGATCAATTTCCCTTTATTAACTCCCTTGTCGATACGATAAATTTCTGCTCCTTAACTTTCCTTTTGCCCTACGGACTTTACGACTCAGAGAAAATAAAGGATTCTATTGAAATAAGGATAGGGAAAGAAGGAGATGAGTACGAGACAATAGGCAAGGGAAGAATAAATCTTGAAGGGAAAATAGCTGTTTGTGATGAATTAGGTCCTTTTGGTAACCCTTCAGCAGATTCTAAAAGAGCATCTGTAAGCATCGATACAAAAGGATCTTTAACCCTGATTTTCTTTAGAAATAAAGAATCTCCAGAGTCAGTAAGCACCATCCTAAACTTCACAGAATCAATGATTTCAAGATTCCATCCTGAATCTAAAACAATTCTATCAGGAGTTGTGGAATGAAGGAAGCAATGTTTTGGGAGAGGCTCGAAAATGGAAAAGTTCGCTGTGAGCTTTGTAGGCATAGATGTGTAATTTATCCGAATAAACTTGGAGTCTGTGGAGTTAGAATTAACAAAGAATCCACACTTTACACTCTTGTTTGGGGGAAACCAATAGCCCTAAATATTGACCCCATTGAAAAAAAACCTCTTTTTCATTTTCTTCCAGGCACAAAAACATTTTCTTTAGCTACAGTAGGTTGTAATTTTAGATGTTTGAACTGCCAGAACTGGGAGATCTCCCAGAGCAGATTTGAAGAAGGAATAATAGATAAAAAGGAGGATTACTTTCTCCCTGAAGAAGTTGTAAGAATAACAAAGGAGAGAAAATGTAAGAGCATCTCCTATACCTATACAGAGCCAACTATTTTTTACGAATGGGCATACGACATTTCAAAGATTGCCACCAAAGAAGGAATTTACAATATTTTCGTAACAAATGGATATATATCTGAAGTAGCTCTTAAAGAAATATCTCCTTATCTTAATGCAGCCAATGTTGACCTAAAATCTTTCAGAAAGGAATTCTACCACAAAATTGCAGGTGCAAGACTTGAGGGAGTTCTTGAGTCTTTAAAATTGATGAAAAAACTTGGGATTTGGATTGAAGTTACAACCCTTCTCATACCTCGCTTAAATGACTCAAAGGAAGAACTCTCTGAAATAGCAAATTTTATAGCTAAAGAGCTTGGATCTGAGACTCCATGGCACATAAGCAGATTCTACCCCCATTACAAAATGGAAAATATCCCGCCAACACCAAATTCCTCTTTGAGAAAGGCAAGGGAAATCGGTTTAGAAATTGGATTGAAATATGTCTATACTGGAAATGTTCCAGGAGATGAGGGAGAACACACCTACTGTCCAAAATGCAAAAAGAAAATAATTGAAAGATACGGTTTTTCCATCTTGAGCTATAAAATAAAGGATGGCTTCTGTTCCTTCTGTGGAGAAAAAATCGAAGGCTTCGGATTATGATTTTAAAGGTCTTTTAGAGTATAAAAGACTTAAAGAACATAAATTTTAGACTTCCTACTAAAAAGAAAAACTTCTAAAGTTTTGTTGAAATTGTAATTTTTTTATTATATTATCTAAACGAAAGGGAAGAGATGGAAGAAAAAGGGATACCCTCTTTACTTGGTATAGAGATATTTGGAAGGGATGGAAGACTTATATCCACAAAAAATGAGCTTATAAAGGGAGGACACTCCATAAAAGATAGAATCGGAATCTTTATTTCCATTATTGATTCTATGGAAGGGATTTTAGGGGTTAAGTTTACAGAAATGTTCATAAAATTAAAGGATTATTGTGGAATTTTTTTAATCAAAGATAAGCTCTTTGTAGCCCATTGCAAGGATGAGGACTCTTTTGAATATGTTGAAAGAATAATAGGAACCTTAGAATAAAATGATAGAAAGAATTTTTTCACCCTTGCTTGAGATTAAAGATGTAAATATAGCAGTCTTTGATATAAATGACAGCATTATTTTAAAGAAAGGCTTTGAAGGGATAGAGGTTTCTTCAATTTTAAAGGCAACAAAGTCATTTTTTGAAAGTCTCTCAAGGGAAAATATATTTTCAGATGAGGCAAAACTTGGAAACCCAACAGTGGAAATTCTCCTTGTATATCTTTACGGAAGAAAAATAATAATATATTATCCAAAAATAAAGGCTAAATCAGTCTTTTCAATTACTCAAAATCTTAAATTACAGTTATCCAATCTATGGAAGGCTCAGGAGACTGCTGGTTTGAAAGTTATGATCACAGATTTGAACCCTTCTCTCCTCCACAATGAAGCTCAGATGGACGAGGATACAATAAAAAATATAGAAAAATTTTATAAAATTCATTTAAAGAAAGTTGAAATAGAAAATCTTTCAGGAAAGTCATGGATATTTGACTTAGAAAAAGGAAAAGAGCTTAAGGATAAGATTCTTCTTTCTGGACAAGCAATTAAATTGCTTGATCTTAAACCAGGGGATCCAGTAATTGTAAAACCCTTTATTGAAAGTGCTACTGAAAAGTTTTTTGGATAAAAGGAGGGAATATGCAAAAAGGACTCCTTATAAATTCAATTATTGGCTTTGGGGTCTTTATTATTTCTTTTCTTACTTCCTTCTTTTTAGTCAGAAGAAGAAAGAAAGGCGCAGAAAATGTAACAATAGGATACTCCCTTTTTTGGTTATCAGTGGGTTTCCTTTACTTTTTCGTTGGTTTGAGAACACTATCTGCATACTTTTCTAACTTCGAATTAGACAAGATATTTTTCTTTGTAGATAATGCTTTTGGCGGCTTGATGGCACCATTCATAATTTACTTATTCCTCTATTTCTGGACAGAAAACCAAAAAACATCAATCTTTGGAGGCTCAGTTTTTTTGATTATCTGGATAGTATGGATTTTTGTAAACATAAAAGGTGGTGTAAGTGGTCCCCATATTTCCTACTGGCAATCTGAATGGATTCCAAATAGTATAACTGCAAAGATTATTAATGGGATTGGCTTGTTTATCCCAGGACTCATTTCAGCCATTGGAATTGGTATTTTATCTTTAAGACTAAAGACAAAAATTGCAAAATTCAGAGCCCTTTCAACATCTATATCAATAATTACAATTGCAATTGTCGTTCTCCTCGATTACTGGGGAGCTGTCGGTATACCAGGAAGATTTCTTATTCTTTTATCATCTTTTATTGCCCTCATGGGCTACAATCCACCTTCTTTTCTTAAGAAAAAGCTCGAAGGTTAAATCTCTGAGAGAAGATTACTGTAAAATCTCTTCTAAAGGCTTTTTAAGTTTATCCAAAATCATTTCTTCGATTGAGGATGTCCCTTTAGAACCCTCATCAAGAAGGATTTTCTCAATCCTGTGGGATGGAAAGAAGAAGGTTGAAAAAAGGGATTCAGCCTCTTTCTCAGGGTTTTCAAGAAACAACTGAATCGACTCAAGGTTCCCACCCCTCAGCATGACACCTCTCTCATCGAGGGAAATCAGCACTCCCCATATTTTCTCCCTTGGATTCTGAAGATAAACTATAACTGAGTTACCTTCTTTTATTTCCTTCATAGATAAATTATAACAGATCATTGAAAAATTTGACAAAGGAAAATTTGAATGTTATCATATAAATCTTGGTTTATATGGATTTAATAAAATTCATAAAACTTCTAACGGACAAAAAGAGGCTGAGGATTTTAAATCTTCTGAGGGAAAATGAGATGTGCGTTTGCGAGCTGTCTGGGGTTCTAAGAGTTTCTCAACCTCTGATTTCCCATCACCTCTCTACCCTCAAAAATTCAGGGATGATAAAGAGCAGAAAAATAGGTTACTGGAGCTATTTCTCCCTGAATTTGGAGGGTTTGAGCGAGCTAAAAAGGAGTATTCTTGAGGCTGTTTTAAAGGAGTTCGAGAAAGACTCTTTAGCAATTCAGGATTTGAAAAGATATAACACATGCAAATCAAGATCAGACAAAACAAAATGTTTCTCCATTAACAAGCCAAAAATTTGTCCTCATGCAAGAATTAAAATAAAAAGTTTTATAGAAGGAAAGGAGAGGATATGAAAAATATTCTGAAAATTGAGGATCTCCATGTTTCCGTTGATGAAAAGGAAATTTTGAAAGGAGTAAACCTGGAAGTTGGAGAAGGAGAAATTCATGCAATTATGGGACCCAATGGCACTGGTAAAAGTACCCTTGCCTATGCCCTCATGGGAAAACCGGGCTATAAAATTACAAAGGGGAAAATTCTCTTCAAGGGAGAAGATATAACCAATCTACCTCCTTTCAAAAGAGCAAGGATGGGAATTTTTCTTGGATTCCAATATCCTGAAGAAATTGATGGTGTTTCCCTCGAAAATTTCCTCAGAACTTCCTACAATTCCCTAAATGGCTCTGATGTCTCCATAATTCAGTTCAGAAAAATGCTTTTAGAAAAGATGAAGATACTTGAAATGGACATGCCCTTTCTAAAAAGGTATGTAAATGTCAATTTTTCTGGAGGGGAGAAGAAAAGAAGCGAAATACTCCAGATGGCAATTTTGAAACCTTCCCTTTCAATTCTTGATGAGCCTGACTCAGGTCTTGACATTGATGCTTTGAGAATTGTTGCAGACGGAATAAAAAAAATGAAAGAGCCTGAAATGAGCGTAATTATAATAACCCATTATCAAAGAATTCTCCATTACATTGAACCTGATTTTGTCCATGTAATAATTGATGGAAAGATTCTGCTTTCAGGAAGAAAGGAGCTTGCAAAGGAGCTTGAAGAAAAAGGATACGATTGGGTAAAAGAAGCAAATGGGAGAAAGGAAAATGGAAGAATTATATAAAGAGGAAGAATTTTTCAGGGTTGAAAAAGGGCTTTCAAAAAAGGTTGTTGAGGCAATATCTTCAATAAAGAATGAGCCTGAATGGATGAGGGAAAAGAGACTTAAATCCCTTGAAATATTCTTTCAAAAACCAATGCCTTCCTTTGGTCCTGACCTCTCATCTCTAAATTTTGATGAAATTACATACTATGTAAAACCAGTTCAAGAAAAGAGAAGAAGGTGGGAGGATCTTCCTGAAAATATAAGAGAAACCTACGAGAAACTCGGTATACCTGAGGCTGAAAAGAAGTATCTCGCAGGAGTTGTTGCCCAGTATCAATCTGAGGTTGTATATGCAAGTCTTAAGGAGCAACTGGAAAAAATGGGGGTCATATTTGTTGATATGGATACTGCTGTAAAGGATTATCCAGAATTGGTTAAGGAATATTTTATGACAAAATGCATCCCTCCAACTGATAACAAATTCTCAGCCCTTCATGGAGCTGTATGGAGTGGAGGGAGCTTTGTTTATGTTCCACCAGGAGTTCATGTCCCATTCCCCCTTCAAAGTTATTTCAGGATTTCTGCTGCCCTTGTCGGGCAATTTGAGCATACTCTTATAATAGCTGACAAAGGAAGTTTTGTTCACTATGTAGAGGGTTGCACTGCTCCTGTTTATTCTGAACATTCCCTTCATTCAGCTGCTGTTGAAATATTTGTCAAGGAAGGAGCAAGGGTAAGATACACAACAATCCAGAACTGGAGTAAAAATGTTTACAATCTCAACACTAAGAGAGCAATCGTTGAAAAGGATGGGGTTATGGAGTGGGTTGGAGGTTCTATGGGAAGCGGTGTTACAATGCTCTACCCTGCGTCCGTCCTCGTTGGTGAGGGAGCAAGGGCTGAACATTTAAATTTAACTTTTGCAGGAAAAGGACAGATTAAAGATACTGGCTCAAAAGTAATACATATTGCACCAAATACAAGTTCAGTAATTGTATCGAAGAGCATATCAAAGGATGGCGGAAAATCTGTTTACAGGGGTCTTGTGAAAATTGTAAAGGGAGCTAAAAACTCAAGGGTCTCCGTTTCTTGCCAGAGCTTGATTCTGGATGATAGTTCAAAGGCTGATACAATCCCGATAATGGAGATCCATGAGGAAACCGCAACAGTGACCCATGAGGCAACAGCAGGTAAGATATCTGAGGAGAAACTTTTCTACCTTATGAGTAGAGGACTTTCAGAAGAGGATGCAATGGCTCTTGTTGTAAGGGGATTTATTGAACCCATATCAAAAGAACTTCCCATGGAATATGCAGTTGAACTAAATAGACTTGTAAAACTTGAAATGGAAGGAGCAATAGGATGAATCTTGAGAGAATAATTGAGAGTTTAGAAGAACCAGAATGGCTAAAGAATTTAAGGAAAGAACACTTGAATCTATTTTTAAAACATCCTTTCCCAAAATGGAAAAGGATGGATATATCCAACCTTAAGATTGAAGAGATTGATTTTTCTAAAAGAGATTTCGAATTTAATCAAAGAGAAGATGATAGTCTATATCTTTTTGACTCAAAAAATCCAAACGGAAAAGTAATTGATGAACATTCTTACCTTTTCACCGATCTTTACTCTGCACTTAAATTAAATCCTGAATTAATGAAAAAATTTATTAAGAAAAATTTAATTCTCAGTGAAGAAGGAAAGTTTCAGGCTCTCGGAAACTCTCTCTGGAAAAATGGATTCTTCCTTCATGTAAAAAAAGGTTCAAAGATTGAAAGACCAATTGTTGGAAAAAATATTTCTTTAAAAGATAAAACTCTTGTAAATAGAACAATTATCTATGCGGAAAGAGATTCTGAATTCACATTCATAGAGGATTTTCAATCGGAAGAAATGGATGAGAGCTCTCTTAAGATTTCCCTCTTGGAAATTTATCTTGAAGAGGGAGCCTTTGCAAAAATAGTTAGCCTAAACAGGAGAAAAGGAAGAGGATGGGATTTCTTTTTTAAAAAAGGCAGTGTTGGTTCTGGCTCTATTCTCAGGGATATTTCCATTGAAATTGGAGAGGGGAATTCAATTGGAAATGTCTCAATAGATCTAAATGATATGAATTCCAGTGCAGAAATAAGCTCAATAATAGCTTCAAAAAATAAAAATTTTGACCATCTTTTCCAAATTATCCATAGTTCTCCAAATACAAAAAGCTCAATCTTTTCAAGGGGTATTGTAGATGGGACTGGCAAAGGTGTTTGGAGAGGTCTAACCCATGTAAAAAAAGGAGCAAAGGAAGCAGATGTTTCCCAGAAAAGTGAGATTATTTTAATGGGTAAGGAATCAAAAGCTGATGCAATTCCATCTCTTTGGATCGATGAAAATGATTGTAGAGCGTCCCACGGAGCATCAGTCTTCCCCTTAAACTTAGAGAAAATATTCTACTTTGAAAGTAGAGGAATAGAGCCTTCAACGGCAAAAACTCTCATAGGAAAGGGTTTTTTAATGGCAGTATTAAATAAAGAAATCGAAATTGATGGAATTGAAGGAATTATAGAAGATAAATTGAGGTGAAAAATGGACTCTTTAAAATTAAGGGAAGATTTTCCAATATTAAAAATAAAAGTTAGGGGAAAGAGATTTGTATATCTTGACAGTGCAGCAACAACCCAAAAACCAATTCAGGTAATAGAAGCAATAAATAATTATTACAAAAACTTAAACTCCAATGTTCACAGGGGTGTTTATTATATTTCGCAAGAAGCAACAAGGCTTTATGAGGAAGCAAGGATGAAGGTATCAAAATTCATAAATGCTGAAAGCCCAAAAACAATAGTTTTCACAAGGAATGCCACAGAGGCTATAAATCTTGTAGCCTATTCCTGGGGAAGGAAAAATATAAAGGAAGGAGATGAGATAATCCTTACTGAAATGGAGCACCACAGTAATCTTGTTCCATGGCAGATTCTTGCAAAGGAGAAGAATGCAAAATTAAGATTTATACCTGTTAGAGAAGATGGAACCCTCCAACTGGAAAAATTAGGGGAACTTCTAACACCCAAATCAAAACTTCTCGCAATAACTCATGTCTCCAATGTTCTTGGAACAATAAATCCAATTAAGGAAATAGTTGAGATTGCCCATAAGAATGGAACTTTTGCCCTTGTTGATGGAGCTCAGTCAGTCCCCCATATCCCTGTTGATGTAAAAGATTTAGGGTGTGATTTTCTTGCCTTCTCAGGGCACAAAATGCTTGGTCCAATGGGTATAGGAGTTCTTTATGGAAAGGAGAAAATTCTTGAAGAAATGGATCCTTTTCTTGGGGGCGGGGAGATGATATCTCAAGTCTGGCTCGATAGGGCAACTTGGAATGAAATTCCATGGAAGTTTGAAGCGGGAACACCAAATGTTGAAGGAGCAATAGGACTTGGTTCTGCAATTGACTATCTCAAAAAAATAGGAATGGAAAATATTGAGAAAAGAGAAAAAGAACTTACAGGCTATGCAATGGAAAGATTAAAGGAGATTGAAGGAATTAGAATTTACGGACCTAAAAATCCCCAGCTCAAAAGCGGGGTAATTTCATTTAATTTGGAAAATATCCATCCCCACGATGTAGGAACAATCCTTGATCAAGAGGGAATTGCAGTTAGGGTTGGTTCTCACTGTGCCCAACCCCTTATGGCAAAATTCGGTGTTTCTTCAATGGTTAGAGCAAGTTTCTACATATACAACATTGAGGAGGAAATTGATATAATGATATCTGCTTTAAAAAAAGTAAAGGAGATATTTCGTGGTATTAGAAGATCTTTATAAGGAAATAATTATTGACCATTACAACAATCCGAGAAATTTTGGAGAACTAAATAATGCAAATGCTTCAGCTGAAGGAGCAAATCCCCTTTGCGGAGATGAGATCCATATAGAACTCCTCGTTAAAAATGGTATTGTTGAGGATGTAAAATTTCATGGTGCCGGTTGTTCAATTAGTAGAGCTTCGGCATCCATGATGACAGAGGTAATAAAGGGAAAGAAAATAGAGGATATTATGAAAATAAGCGAAAGATTCAAAGGGATGCTATTTGAAGGAAAAGAGGATGAAGAGCTGGGAGAGCTTGAAGCTTTCAAAGGCGTAAGAGTTGTTCCAATTAGAATAAAATGCGCTGTCCTTTCCTGGAATGTCCTTGAAGAAGCTTTGAAAAAAATCGAAAAAGGAGGATAGAATTCACGAACTTTCAATAACTGAAGAGATTCTAAGAGTATCCCTTGAGAATGCTCATTATGAGAATGCAAGAAGGATATTGGCAATTCACATAAAAATAGGCGAAATAACAGGCTTCAATCCTGAATCCATCCAATTCTATTTCTCAATAATTTCAAAGGGAACAATTGCTGAAAATGCCAAATTGATAATGGAAATTGTCCCAAGTTCTGCAAAATGTTTGAACTGCGGAAAGGTTTATAGCATTCAGGAGAAAGTTCTTATATGCCCCTACTGTGGGGATATAAACTCTGAAATTCTGACGGGAAAAGATGTTATAATAGAAACTTTGGAGGTTGAATGATGGTAAAGATTATCAATGTAAGACAGAGTGTTTATGAAGAAAACAACAAAATTGCCATGAAAAATCGGGAATTCTTCGACTCATTAAATCTATTTGTTGTCAATCTAATGAGTGCCCCTGGAGCAGGGAAAACATCAATAATTGAAAGAACAATCGATGCCCTTAAAGAAAAATTCAAAATTGGAGTTATTGAAGGTGATATAACATCTTCAATTGATGCCGAAAAACTTGAGAAAAAAGGAATTCCAACAATTCAGTTAAACACGGGTGGAGAATGCCACTTGGATGCAAATATGATTTCTCAGGCAATAGAAAATTTCAATTTCAACGGTCTTGACCTCATAATAATTGAAAATGTTGGAAATCTTGTCTGTCCTGCAGAATTTAAAGTTGGTGAGGATATGAAGGTTATGATTCTTTCAGCTCCAGAGGGTCACGACAAACCAAAAAAATACCCATTAATGTTTATGGAATCCTCTGCCCTTCTAATAAACAAAATTGATCTCCTTCCTTACATAGACACTGACATAGACGCTCTCATAAAGAATGCAAAGGAGATAAACCCTAACATTCAAATCTTCAAGACCTCTGCAAAAACAGGGGAAGGAATTAAAGAATGGGCGGAATGGTTAAAAGAAAAAATTGCTCAAAGAAAGGGAAATATTTGAATTTTAAGCTAAATGTTATACAAGCCTATTCATAAAGAAGATTCCATATATTGAAGATATATTCTCTCAAGGCTTTCCCCTCCTATCTCCTCTGGTGTCATCTCTACTACAAGGACACCTGCTTTCATTATCCCTATCCTGTCCGCTATCTCCTTTGCCCTGAATATGTCATGGGTGCTCATAAGTATTGCCTTCCCTTCATCTCTCAGCTCCCTTAGTATCTCAATGAACTCATGGGCTGCCTTTGGGTCAAGGCCCGCTGTTGGCTCATCTAAAAGCATGTTTTCTGCCCCCTTTATTATTGCTATGGCTAATGCAAGCTTCTGTCTCATCCCTTTTGAAAAGTGCTTCACCCTCTTTTC
>CAZFCI010000090.1:0-2349 GCA_964517525.1 uncultured Clostridia bacterium | reverse complement strand
CCCAGTATGTTGGAAGGTATTATGCTGATAATAATAGAAAATCAAGGATTGATGACTATTTCATAACAAACCTATTTGCTGGATTTGATATAGTAAAGAATTTAAGACTGATCCTAAAAATTGAAAACATCTTTGATAGGGATTATTTCCTTTATGTTGATATCCCTGGTGGAAAGGCAGGGCTTTACAGAATGCCAGGAAGGAGCATAAATTTTGGATTTAGCTGGAGTATTTAATGAGAAAGAAATTTTTCCTTCGCATTCTTTTTCTTCTGAGCTCCTTTTTAATTTGCTCTGAAAAGATTAAGATAATCACTACAACTTCAGATATTGAATCTATCTTAAAAACCCTTGGGAAAGAAAGAATTGAAGTCATAAATATAGTCCCTCCATCCCTTTGTCCAGGGCATTTTGAATTGAAATTGAAAGATTTAGAAGAGATTCAAAAGGGGAAATTTATTCTATTTCATGGATGGGAAAGATGGATGGAAAATATGAAGGAAGGACCAGAAAGAGTCTGTGTTGAGATTTATGGAAACTGGATGATCCCTGATATTAATCTAAAAGCATCGGAAAAGATTCTGAATTTACTTGTGGAAATCGATCCTGAGGGAAAGGAGATTTATGAGAGAAATTTTTCTGTTTACAAAAGAGAACTTGAGAATTTGAAGAGTCAATGCAGAAAGTTGAAGGAAAAAGTCAAAGGTTTCAAAGTTATATCCTCTATTCAACAAAGAGATTTTTTAAAATCTCTTGGGATGGATGTGGTCAATACCTTCACTGATTCAGAGATTAGCCTAAAAGAGATGAAAGAAATTGTCGAAAAGGGGAAGAGAGAAAAAGTCAAAATTGTTGTGGATAATCTTCAGAGGGAGTCTATTTCAGGGAAGAAGATTGCTGAAGAGATAGGAGCGAAATATATTGTTTTGACAAACTTTCCTATCAAGAATTCTTACAGAGAGTCTCTTCTTGAGAATTTGAGAAAGATAGAGGGAGCATTGAAATGAGTTTTGCAATCTTGATAGAGAATCTAAGGGCATCTTACAAAAACAAAATTGTTCTTAAAGATATAACCATTAATATAGAGGAAGGCTCTTTCCTTACAATCCTTGGTCCAAATGGAGCAGGAAAAACCACTATCCTCCATGCAATTCTTGGAATAAAAAGGATTGACTCAGGATCAATAAAAATTTTCGGTGAGAAAATAAATTGGAAGAATATCAGAAATTTGAGAAGGAAGATTGGTTATGTTCCCCAGAATATTTTTATTGATCCTAAATTTCCAATAAGTGTTTATGAGACTATTCTTACAGGTAGGATTGGAGTGAGATTTTTAAAGGGATTGGGAAAGGAGGATAGGGAAATAGCAGAGTGGGCAATGAAAAGAGTTGGGATAATTGATTTAAAGGATAGACCAATGGGGCATCTCTCTGGAGGAGAGCTTAGAAAGGTTTTTATCTCAAGAGCTCTATGTCAGAAGCCAGAGATTCTCCTTCTCGATGAGCCAACCTCCCACCTTGATCCTTCCTCCCAGAAAGAGCTTATAAATCTTTTAGAGGAGCTATATTCGGAGAATAAAATCACAACAGTTTTTGTAACCCATCAGATTTCCCAAATTCCGGAATCATGCAAGGAGATGATTTTTATGAATGAAGGGAGTATAGTCTTTCGAGGAAAAAGGGAAGAGGGTCTGGAAATTCTAAAGACACAAATTAGTAACATCGGTTTAAAAAATTTCTCAGGGAAAAATTATGGAATTTCTTCAGTATAAATTCTTCCAAAGAGCAATAATTGCCTCCCTTCTAACAGGTGCGGGTTGCGGAATTGTTGGGGTCTGGGTTTTCCTTTTAAGAATCCCCTTTGTAGGAGTTTTAATGTCCCATTCAGCCTTTGCTGGAGCTATCCTTGGACTTCTCTTTAATATTAACCCCCTGATCCTTTCCCTTTTATTCTGTCTTTTTTCATCAGCCCTTATAGGTCCAATCTCTGATAGAGCAGATATTGAGCCTGATCTTTCCTTAAGTGTTATATTTTCCATAATGCCTGGAATAGCCTTTGCAGGAATGGGATTTTTAAAGGATGAAATGGAAAGGGGATTGAGGTTCCTGTGGGGAAGTATTCTGACCCTTTCAAGCAAAGATCTCTATCTCCTTTCCATCCTTCTTCTAATAACCCTAACAGTCTTAATTCTTTTCTACAGGGAGATTCAGTTTATCCTTTTTAACAGAAAGTTTGCTGAGATATCTGGTATTCCTGAAAAAGCTATCTTTTATTTCATCCTTTTTTTGATCGGCACTGAAATCACATTTTCTTTGAATACTGTTGGTGGCCTTCTAATTTTTAGCCTTAT
>CAZFCI010000089.1:0-2487 GCA_964517525.1 uncultured Clostridia bacterium | reverse complement strand
AATTATAAAGTTTCCTGAAAATAAATTTAAGGGGAGAAGGATAAGACATCCTGTTAGTCTGATAGACATATACCCAACCGTCCTTGAGCTCTATGGGATTGGGAATATTAGCTCATCAGGTCATTCTCTTTTAAAAATAATAAAAAATAAAAATAATGTAGAGGAGAGGGTAATCTACAGTGAAACTTTTTACCCAAGATACCATTTTGGCTGGTCAGAACTTAGGAGTCTTATTTACAAAAACTTTAAATTAATTAAAGCTCCAAAGCCAGAGCTTTACGATATTGGAAAGGACAAAAAGGAGGATAAAAATTTAATAGAGGAGGACGCTGAGATTGCATCCTTTTTAAACTCTAAACTTTCTTATGTTTTGTCTAATGAAATTCCCTCGAAAATGGGAGAGATTGATCCAGAGGCAGCAGAAAAGCTCCATTCCCTTGGATATGTTGGGGTTTTAAGTCTTGAAATCAAAGATGGTTCAGAACTTCCCGATCCAAAAGATAGACACTATCTTTTATCTTTTATAGGAAAAGCAACATTTCTTTCAAGGATTGGAAGGGATGAGGAAGCAGTAAAGGTTTTTAGAGAAGTTCTTGACAAGGACAGTAACATGATAGATGCATGGGCTTTACTTGCAAGGTCTTTGACAAAGTTAGGAAGATTGAAGGAGGCTTATGAGGCTTATAAAAGAGCCATAGAGCTTAGCCCCCAAAATCCCACCCTTCTTTTCCAAATGGCGAATATCATGGACTTATCTGGAGAATATGAAAAAGCCATAGAAAATCTTAATCTGGCTATAAATATGAAGCCAGATATGGGCAGAGCTTATGCTTTGAAGGCAAAGATATACTTTTACAAAAATGATATTAAAAACTCAATTTTAAATATAGAAAAAGCCCTTTCCATAAATTCAGAACTTCCTCTTCCTTATTACATCAGAGGGTTGATCTATCTAAAGGAAGGGAGGGAGGATCTTGCAGAGAAGGAATTTAAGATTGCAGAAAAATATGAAGAGGAAGGCTCCTTTCACTCCCTTCACTTTAACCTTGGACTTTTTGCCTATAGAAGAGGGGATATAAAAGGAGCAATTGAAGAATATGAGAAAGAGATCAAGTATTACCCGGATAATTATATGGCAAGGACAAATCTTGCTCTTCTTTACAGGAAGATTGGACTTTTTGATAAAGCTCTTGAGAACTTTGAAGCTCTCCTTCAATACTGGAAAGATTCGCCTCAGCCTTACATTTTTCTTGTAGAAACCTTTTTGGGGCTTGGTCAACCTGAAAGAGCTAAATACTGGCTTTCTTTTGGGCTCAAAAATTTCCCAAAGGACAAAAAATTGAGGGAGATGAAAAGATTTTTAGAAAAAACAAAGGGAGAGGCTTGGAAGCCTCTCCCTTGATTCTCTTAAACAATCAGAAAGTATAGAGAAGCCCTATCCCAAATTCACTCCCTCCAAGCTTAACTGTTTTCTCATATGGCTTCGCATCTGCAACTGTGTATTTGAAATTCAAATCTATGCAGAGATTCTTTATCAGCTCTAAAGAACCTCCCAACTGAATGTGATAACCTGTGGTAGAATCTGATGTGTCCTTCATAAATTCACTCTCATTTACCACATCCTCTTTGTAGGAGTAGAAATCTATTCCAGCTCCTGCATAGGGTTTTACCTTCCATCCTTCCTTCTCATATCTGTATCTTAGAGCAAGAGTTAAAGGATTCATGGAGAACTTTAAATCTTCCTTTGTGTAAGTTGTTTTCCCATCAACAGAGAAAAACTTGTAGCTTCCAAATACCTGAAGACCCTTCCATAAATTCACCCCCGCCAAAAATCCATATATCCCTGAGCCACTGGAATAAACCTCCTTGAAGTCTGAATCTGAGACATTGTAATAACCAGCTGAAATTCCTAAAAGGAATTTCTGAGCTGAGAAGGATGGAATTGAAAGGAGTAAAATCACTAAAAATATTGTTACTTTCTTCATTTTTCACCCCCTCAATTACCAACAGGATTGGATTTCTTAGACTCGTTCCCCTGAGAGTCAACTGAGGTTAAAGCATAGTGGAACTTCAGCTTTGGATCAAGCTTTCCATCAACATACTTGAAAGTGTTGGAAGGAACAGTTGCAATTAGCTTGTATTTGTCATCTCCTTCACTCTGCAGTTTTCTGTAAATGTTATACTTTGCGATTGTAACATACTTATTCTCAGGGTTTTCTGCCCATGTAATTGTATGGTAAGCTTCTTCACGGAATAGACTCTTGTTTATATCTCTTTTGAGAGAAATATTTGAAGGAGGATAAACCTCTACAATTGACAGTTGCAAAGAAATCCAATCCGATTCAATGTTTGTATGAATTGAACATCTTGCCTTTGCCTTTACAGTGTATGCCCCTGGTGATGACCAGCTGTGAGAGGCTGAACTTGTCCCAACAGAAAGCCATCCAGAATTGGATCCATCTCCCCAATCAAACAAATACTGAACAG
>CAZFCI010000088.1:0-1872 GCA_964517525.1 uncultured Clostridia bacterium | reverse complement strand
CAACAGGATATGGCAAGAATAGAGGCAAATTTTTCTCTCAATCCATCAACAAGAATTGAAGAAACAGATAAAATTGTAAAAAAACTTGGGAAAATTTGCGAAGAGGAAATACCTGAGATGATTTCATGGTATGGAACATGTGGACAATCTGGTTCCGGATTAAGAGCAGCAATGGGCCAAGAAGAAGGACCTCATGTAGGAACAGTTGCAGTAAGATTACTCTGGCGCGAAGAGAGGAAAAGGTCTGATAAGGAAATTGCAGAGATTATAAGAAAAAGATTAAAGGAAATACCAGGTATAGAAAGATTTTCTGTTTCAACAGGAAGTGGAATGGAAGCAATGTTTATGGGTGGAGCCCATCAGATTGAAGTTGAACTTTACAGTTCAGACCTTAATAAACTTATTAAATATTCTGAACTTTTAAAAGAAAGAATAAAAGAGATAAAAGGAGCAGTCAATGTTTCCACTTCATATAAAAGTGATAGAATTGAATTACATATTGAAATTGATAAGGAAAAGGCAAAAAATCTTGGAGTATCAACTGCTCAAATATCTCAGACAATAAGGTCTTATATTTATGGATATACAGCAACAAAATACAGAGAAAGTGGAGAGGATTTTGATGTATTTGTTCAACTTAATGAGAGTCAGAGATACGATATGGAAAAAATCGGGCAATTACCAATTTTTACACAGAAAGGAGAAATTATTAAATTGAAGGATATAGCAAAAATTGATTTTGGTTTAGGTCCTATTCAGATAGATAGAAAAAACAGGGAAAGGGTTATTAAAGTTGGATGTGATACTTATAAAAGAGCGATGAGTGAAGTTTTAAAAGATATTGAAAAGGAAGTTAAAGAACTCAATATACCACCTGATATTAAAGTAAAATTTGGGGGGATGGTTAAACAGCAGAGGGAAAGTTTTGCTGATTTAAGAGTTCTTCTTATTCTTGGAGTTATTCTTGTTTATATGGTTATGGTTGGTCAATTTGAATCATTTAAAACACCTTTTATAATCTTCTTCTCAATTCCATTTACATTCATCGGAAGTATATTATTTCTTTTCATTACAGGTATTAATTTTTCAATTGCTTCATTTATGGCTATAATAATGCTTATGGGAGTTGTTGTTAATAATGCTATTGTTCTTGTTGATTATATAAATATTTTAAGGGCAAGAGGATATGAACTTTTAGATGCAATTGTGAGAGGATGCAGAAATAGATTAAGACCAATAATGATGACTTCTTTAACAACAATTTTTGGAATGATACCACTTGCTCTTGGAAGAGGGACAGGTGGAGAAACCTGGCGATCATTTGGAGTTCCTGCAATTGGTGGATTTTTGATTTCATGGCTTATTACATTATTACTTGTTCCTGTTATCTATTCAATTATGAATAAGGAGACAAAATGAAGATGTTTCTAATTGTTTCAAATATAGGGATTCATGAAGAAATTATTGATATTTTAAAGGAATGTGAAGTAATTGAATATACAAGGATTGAAAGGGTTCAAGGAGTTGGTAAAAGTTCAGGACCTCATCTTGGAACAAATATCTGGCCTTCATTGAATACTTTATTTTTTACAGTTGTTGAGGATGAAAAAGAAAAATTATTAATTGAAAAATTTAAAGAAGCAAAAGAAAGATATAAAAAAGAAGGTTTGAAAGTTTTTGTCCTTTCTGTTGAAAAAGAGATTTAAAGGAGTAAAATGAGAAAGATAATATTTTTGGGTTATGTTTGAAAATAGCCACTTAAAAATGTTAAAATGTGGCTATGGATAAAGTAAAGTGTCCAAGATGTCTCGGAAAAAAATTCTGGAAAGTAAGAAGAGGGAAATTAAGATGTAAAAATTGTAGATATGAGTT
>CAZFCI010000087.1:0-5131 GCA_964517525.1 uncultured Clostridia bacterium | reverse complement strand
ATATAAAAACTGTCTTGAAGCAGAGATTTTAGGGTTGACATCCCTTGCTTGACATGAATAATTTTTATTTGATAAAATGAGTTTGTTTTATGGGATTAAACGATGAAAAAGAAAATATTGTTAGTATTTTTTGAAGCTTTTAAGTTAAAAGAGATAAAAAATTTGCTTGAGAAACAGGATTTTCAGGTTGTAATAGCCTTTGATGGTGCTGAGGGGTATGAAATGTTCAAAGATGAGAAGCCGGATCTTGTTATAACTGAAGCTCTTCTACCAAGAGTTCACGGTTTTGAGCTTTGCCAGAGGATAAGGGCTGAATCTGAAATGAAAATTCCTGTTATTATCGTTACAGGAACTTATAAAGGAACAAGATTCAGAAATGAGGCTATAACAAAATATAATGCTACTGCTTTTGTTGAATATCCCTTTGACGAGAATGAGTTTTTGAATTTGGTAAAGAATTCTCTTTATCCGAAGGAGGAAGAACTCTTTAAGACAATCCCCATTAAGGCTGATACAAAGGAATTCTTAAAGGATATAACAGGAGAAAAAAAAGTTACTTCTGAAGAACTTTTTGGAGGAATTTTGAAGGAACTTGAACATCCCTCAAAGGAAGAGAAAAAAGTTGACTTTCAATTCTTCCAGAAAAAGGAGTCTGAAGAAAAAGTAGAGAAAAAAGTTATTGGGAGAGAAATAATAGAGGAGAGTGAAGAGGATCTTGAGAAAAAGCTGGAGGAAACCCTTTCAGGACTTGGAATAAAAGTCAAGGTAAAACCTTCAACTGAAAGAAAGAAGGAGGAAAAACCCACTCCTGAATTTCCCGAAAAAGAGAGAGAAATTGAAATTTCGAAGGAAAAAATTTTGGTTGAACCCTCTGAAAAAGTCTTAGCTCCAAAGGAAGAAAAATATGTCGAGGAGTTTAGAAAAGAGGAAATAGAATATGTGGAAGAGATAAAAGAAGAAGGGAAAGAAGAAGTGCCAACTGTTGAAATTCCTCCAATTCCTCCAGTCCCCCCTATAGAGGAAAAGGTTGAGAAAATAAGAGTCGAAATTCCATCTAAAGAAACAATAGGAGATTATATACTTGAAGAGAAAATTGCCACAGGAGGAATGGCAGAACTTTTTAAGGCAAAGAGGAAGGGAGTAGAAGGATTTGAAAAAACTGTAGCTGTGAAAAGGATATTGCCTAATGTTGCTGAGGACAGAGAATTTATTGAAATGCTAATTGATGAGGCAAAAATAGCAAGTCAGCTTTCACATCCAAATATAGTCCAGATTTTTGATCTGGGCAAGAAGGAAGGGTCTTATTTTATTGCAATGGAGTATGTTCACGGAAAAGATCTTAGGACAATACTAAAAACTATCTCTTCAAGAGGAAAACTTCTTCCTTATGAGCTTTCAGCATATATAGTGATGAGAGTCTGCGATGCCCTTTACTACGCTCACAACAAAAAAGATAACACGGGCAGACCCCTGAAGATTGTTCACAGAGATGTTTCCCCTCAGAATATACTTATTTCCTATGAGGGGGATGTAAAACTAACAGATTTTGGTGTGGCAAAGGCTTCATCAAAGCTTCATCAGACTGTTGCAGGGCAAATAAAGGGAAAGATGTTATACATGTCTCCCGAGCAAAGCAAAGGTAGCAAAGAGGTTGATTTTAGAGCGGATATATACTCCCTCGGTTGTGTTCTTTTTGAGATGATCACAGGCAAAAAGTTGTTTATGGCAGACTCTGAAATGGCAGTTCTTGAGAAGGTCCAGAAAGGTAAAATAGTAAAGCCAACCAAGTTAAATCCTGAAGTTCCAGCTCAACTGGAAAGTATTGTCTTAAAAGCTTTGAAGCAAAGACCATCTGAAAGATATCAGAGTGCCCTCGAGATGAAAAAGGATTTGGAGAAATTTATTCTAAGCAGAAGGAAAACAATCCCTGACAATCATGAACTCTCTTTGTTCATGGCTGAGCTTTTTCCTGGTGAATTTGCTTTTATACCTCAGGAAAAGGAAAAAGTGGAAGTTCCAGAAGTAGCGAGAAGGGAGACCCCTCAGATATTTGAAGCCTTTGAGACAAAGGAGGAAAAAAGGAAAGTTTCTAAACCCCTTATTTTCACATTGATTTTGGCTATTTTAATATTAATGGGGTATTTAGCATATAATTTTCTTTATCTTCCCCGCTTAAAAAAGTCTCTAGGTGCAGAAATTGCTAAAAAGAGTGAGGTTGTTCACCCACTTCCAGTGGAGAAAAAGGAAGAGGCTCCACCTGAGCAAGCAAAGAAGTCCTTAGAAACTCCTGAAATCGAAAAACAGGAATTGAAGGAAGAAACAAAGGAGATGTTACCTATTCCTGAGATGAAGCCTCAAAAGGAAGTCCAGAAACAACCCTTTAAGACAGAACCCCAGAAAAAGATTGAGCCCCAGAAAAAGATTGAACCTCAGAGATTGGAGAAGGAAAAGCCTGTAGAAATTCTAAAACAGGAGGAACCTCCTCAGGAGGTTACTCCACCACCTGAGCCTCCAAAGAAAGAACAGATTGCGGAAGAGCAAGTAAAGGAGGAACCCAAACCTCAAAAGGTAGAAGAAGTCAAACCGCAACCTCCTCCTCTAAAAGAAGGGGATCTTTTGTCCCTGGAGGAGGTGGATGTAAGACCTTCAACGATTAAAAAAGTCCCACCAAGACTTACAATAACTGCTGAAAGGGCATCCGCTCACGGTGAAATTCTCTTAAATGTTCTTATCTCTGAGACAGGAGATGTCTTGAATGTGAAATTGGTCAAGGGAGTCTCAAAAACCCTTGGTATGAATGAGGAAGCAATTAAAGCTGTAAAAGAGTGGAAATTTTCTCCTGCAATAAAATCAGGTAAAAGGGTAAAAGTCTGGATGCTTGTGCTTGTAAAATTTTAAAGAAAATGATTAAATCAACATATGATAGAAAAGGAGGCTTTCGCCTCTATTAATCAATAGGAGGTATCATGAAGGAAACATTAAGCGAAGAACAAATTAATTTCTACAGAAAGACACTTGAACACACTAAAAGACAGATTAAAGAGATTGATGCAATGATTGAAGAGGAGCTTAAAAGAGTAAGAGAGAAACTTGCAGAGCTTCAGAATACAAAAAAATCTATCAGGCAGATTTACGATGCAGCATGCACACTTCTTGGAGTAGAGAACGAATTCGAGAAAGAAGAAGGCGAAGCCCAGGAGAGCTGAATAGAATAATTTAATTGGAAAAAATCCAATGAGTGAATTGTGGGTAAGATGTAATTTTTGCAGAAAGATTCTTTACAGGAAAGAAATTGAGACCAATCTTAATGTTTGCCCTGCATGCAATGCTCATTTTAGAATCTCTGCAATTCAATGGATTGAGATCCTTTCTGATGGCGAAAAAAAGTTTGAGGACGAAAATGTAAGACCTTTAGACCCTCTGAATTTTTTTGACACAAAATCATACAAAGACAGGTTAAAGGAGAGCACTGAAAAGTCAGGAGTTAGTGAAGCTGTCATTAATGTTTCCACTGAAATTGATGGAATTCCTGTTTTAATTTCAGCAATGGAGTATAGTTTTATCGGTGGAAGCATGGGTTCTGTAGTAGGAGAGAGAATCTCAAGAGCAATAGAGAGCGCGCTGGAAAGAAAAGTCCCTTATATAACAATTTCTTGCTCTGGAGGTGCAAGAATGCAGGAAGGGATTCTTTCTCTGATGCAAATGGCAAAAATTTCCGCTCTCCTTGCTCTCCTTGATGAGGCAAAGATTCCTTTTATTTCCATTCTAACAGACCCGACTACTGGAGGAGTAACTGCCTCCTTTGCAATGTTAGGAGATTTGAACATAGCAGAACCTAATGCTCTTATAGGCTTTGCAGGACCAAGAGTTATTGAACAGACAATTAGAGAGAAACTTCCTAAAGGATTTCAAAGATCAGAATTTCTTCTCGAACATGGAATGCTTGATATGGTTGTTCCAAGAAATAAAATGAAATCAACAATATCTCTTATCCTTAAATTACTTTTAAAAAAATATCCTGAGAAGGGGGAATAGTGAGAATTGTCTATAAATGAGGCAATTTCATTCCTTGATTCCCTTGGCAAGTTCAGGATAAAACTTTCTCTTAATAGGATAGAAAAATTACTGAGTCTTTTTGGTAATCCCCATAAATCTTTTAAATCAATACATGTTGCAGGGACAAATGGTAAAGGCTCTGTCTGCTCATTTATATCTGAGATTCTTCAGAATTCAGGCTATAAAGTTGGCTTATACACATCTCCCCATTTAATGGACATTAAAGAGAGGATCAGAATTGGAAAAGAATTTATAGGAGATGAGCATTTTGCCCAATTAATCAATTTGATTCGGGGAAAATTCAAATATTTTAGTGAGGAAGATACTCCCACATATTTTGAAGTTCTTACCTGTCTTGCCTTTCAATTTTTTAAAGAAATGAATGTAGATTTTGGGGTCATTGAGGTTGGGCTCGGAGGGAGATTTGACGCAACAAATGTGATAACTCCAGAGGTGAGTATTATAACAAGTATATCTTATGACCATACTGAGTATTTAGGGAAGAAAATAGAGGAGATCGCCTTTGAAAAGGGAGGAATTATAAAAAAAGGCGTTCCAGTATGTTTCGGTGGGAAAAGCCCAACAGCATGGAGGGTTATAAGAAAGATTGCCACAGAAAAAGGCAGTGAGGTATTCTGGCTTTATGATGAAAAATTTACTTTTAAAAGAATAGTTTCTAAAGACAAAAGGGGGTTCTACATAAAATCTTTAAAGGACACTTATGAGATTTTTCCAGCTGTCAATGGTCTTTTTCAGGGAGAAAATATTGCGACAGCCATACTGGCTTCAGAAATAATTGGAGAAATGGGTTTCCATATAAAGAAAGAATCAATTGTAAAAGGTATAGAGAGCACATTTTTAGAGGGAAGGATGGAGATTTTAAATAGGAACCCGATAATAATTATTGACGGTGCCCACAATACTGATGGAATAGTAAAACTTTTAATCTCTCTTAAAGAAATTGGAATTAAATCCTTTGTCCTTTTGTATGCATCAATGAAAGACAAAGAAATTGAAAAAATTTCTAAGATATTATTTCCTTATGCAAAAAAGATTGTCCTTACAAAGGTTGAGG
>CAZFCI010000086.1:0-3253 GCA_964517525.1 uncultured Clostridia bacterium | reverse complement strand
TCTCCATTTTAAGCTCCTCCCCATCTATAAAAATAAAATTACTCTGAGCTTCAGAAGGCAGAATATCATTTAAAATCCATGCATCTTTTATTCCATTTTTGATGGAGTATTTCAATACCTCAAGGGCATCTACTTTGTTTTTAAAGGGTCCAACTCTAACCTGATAAAATTGGGAGGACTGGTAAACTTTCATTGGGAAAGGATAAAGAGGTGAAAATTGATTTAAGAAAGTTTCAGCATTTTCTCTTTTCCAGAAAGCTCCAAGCTGGACAAAATATACCTCATTCCTTCCATTTTTTCCTAATTCAACCTTAATTTTTCTCGCATCTCTTCTCCTCTCAAAGTTTCCATTTTGCTTGTGAACAATCCTTAAGCCTTCCTTTGCCTCTATTTCTATTTGCTGGGGAAGGTCATTTAATCCAACTCTTACAACAGGAGTTTTAAGAAGAAACTTTTCTTCAGAAATTTCATAGTAAACAGGCTTCTTTAGAGGATGACACTGAGGAAGTATGAATATAAATAATATGATTATTATTTTAACTACTCTTCTCTTCATTGGGACTCAATTGGTATGTTATAGTAGAAAAAAAAGTAAGCTGGTAGGTTTTCTTTGGGAAAATCATAGGGGAGTTTCGGGAAAGGAATGGATGAAATTATTGCATTTGTTGCAGATTGGTCAAAGGAAATAACTCCTGATTTTCTAAAAAGATTCATCGAGCTTACATTTCCATTTTTTTCAAAAACAAGATATATACCTGTAATTCCTTTTATTCCATATTTTGCAGCTATTGGAACAAGCCAATTTCTTTTGACCTTTTCAATAACTTCCTTTGCCCAAGGAGTTATATCATAACCTCCTGAATCAAAATAGGCTGAGCCTGCAAAGCCCTGAATTCCTTCTCCTCCAATTCCCCCACCACCCCCACCTTTAAAATAAAAACCTGATGGATAATTAAATCGATGCTTCCCTATGCCATCAGAGTAAAGGTATCCCCTTTCTGATTTCTGTGGGTTTTCAGATTTTATTTCTGGATTATCAATTGATTCTTTTCCCATGAATCTTCCGCCTTCTTCTCCTTCCCCTTTACCCTCTCTTTTCTCTATATTTCTCCCCTCCTTTGAATCTTCCTTTTTCTCTTCCCCCTTTACAATAATCGGTATATCGTTTTTTTCCAAAGTCCCTTTATCCTCATCTTTTTTCTTCTCCTTTTCTTCGCTCTTTTTCTCTTCTTCCTTTGGAATGTATAATGGCGGAGTCCCCAAAAGAGGACTTTTGGGAATATAAACCATTATTGGCTGAACCTTTATCTTTTTCTCTTTTTCTATAGGAGGGATTGTAATAAGTATGTAGAAAATAATTATGTGGATGATTATGGAAATAAATGTGGTAAAGATTCTGAGTTTCACTTCAGGTCATTTCAAGAAAATCTGATTTCATTTCATCAAGGATTTTATAGGCGAGTCTCAAGGCTTTTAAACCCTCTTGTCCAGTAACACCCTTCCCTCCTTTACCATTCACAGATCTCAAAAAGTTAATCAGTTCTATTTTCAGAGGCTCTTCCTTTTCAATTTTCAAGATTTCCTCTTTTATTGAAAAATCCTGAAGGGAATAAACTTTAACTTCCTGATCCTTGTAATCTACTGAAATATACTTGAAGGGCTGGAAAATCCTCAATTTCCTAACTTTTTTCCCGTAAACCCTGCTCGCTGTTAAGTTCGCCACACAGCCTGAATCAAATTCTATCCTTGAATTTGCTATATCAATTTTGGAAGTAAGAACCTTTGCTCCTGCTGATTTAATCTCAGAAGGCTCACTCTTAACAATGTCAAGTATAATGTCAATATCATGAATCATTAAATCGAGAACGACATCTATATCAATAGAGCGATGGGAGAATGTTCCAAGTCTGTGAACTTCAATAAATCTTGGATTCTCAATAATTTTCCTCGCTTCAGTTAAAGCAGGATTAAATCTTTCCACATGACCAACTTGAAGGAGTATACCACTCTTTTTAGCATAATCTACAAGTTCTTCAGCCTCTTCTATCTTTTCTGTTATTGGCTTTTCCACAAGAACATGCTTACCCTTTTCAATTAGCCCTTTTGAAATTTCAAAGTGGGTTGATGTCGGGGTTGCAACAATTGCAGAATCGATCAAAGAAATGGCATCTCTCCAGTTATAAATTGGGACTGCATTATACTCCTTTGCAACTCTATCTGCTCTCTCTTTATCTATATCAACAACGCAAGATAACTTACATTCTGGAATTGAAGAAAGAATTCTTGCATGCTGGCTTCCAAGATATCCAACACCTATAACACCAATCCTATTCATTTTCTCTCCTCGCAATAATGGAAATCCCCCTATCATTAGCAAATCTAATGGACTCCTCCATATCAAAGAATATGGTTTTTCCTGCTTCTATACAGAGGACAGGATTTTGAACACTGGAAAGTATATTTAAAGTTGAAAGTCCTACTACAGGAACATCAAAACGCATGTCCTGCTCAGGTCTTGAAACCTTTATAGCTACTATGCCATCTCCTCCAAGAGCAATTCCTCTCTTTAAAGTTTCATCTGTTCCCTCCATCGCTTCAACTGCAATCACAGCTTTATCCTTAACAACTATTGTCTGTCCAATATCCATTTTTGCAATATTTTTTGCAATTTCCCATCCAAATTTAATATCTTCAAGAGCTTTTTGAGAGGGATTAACTTTTGTCAAAAATCCTTCCTCTGGAAGAAGATTGGAAAGAAAAATTGTTGAATCTATAAATTCAATTCCTTTTGATGAAAGAAAGTCTGCCAATTTTTTAAAAATTGATGTGGGCTTTTTATCGGTAAGTTGACTTAGTAAGACTCCCGTTATGAAATCTGGAGAAAGGTCTTTGTAAATAGAGGAATGTTTAACACTACCGGCAAGAAGGGCTTTTTTTATTTCATTTTTGATAAAAAATTCTAAAAGTTTCCCAACCTCTCCTATATTTAGCCATACGAAAGAATCTGCTTCTTTCTCAAGCTCGGGTGATGAAATTCCTTTAATCCCTGCAACAGCCACATGATAACCTAATTTCTTTGCTTCCCTTAAAACAAGAAGAGGGAATTTACCCTCTCCAGCTATAATTCCGATTTTTTCTTCCATATTAATCCTCTTCAACTTCTGTAACCTTTTTGATAATCCCTCTCTTTGAGCTTTTTATAAATTCTAAAAGTTCTTTAACAACTGGTGTATGGGGTCCTTCCCTCTCTATT
>CAZFCI010000085.1:0-13940 GCA_964517525.1 uncultured Clostridia bacterium | reverse complement strand
GTTATAGAGTCTACAAATTATTATTTTATAACCTATCTTTTCTTCCACCCTCGAGATGAGGGAAATCCTATCTGTGATTGCTCTCATCATGAAAATGACTCAGAAGGATGCAGGGTAACAATTAGAAAGGATGGTTCTTATTGGGGAAGATTTTATCTTTTAGAAACAATTGCTCATCATGATATACATTATTATACACAAGTTGAATTTATAAATGAAAGCCATCCTGCAGTTTATGTAAAGGAGAGAAAACATGCTGTATATGGGACAAATCATGCAAGACAACCCCAAGATTGCTGGAATAACAGATATCCAGGTGATCCCTGTCTCATTTTTCCCAGTGTTGATGGAACAGGAATAGGATATTTGTATGCAGGGAGAGGAGCAGAGATACCAGAGAGTGTAAATGATAGGGATGTAAGTTATGAGCTCATAAGTCTTGATGAAATATGGGAAAGAAGGTTTGGAGATCCTTTCAGAATTTGTAAGACATATACAACAGGAGGTGACACTCCAACCTATGATGTTCAATTTGGAGCAAGATTTTCAGGAGATAATTATCGTCAAGGACTTTGGGAAGCTGGTCAATGCGCTGCTACTCCACCATGGGAGTACGGGGTTGAAGATATAAATGACAATTATTATGGAATATGGTTTATAGATCCTCTTAGACCATATTTGTGGGATTTAGGAGAAAGATACATTTTTAATCCATATCGATACTCTCCTTCTGGATGCCCTCCAGATTGTGGTTATTTCCCATCCCCTCTGAATATCTATTTCGACAAATATGCAAGCTCCTATAGAATTCAAAGGGGTGAATCTGTTACTTACTACTATTTCTTTGAAAATAGAGGAGTTGTTCCTGTAAGGAATCTCTCTGTTTACGATGATAGTTTTGGAACTGTCTGCACCCTCTCTTACTTAGGTCCTGGTCAATCCCATACATGCCAGAGGACAGCAACCCTATATGAGACAGAAACAAATGAAGCAAAACTCATATACACTTACTGGTACTGTCACGACCATACAAAAGTGGAGTATGATTATGTGACAGTTGAAGTGGTGCAACCTCCTGAACAGGACTCTGATGGAGATGGGGTTCCTGACAGTATAGACAATTGTATCTATACTTACAATCCCGATCAGGCAGACTCTGATGGAGACGGTGTAGGAGATGCATGCGACAACTGTTGGAGGACACCAAATCCTTCCCAGGATGATATGGACGGAGATGGCTGGGGTGATTGGTGCGACAATTGCCCAGGTGTATATAATCCAGATCAATTGGATTCAGACTGGGATGGAATAGGAGATGAGTGTGACTATAAAGAAGACCCGATTCTTCCAGAATCAATAGTATTTTCATGGGATAGGGCATACTCATTCAAGGATGATCCTCGTTCTCTAAGAAAATGGCTTTCAGCAAATATTCCAAATCTTAATATTGACAAGGATGGTTTCCTTGTATTAGATATTTATCCATCCGACTCTTCCTTTGTGATACAGAGTCTAGATCTATCTGATTTTAGTTTTGATGCAATAAGAATCCTTTACTCCAACGAAGTTGAAACAAGAAAAGGTGTTCTAAAGGGAAGGATTGGATGGGTTGATGAAAGGATGATTGATAGAAAAACAAAGAGATACAATTTAAATAGTGCACCAAAGGATGGGACAGTAAGGGAGATTTCAATACCTGCAACACCTAAGGCAAAATTCAAATTGATAACAATTAGTCTAAAGAAGCACAAGAATTGGAAGGAAGGTTTAAAAGTCTATGAAATAAACTTCATCCCTGCATCTGATTCAAAGGAATCAACGGGAAAGTTTTTAATCTGGAGAATAGAGCTTTTAAGGAGCAAGGGAAAGAAATGAGAAAAATAGTTTTTTCATTTTTCCTTCTCATCCTTCTTGAGGAATCTTTATTTTGCAATGATAGAGAAAGGATTATTTTTGGTATATTTTACGGACGCTCCTTCTCGACAGGTCATTATGAGAATAAAGAGTTTAAATTTGGAGAATTCAATGGATACAATTTTCAAGCCTATTTATCAAAGTATTTGGGATTTAAGATAGAATGGATAAAACAGAGTGCAGAAGTATCTTATATCCATCCGTTCTACCTTCGCTTAAGATACGAAAGATGGAGAGATCATTCGTTAATGATTGATTATGTTCTTAAATATCCAAGAAGACCCTTCACTCCATATGTAACATTAGGCTTTGGATATGTGTTTACTAATGGGGAATCGCTTACTCCTAAACAAATTGCAAGATTGGGAGCAGGTGTTAAGATGGTAGGAAAAATCTCTGATTTTTTATTTTTAAATCTCAATTTAGGTTTCAACTATTTTACCAAATATAAAAAAAGTTATATAAACCAATGGCCTGTAAATATTCATAACAATCAGAGATGGAGTATTCCTTTTAGCATTGAGTTTGGATTTTGAAAAATGAAAAGGACAATTTTTGCACTACTTCTTTCCTTTCTTCTTCCGAATCTGGTGAGAGCAGAGAATAATTTTGCTGTTGAGATCTCTTCAGGATACTCTTTTGGTCTCGGGGCAGATTTCAAAACATCAGAGAAGTGGTGGAGAATTCCTCCTTTGTCTTCAGAAGATAAATATTACGAACGGCATGAGTTGGGAATTCCTTTCAGGTTGGGATTGAAATACTACTTCTCAAAAAGATTTGCACTTCAGGTTGAGATAAATCACCAGAAACTAACCTATCATCGATGGGGAGGAAGTGTAAGAGGCTATATGGATGAAAAAGAGGATGAATCATATATCATTCCCTATTTTAATGTGCTATATTTTTTTAAGGAAAAAGGGAAAATTTCCCCTTTTATTGGTGCAGGAGTGGGAATTTCTCATTTTGTGTTTTACATTCCATTTCCCGTCTTCAGTGCAGGAGGAGGACTAAAATGCAAGTTGTCTCAAGAATTCAATATGATTATTGGAATCACTTATTATTACGGTAGAGGAATTTATCTTGGGTTAAGAACAGGATTGGAATTTAAATGAATCAAACAACAATCTGGGAGAAGTCGGCAACCATTTGAAGGAGGGAATTGACTGAGGTGAGGAGGGAGATTCTGTTTTTCCTTAAATCTATATCATCAACCATTACAAGGACTTTATCGAAAAATCTGTTTACAAAAGGCTCAACCTGTAAGAGAAGTTCGAGGATAGCTTCAAAGTTTCCTTCCTTAAAGAAATTACTTGCGTCCCTTTCAAGCTCTTTATAAATCTCCCAGAGTTCCTTTTCTTCCTTTTGTGTCAAAAGAGTTTCATTGAGGATTGCGAAGGGTTGGCCAGCAACAATATTTTTTATCCTCTTATGGGCAAATACAAGAGATTTTAAAAGCTCTGTATCTTTGACCTTTTCCAATGCTTTTAATTTCAGATACAGATTGTAAATATTTTCAGTTCCTGAAGCAAAAACCGCTTTTACATGATCATGGGGAAATCCCATCCAATCATGGAATATATATTCTAATCTCTCATCAATGAATTGAAGAACTTTTTCCTTCACTTCTGAAGGGTCTGCAATTAAATTGTTAAAGATCTGGATTGAAATATCAACAATCTTATTGACTGATGTTGAAATTTTGTGATGGATGATTGTTTTGCACAAACCTTGACCTGCTTTTCTCAAAGCAAAGGGGTCTGACGAACCTGAAAATTCTATTCCGATTCCAAAGGCACCAACAATGTGATCAATTTTATCAGCAATTGAAAGAATAGCTCCTTCAATGGTTGAGGGAGGTGAATCTTCGAGACTGAGGGGTTTGTAATGCTCGTAAACTGCCTTCCAGACATTTTCAGGATAACCTTCTTCCCTGAGATAGAGTCCTCCCATTACACCTTGGAGAGCTGGGAATTCCTTTACCATTTGAGTAACGAGGTCAACCTTACAATACTGGGAAGCCATTTTAATGGAATCTATGTCTGAGAGTCCAAGTTCGTTGGCTAAGAATATGGAAAGTTCATTGATTCTCTGGGATTTATCAAGATAATTTCCAAGCTTTTCTTGATAAATTATCTTTGAGAGGTCTTGCCATCTTACTTCAAATGGAGTTTCTCTGTCCTTATTCCAGAAGAACTCTGCATCTATTAGTCTTGCATTTATTACTCTTTCTGCTCCCTTTACAATGTATCCTTTTAAATCATCAGCAGAATCTGCAACGCCTACAAAATAGGGAAGATAAGAACCGTCTTCCTTTGTCAATGGGAAAAACTTTTGATTTTTCTCAATCACATAGCCTATAACCTCAGAAGGAAGATTTAGATGCTCAGTCTTAAAGGAACCAATAAAAAGAAGGGGAAATTCAACTGTGTAGACCCAGTAATCAACCACTTCCTCATCAATTAAGGCTTTCCCTCCCTTTTCCTTTTCTATTCTTTCAATTTCTCTAAGGATTACTTTTTTCCTTTCTTCAGGCTCAACAATTACATAACTTTCTTTTAATTTTTCTATGTATTCTTCTGGCGAATGAATATGAATCTTTTCCTTCCCCCAAATTCTATGACCAAAAGTAAAACGGGATGAGGAAACATTTCCTATTGAGAAGTTAACATTTTCCTCTCCAATTATACAAAGAAGGTTTCTTATGGGTCTTGTAAATCTAACCCCTCCTTCCCATCGCATTGTCTTTGGAAAATAAAGGGAGAGAATAATTTCAGGAATTTTCTCCTCAAGAATTTCTTTTGTACCTCTTACAGAGGATTTTTTTCTTAGAGAGATGTATGTTCCCTTTTCAGTATCCAAGTATTCAATGTCGTTCAAATTTGCATTCTTCGCTCTGAGGAAGCCAATAAGTGCCTGAGTTGGTTTTCCATCTTTATCAAGAGCAAGCTGAAGGGGAGGACCAATTATAACTTCTTCTTCTGGAGTTTCCTCTAAGGCTATATCTTTAATATATACAGAGAGTCTTCTCAAAGTTCCTATCCCTCTGATTTCCTGATAACCAATTTTCCTCTCGTCTAATAGTTTTTTAATGGAAGATGCAAGCTGAGAAATTCCATCTTTCACATGATTGTAAGGCATATCCTCTGTTCCAACTTCAAGAAGAAAATCAACCATTTCCCACCTCACTTATATATCTCTTTGCAACATCAAGGACAATCTCTCTAATTCTCATTACCATCCCAACTCTTTCTGTAACAGATAAAGCCCCCCTTGCATCAAGGATGTTAAATATGTGGGAGCATTTCAAACAGTAGTCATAACAGGGAAGGAGAAGGTTATTTTCAATTAGTCTTTTTGCTTCCCTCTCATAGGAGTTAAAAAGGAGGAATAGAGAATCTATATCAGCCTTCTCAAAGTTGTAAATTGAAAATTCTCTTTCGCTCCTGAACCTTACATCGCTATAACTGACGCCAGGTGCCCATTCAAGTTCAAAAACAGAGTCTACACCCTGAAGAAACATTGCAATTCTTTCAATACCATAGGTTATCTCAACTGGTATCTGGGGAAGCTCAATACCTCCACACTGCTGAAAGTATGTAAACTGGGTTATCTCAAGGCTATCGAGAAGAACCTGCCATCCAACTCCCCAGGCCCCTATCGTTGGAGATTCCCAATTGTCTTCATCAAATCTTATATCATGCTCAGTAAGTTCTATCCCAAGGGATTCCAAACTTTCAAGATAAATTTTTTGAATATCCTCAGGTGCTGGTTTTGCAATTACTTGAAATTGATGGTGTTTTTCAACCCTGTGAGGATTCTCTCCGTATCTCCCATCTGCTGGTCTTCTCGAGGGTTGAAGATAAGCAACATTCCAGGGTCTTGAATCAAGAACTCTGAAGAATGTGTCTGGAGTCATTGTGCCAGCACCTACCTCAACATCATAGGGTACTGCAATGTAAAATCCTTTATCAGCCCAGAACCTTTCGAGTCTAAAAATTATTTCCTGAACATTCATTTCCTTTTCCATCTTAACACAAGTTTCTTTGCAGCCAAAACTTCATCCAATCTTCCAACAGGAGTAATGTGGGGAGCATTTTTCAAAACTTCTGAATTTTCCTTCGCCTCTCTGTAAATCTCCTCCATTGCTGATACAAAAAGGTCAAGATCTCTTTTTCCTTCTGTCTCAGTTGGCTCAATCATTAAAGCTCCATGAACAATTAGAGGGAAATAGATAGTTGGTGGATGAAGTCCATAGTCAATAAGCCTCTTTGCAACATCAAGGGTTGTTACATTGAACTGCTGGAAATTTTTGTCGGAACAAACAAACTCATGGAGGGTTGGAGATTTGTAAGGAACATGATATAACCCCTCAAGCTTCTTCCTTATATAGTTTGCGTTCAAGACTGCCCTTTTTGCTGTTTCCCTCAGTCCTTCATATCCAAGGGAAAGTATATAGGCGAGGGCTTTTACAAGGACAAGGAAATTTCCGTAAAATCCACATATCCTTCCTATTGAATTTGGCTTTTCCCAGTTAAGAAAATATTTCCCATCCTTTTTCTCCACCCTTGGAATAGGGAGAAAAGGTTTAAGGAATTTCTTTACTCCAACAGGTCCAGAACCTGGTCCACCACCACCATGGGGAGTAGAGAAAGTCTTATGTAAATTTGTATGAACAACATCAACTCCCATTTCACCAACTTTTGCTATCCCTATTAGAGCATTTAAATTGGCACCATCCATATAGAGGAGAGCACCTTTTGAGTGAAGGATTTCTGCAATTTGTTTTATATCCTTTTCAAATATTCCGAGAGTGTTGGGATTGGTAAGCATGAGAGCGGAAACTGTTTCATCAACTCTTTCCTTCAGTTTCTCTATGTCAACAGTTCCATATTGGTTTGATGGAATCTCCTCCACAGTCCATCCTGAAAGATGAGCGGAAGAAGGATTTGTTCCATGGGCGGAATCGGGAATAAGAACTTTCTTCCTTCCCTCACCTTTACTCATGTGGTAAGCCCTTATTATAAGCATTCCAGTGAGCTCTCCGTGAGCTCCAGCAAGAGGGGCAGTAGTGAAACTATCCATCCCAGTTATCTCACAAAGGAGTTTTTCAAGGGTATAGATTATTTCAAGGGAGCCCTGGACAAATTTTTCAGGATATAGGGGATGAATTTCAGTAAAACCTTCAAGATTTGCTATTTTCTCGTTAATCTTAGGATTGTACTTCATTGTACATGAGCCCAAAGGATAAAAACCTTTGTCCACACAGTAGTTAAGCTGGGAAAGCCTTGTAAAATGCCTGACAATTTCAGTTTCTGAGACCTCAGGGAAATCGGTAATATCCTCTCTTTTCAAATCTTTTTCAAGATCTTCCTCAGGAATATCAAAATCAGGCAAATTGATTGCGTATTTTCCTTCTTCACTTATTTCAAATATTAAAGGTTCCTCATATGATAGGAATTTTGCCTTCATACTATTTCTCCAATTTTTTCAACAAATCTATCAATTATTTCCTTTGAATGAATTTCAGTGAAACATAAAAGAGCTGAATTTCTCAAATCTTTGTAATACTTTGAAAGAGGAAGCCCAGCAATAAATCCTTCCTCTTCAAGTCTTTCATAAATTGGCTCTAAGGGCTTTTCAAATTCAACAACAAACTCGTTGAAAGTTGGGGAGTTAAATCTTATTTTTATTCCTTTAATTTTCTCAATCTTTTTTTTCGCATATGTAGCCTTTGAAAGATTTAACTTGGCAAGTTTCATCAACCCCTTTCTGCCAAGCGTTTCAAGATAAATTGTTGCCCTTAGAGCGCACCAGGCTTGGTTTGTGCAAATGTTTGAGGTAGCTTTTTCCCTTCTAATATGTTGTTCCCTTGTAGAGAGGGTGAGAACAAATCCCCTCTTTCCATTTCTATCAACTGTCTCTCCAGCAATCCTCCCTGGCATCTGTCTTACAAATTCCATTTTCGAGGAGATAAATCCAAGATATGGACCTCCAAAGGAGAGGGGGAGTCCAAAGGATTGGGCTTCACCAAAAACAATGTCAGCTCCAAATTCACCTGGAGGTTTAAGCAGTCCCAATGAAATTGCCTCTGAAACTCCAACAAGGAACAAAATATTCTTCCCCTTTGCAAAATCTGATACTTCCTTTAAGTTCTCAATCACACCAAAAAAGTTAGGGGACTGGACAATTATGGCAAAGGTTTTTTCGTCAACCAACTTTTCTGCCTTATCCAAATCTATTCTCCCATCATCTCTGTAAGGAATTTCCAAAATTTCAATGGAGAAATTTTTAAGATATGTTTTAAGGGTTTCCCTCCAGAAAGGATGAAGGGTGGATGAGACAAGAATCTTTTCCCCATTTTTAATCCTCCAAGCCATAAGGGCAGATTCAGCTGTCGCAGTTGCTCCATCATAGAGAGAAGCATTGGAAACTTCCATACCAGTTAGATTAGAAACAAGGGTCTGATATTCAAATATCACTTGAAGGGTACCCTGACTTAGCTCTGGTTGATAGGGGGTATAGGGAGTGAGGAATTCACCTCTTGAAGAGAGATAATCAACTACTGATGGAATGTAATGGGGATAAGCTCCTGCTCCTACGAAGGGGATAATATCTATCCTGTTCTTTTTTGAGATATCTTTGAAATGTTTGAAAAGGGAGAGCTCATCCATGGGAGGAGGAAGCTCAAGGGGTTTTTTAAGCCTGAACTCCTCAGGTATAGAGGAAAAGAGCTCATCCTCTGAGGAAATTCCTAATTCTGATAACATCCCTTTTACATCCTTTTCAGAGGATGGGAAGTATATGTTCTTCATTTTGTAAGCCCTTCCACATACTTTTCATATTCAGAGGCTGTCATAAGCTTTTTTAGCTCTGTCTTGTCATGGAGTTTTACAACAAAAAGCCAGCCTTTCCCATGGGGATCCTTGTTTACAAGCTCTGGAGAATCTTTCAGATTTTCATTTACCTCAATTACCTCACCGGTTACAGGAGAAAAAACATCGGATGCAGCCTTTACAGACTCAATTGTTCCAGCTGTTTCCATGAATTTCACAATCTTACCAATCTGGGGAAGCTCAACATAGACTATGTCTCCAAGAGATTTTTGGGCATAATCAGTTATTCCAACAATTCCCTTTTCTCCCTCCACCTTTACCCATTCATGTTCTTTTGTAAAATAAAAATCTTGTGGATACATGTATTTCCTCCTAAAATTTTTGATTTTTCATTTCTTTCTTTTGTAAAAAGGAGTCTCTACAACTTCAGCCTTTAAAAACCTATCCCTTACTTTGATTTCAAATTGAGTTCCTACCTTTGTATTTTCAATTGGTAGATAGGCAAGTCCAATGTTCTTTTTTAGATATGGGGCATAACTTCCACTTCTTACAAAGGAGACTTCCTTCCCATTTATAAAAATAGGGGAATGTTCCCTTGCAGGAGCTCTGTCATGAACTTCAAAACCAACAAGCTTTCTCTCAATCCCTTTCTCTTTCTGTCTCAGCAAAACATCCCTTCCAATGAAATCGCCCTTTTCAAAATTAACAATCCAGCCAAGATCTGCTTCCAGTAAGGTTGTATCTTCGTCAATGTCATTTCCGTAAAGGCACATCTTTGCTTCAAGTCTTAGAGTATTTCTCGCTCCAAGTCCACAGGGAAGAATACCAAACTCCTTTCCCTTTTCCATTATTTCTAAATAAATCTTTTCAGCAGTCTCTTCATCTCCTTTAAAGTAAACTTCAAACCCATCTTCACCTGTGTAGCCAGTTCTTGAAACTATTGCCCTGTGACCCGCGAAATTACATTCTTTAAACCAGTAATACTTAATCTCTGAGGGATCAAAATCGCCAAGGGGAGCTATAACTTTGATTGCAAGAGGACCCTGAATTGCAAGTTGTGTCCACTCATCACTCTCATTTTTTACCTCAACATCAAAACCTTTTGAATGTTCCAATATCCATTTAAAATCCTTCTCTGTGTTGGAAGCATTTACAACAAGGAAGAATTCGTCCTCTGAGATTCTATAAGTCAGCAAGTCATCAACAGGAGTCCCTTTTGGAGTTGTGAGGGCTGTATACTGAATCTTTCCAGGAACAAGTTTTGCTGGGTCATTGGATGTTAAAAATTGAAGAAATTTTAGTGAATCCTTACCCTTAATCCTTATCTCTCCCATGTGGCTTACATCGAAAATACCAACCTTCTCCCTTACTGCGAGATGCTCAGATATAATTCCACTGAATTCAATAGGAAGTTCCCAGCCAAAGAATTCAATCATTTTTGCATTCATACTTTTGAAAATTCTATAAAGCCTTGTCCTTTTCATGGGATAAGATTATCATATTAATTGATTTTTCTCAAGAAAAACTTGATAATTTTTTCTATTTGTTAGATACTAAAAGGATGAGAGAAGAAATGGCAGAGAGAAGAGGGCTTAATGGTGAGAGGTTCGAGCTACTTTACAAAATTACTACAAAGTTGAGTGAAGAGCTTGAGCTTTCTAAATTGCTTAAAATATGCGCAAATCTTATCAGTGAAACCTACAATTATTCCAATTGCTCAATTCTTTTCAGGGAGGGTGACAGCTTAGTTATAAAGGCAGCCACAAATTATCCATCTTCAATAATTGGAAAGAGGATACCAATTGGGAAAGGTGTTACCGGAAGTTGTGCAGAGAAAAGAAAGGAAATCCTTGTTCCAGATGTTTCAAAATTCAAAGATTATATCCCCTTTGACAGGAAGATCAAATCTGAGCTTGCTGTTCCCATAATTCGGAAGAATCACCTTCTTGGGGTTTTAAATATAGAGAGTAAAGAGAAAAATGCCTTCTCTGAAGAGGATGTTAAAATTCTAAAAATTTTAAGCAATCAGCTTGCTGTTTACATATCAAAGGCTTATCTCCATACCCAGCTGGAACTTGCAAATAAAATAGGTGTTAAAATAACTTCTATAGTTGAGATTGAGAAACTTCTTCGTTTTGTAGTTCAGAGCATAAAGAGGACATTGAAATACGATTCAGCGGCAATAATGATAAAAGAAGAATCAGATCTTGTTATAAAAGCAGTCACAGTAATGCCTAAAAAGAATATTGGGATGAAGATACCTATAGGTAAGGGAATTACTGGAAAGTGTGCTGAGGAAAAAGGAATAATAAATATAGGAGACATAAGCAAATGTGATTATTACATCCCATCGGGAATTCCAGGAGTCAAATCTGAGATTGCCCTTCCAATCATTTACAGGGACGAACTCCTTGGGGTTTTAACAATTGAAAGCAAAATCGAGAATGCCTTTGGAATAGAAGATGAGAAAATTCTTTCTTTACTATGTTCCCAGATAGCGGTAACAATAAAGAATGCTCACATTTACAGAGAACTTGAGCTTACCTCTATTACAGACTCTCTCACCGGTGTCTTTAATTACAGATATTTTTACCACAAACTTTACACTGAAGTAATGAGAGCAAGGAGATACAAAAGACCCCTTTCTTTAATAATCCTCGATTTTGACAATTTCAAAATGATTAATGATACATATGGGCATCTTGTTGGAGATAAAGTTCTAAGGGAATCTGCAAAACTTATAAGGGATAACATAAGAGGTTGTAAAAATGAAGTTTACAAGGATTGTGATGTGGATACAATAGCAAGATACGGTGGAGAAGAATTCGCAATAATTCTTCCTGAAACACCCCTTGACAAAGCTATAATAGTTGGAGAAAGATTAAGAAAAATGATTGAAGAAGAACTTCCTTCAATAATTAAAATTAACGGGAATTTAAAGGTAACTGCAAGTTTTGGTGTAGCCTCTTACAGAGATGGAGAAAGCCTTGAAGACTTTGTAAAAAGAGCTGACAATGCCTTGTATGAGGCAAAAAGACTTGGCAAAAACAAAGTAGTTATTGCAAAATAGGATGGACTGAGAATAGGTCTATCCAAAGCCTATTTTCTCATTCTTTAACTCTTTGAATCTCATTCGCCTTCTATTTCCTTAACTCTCTTCTGTGAATTTATGAACCACTTGACAAGCATATTTTTAAGGGATAAAATGGGATAAAGTGGGACGAAATGAAAAGTTTGAGAGGTAGAGAAACAGTCAGGCTCGATGAGAGTGGAAGACTTAAGATTCCCGCAAAGTTTCTCGAAATTATAAAAGAAAACTGGGGAGATGAAATATATATAACATCTATAACAGGAAAGTATGTTTCGCTATTTCCAATCCCTGTATGGGAAAAAGCAGAAGAGAGGCTTCTTCAAGATTCTCCCTTTAATCCAAAAGCTTCAAAATTTCTTGAAAGGGTAGGGTACTGGGGAAAGAGCGATCAAATAGATGGAAAGGGAAGAATTTTAATTCCACCATATTTGAGAAAATCAGCCATGATGGACGGAGAGGAGCTTATTGTCCTTGGTAAGATTGATTATCTGGTTGTATGGAATAAGGAATTATTTGAGAAAGAGATTCTTTCGGAGCCTTTTGATGAAAATGCGCTATGGGAAATTCTTGGAAGGAAATGAGATTTATCATATTCCTGTTATGGTTGAGGAGGTCATGAATTATTTAAATCCGTGCTCACCATTTACATATCTTGATTGCACCCTTGGGACAGGAGGACATTCCATTGAAATTCTCAAGAGGTCTTATCCCCATGGGAAGATAATAGGAATAGATAAGGATAAAGAGTCTATAGATGTTGCAATAAAAAGATTGAAGGAATTTGAAGGAAGGTATAAGGTTTTTTGTTCTGACTATAAAAATTTATTTGAACTTCCGATAGATTTAAGCGAGATAAAAGGGGTGATTGTGGATCTTGGTCTCTCATCTTATCAATTGCAGAAAGCAGAAAGGGGATTCAGCTTCAACCTCGATGGTCCTCTTGATATGAGATTTTCATTGGACACTCCTCTTACTGCGGAGAAGATTTTGAACAAATACAAAAAGGATGAACTTATGAGAATTTTCAGGGATTATGGAGAGGTGGAATCTCCTCATAAGCTTGTTAAAAATATTCTTGAGATTCGGAAGAAAAAGCCATTTAAAAGAACATCAGAATTGAGAGATCTTGTAGAAAGGGTTTACAGGTGGAAGCCCATTAAGGGAAAGAGTCATCCTGCCCAGAAAGTTTTTCAAGCTTTAAGGATAGAGGTGAACAATGAGTTGAAAGGGCTTGACTCATTTTTGGATAATCTTTTAAAAAATTTGAGCCAAGATTCAACCCTTGTTGTTATATCCTTTCATTCCCTCGAAGATAGAATTGTAAAGAACACTTTCAGAAAATTGGAGAAGGAAGGAGTTGGAGAAATACTAACCAAAAAACCTGTAACTCCATCACAGGAAGAAATCGAGAGAAATCAGAGCTCCCGCTCTTCAAAACTAAGATGCATTAGGAGAAAATGATTATGGTAAAGAGAGAAAAAATACCGAACCTCTTCCTTATACTTATTTTTTCTTTTATTGTTGTCCTGACATATATATTTTTTCACACAGAAAATTTAAGAATTGGCTATGAAATAGAAAAATTAAGGAAAGAAAGGGACAAATTGAAAGAGGAAATAGGGATTCTCCAGATAGAAAGAGCAAAATTGCTAAACCTGAAAAGAGTAGAAAAGATAGCTAAGGAGCTTGGGATGAGAGAGATGGAAAAGGAGCAGATAGTAGTACTGAAAATCATTAATAAAAATAGTTCAGATAAATCCTTGCAAAAAATGAAATTGCCAGAAAAGGAGGGTATAAAGTGATAAGGAGTCCTGTGGTTGAGCTAAGAAAAAGGACGAAAATCTCTTTCATAGTTTTCCTTTTATGGTCAGGGATAATCTTTTTCAAACTTGCTGATTTGCAGATTTTTAGACACAAAATTTACAAAAAAATAATAGCGGCTCAGAACAGCAGAATAGTTTCAGTGGATTCAAAAAGAGGTGATATTCTTGATAGAAATGAAAAGATTCTCGCCGCTTCAATTAAAGCTTCATCAATTTACATAGATCCCTCAGAATGGGAAGGGAGGGAAAATGAATTAAAGAGATTGTGCAATTCTCTCA
>CAZFCI010000084.1:0-2258 GCA_964517525.1 uncultured Clostridia bacterium | reverse complement strand
TTAATATCTTGAAATCCGCTGTATATCAGGGTTTTCTTTTTTCTCATTAGTCTACAGCTCTTCTTGCCTCATCAAAATTTACAAAAACCTTCTCCTCCATTCCGAATATCCTTATTATTTCCCTTTGCTCTTCTTTCAATTGGGTAATTACCTCTTTCCTCAACTTCTCTATCTCAAATATTCCAACACTGATCTGATGAAGACTATCAAGAAAATAAGAAAAGGATCTCCCCCTCTCTTCATTTAACCATCCTGCTCCCTTCAAAACATCCCTTATCTTGTTCACTACTGTCTGGGCAAGTATACATAAAAATACATGAACCTTTACTCTCCTTTCTCTCCAGTGAAATATTGGCCTTATCTCTACTAATTCCTTTAGCTGTCGAAATGCATCCTCTACAAATTTTAATCCTTTGTAATGTGCCTCTATTTCTCCCTCTTCCATGTCTTGAACCGTTGTTTTAAGAATATAATATCCACATAATCTCCTCGCTTTCTCTATCAGTTCCTTCTTCTCTATTATCTCAAATCTCCCTTCCTCATATTTGAATTCATAAAAATTCTCTGCACAAGACTCTGTCAATTTCTTCTGGGCTCTCCTTATTACTTTGATTGGATCTTTCAATCTTCCTTTCTCTACCATATCAGCCACAGCCTCAAGGCTTTCTCTCCCCTTTTTAAGTAGATACTCTAATGCTTCCCTTTCATGCTCTTTCCTATACTCTGAACCGCATAAAATATATCTTTTCTTCTTCCCTTCTCCTTCTTCTTCATATATAGTTACAGGAATCCTTCTATCAAATAACTCTATCTGTATACCCTTTTTCAAGATTAACTCCCTCGCCCCTTTGTGGGTTAATGCTACAATATAGTCAATCCCTTCATCCTCCAAAAATTCAAGGTTCTCTATGCTTACCATCCCCCTGTCCCCTATAAAGATTGATTTGGATAAGTTAAACCTTTCCCTTAATCTCTTGATAAGGGGAATAACAGTCTTTTTGTCACTGATGTTTCCAGATAAAAGATCAAAGTAAATAGGCATTTTTTCTTCATTTAAAACCAAAGAAAGGAGAATTTGGGGATTCTCTGGTCTTTTGTCTCTACTGTAGCCATATCTTGCCAATTCTTTCGGTCCTTCCCCTTCAAAAAATATAGATGTAATATCATAAAGGAGAAGAAGGGTATCCTTTCTATTTCTCTGAAAAAAATTATCCAAAACCTTATCCATCCTTCTGCAGAGAATATCCATTGCTTTATAGATTGAGTTTACTGAGAGTTTGTTCTTTTCTATCCCGAAAAGAATGGGAAAAGCTGTTTTCTTCACCCAACTTACAGACCCAAGCTTACTTCTTGGCTCAAGGATCCTATTGAGGATTACAGCAATTAGTAAAATCCTTGCTTTCTCAGGAATAGACCTCAAGCAATCAACTATACCAATCCTTTTGGCAAATAGATAGAGGAATAGGATAGGACCAAAGACATAGGATTCCTTAAAGAAGGAGCTAAGATCTGAAACAATGGAAGCATCAGGGGATTTAAGAAGGATAGCTATTTTATCGATGAGGGTTTTAGGGAGGTGGGTAATTGTAGCAAGGATTTTAGTTCTTGGATTTTTTCCTTTGCTGGGTCTGTAGCTTTCAGCAATCTGATAAGTGACATACTTTTTACCTTTTCTTATACACCAGGATTTTTTGATAAACATACTATTACCTCCAAAATTTAGAATACAACAAGAATAGCATAAAGTCAAGGATTAAATTGGAAATTAGATAGATTATGTTAGAAAAATATTAGTCTACAATTTAAAGACAACCAAGCTATATTTTCCTGAAAAATCAAGCTCCAGACTTTTGAGAATGTCAAAATGGTGTGAAGTTGGGAGAAAGGGAATTTTGTGTGGATGGAAATTAGCTGGGTTTATGAAACCTCACCCACAAAAATAAATAAAAAGAGAATGCCAATACCTCCTAAGGCAAGAGAAATTATTGAAAATACATTAAAAGGGAGGGCGCATGGTTAAAAGATTGTTTATTTCTTTTATTTTTATGATTTTTCTATTTATCATTCCGATTTCAGTTCCTCTTTCGAAGGGATTTGATATTCCTATCCCTTGAGAGTTAGAGTATTTAATTTGTAAAGCACATTATCCAGACCTCTGGTGGCTATGCGAACTACAATATTGGTGGTGCCAATTATACCAGCCACTTTAAAGAATTTTTCATTGGAGGAGTCTGAGAATTTAGCTAATAAACAAATTA
>CAZFCI010000083.1:0-23432 GCA_964517525.1 uncultured Clostridia bacterium | reverse complement strand
ATATATGGATGGGCAAATCTGATAACATCTACAATTGTTTTTTCGTCAACCTCTACTGCTCCGGCTTCTATCATTACAACCCCCTCCTCTGTTCCTGCAACAACTAAATTAAGAATGCTCGATTTTAACTCTTCAATTGTTGGATTCAACTTAAACTCGCCATTTATAATTCCAACTTTAACTGCTGCCACTGGTTTCTCAAAGGGAATCTCTGAAACAAGAAGGGCTGTGGAAGCACCTATGATTCCAAGGGTGTCTGGCTCGTTTTCAAGATCAGCTGAAAGAAGAAGAGCCACTATCTGGGTTTCATAATTGTAGCCAGGTTTAAAAAGGGGTCTTATGGGTCTGTCAATAAGTCTACTAACAAGAATCTCTCTTTCAGAGGGCTTACCCTCCCTTTTAAAAAAGCCGCCAGGAATCTTTCCAGCAGCATAGGTATTTTCCCTATAATCTACTATCAGTGGAAGAAAATCTGTTTCTTCATTGGGCTCTTCCTTTGAGGTAGCTGTAACAAGCATAACGGTCTCTCCATAACGGACAAGGGCAGAGCCGTTTGCCTGTTTTGCAACTGATCCGACTTCTATAGAAAGTTTTCTCCCCCCTAACTCCGTCTCTACTATTTCTGGCACAATTCCCTCCCTAAAGGGTTTCAACCCTTAATTCCAAGTTCTTTTACAAGGGAAGCGAACCTCTTGGGGTCTTCCCTTTTCAAATATTCCATCAATCTCTTCCTTCTTCCAACCAACTTTAACAAACCCATTTTTGTGTGATAATCCTTTTTATGAATCTTAAGATGCTCTGTAAGATGATTTATTCTCTTGGTAAGAATGGCAATCTGAACATCGGCAGAGCCAGTATCTTTAGAATGGATACCAAATTTTTCTATAAGTTTTTGTTTACTTTCTTTTTCTAAGTCCACTTTTCCTCCTTAAAATTTTCATCTGAAGAATGTATATTAACACAAATAGTTAAAGAAGTAAAGGAGTTTGAATAAAAGGTCATTTTTTTATAAAATACTCTATGATAGTTGAAAAGGATAAAAAAGAGGTAAAGGAAAAATTGGAAGTATGGAAAAAAAAGGGTTCTTTTATCGAAAATTTATTGACGAAAATAGAGAGTTCTAATGAAGAATTCTGGATTGACACAGCAAAAAAAGACCTGGAGATCGGTGTAAAGAATCTAATAAAGGGAAAACCCAACAGAGGAAGACTAAAGATATTCTTTCATCAAGAGAGTAAACCTGTAATCTTCTTTTACAAGGTTAGCACAGTTCCCCATAGCATTGACAGGTTTAGCTATGGTGTTGTTTTACCAACATTAAACCCAGAAGAAAAAGAATTGAGGGAATGGATTGATTTTCTTGTTTCTGGACTTTCACCTGAGAAAAGGCCTTCAAACCTTAAAAGGTCTTTCCCTTTTGATATCCCTGAATAGGAGGAATCTATGAGGAAGCTTAATCCTGGAGAACTTCAACTTGATTTACTATGTAAAGGGATAAGAATAGATGAGAGTTGCACCCTCGAAGAGGATGCAAGACTCTTCGCAAGAACAAGGGCTGGACTCGGAAGTGGATTGGAACTTGTTATACCAGGAAATTTAAAAGATTTGTGGACAAACATTCCTGTGGAAGAGGATTTTGCCCAGAATTCACCTTACATTCTTCGCAAAAAAGGTAATGAATATTTAGTCTTTGATGAAAGGAACTCCTTCGAATACCCTGTCAAAATTCCCCAGGAACCAAAATGGTACAATGAAAAAACATCCTCTGGAATTCCAATGTCTAAGATCGGGGTTCTTCAAGGAACTTATCTTGGAATATATGTTTCAAATTCTTGTGGATTCTGGTATCATGACCCCCCTTTAAATTGCAAATTCTGCACAACAGGGCTCAATGTTGGGGTTAACGAGGTTGCAGATAAAAGGGTGGAGGATATTGTTGAAGTAGCTCTGAAGGCAAAGGAAGAGTCAAAAATAACATTTGTTCATCTAAATACGGGTTATAGTAGTGGAAAAGATCCTGATATAATGGCGCCTTATGTCAAGGCGTTGAAAGAAGAGGTGGGGGTTCTTGTGGGCTTACAATTTATCCCTACGAAAGAGCTGTGGAAAATTGACTGGCTCCTTGATCTTGGAACAGACCATTTCTCTTTCTGTTACGAATTTCATAATCCTGAATATTTTGAGAAATACCTTCCTGGCAAATATAAATTAGTTGGTCAAAAGACCTTCTTTGAAAATCTTGAATATGCTTGCAAAAAAATGATGAAAGGAAAGGTTTCAGGAGAGATAATTGCAGGAGTTGAACCCATCGAAGATACTCTCAAAGCAATAGACTACATAACCTCGATTGGAGCATTCCCTACTGTTTGTATTTTCAGACCTTTGTTAGGTGCAGATATGGAAGATTTTCCATCACCATCCTATGAGGATATGTACCTTGTTTTTCAACATGTTTATAACTCCTGCAGAAAAAATAACATTCCAATTGGGGTTGTTCCTAATATAGAAGTTAGTCTTGTCGTTCTTCCTGTTGATGCAAAATATTTAGTAAAACATGACTTTAAATATTATCTTTATGAGTGGGAAATGAAAATATTGAGACTTCTTGCATATCCCTATTTCAAATGGAAGATGAGAAAAATGAAGATAAATGTTCCCCTTGATCCTATCGAATGGAAGAAACTAAAAGGGTTAGAAGTCTAAATTCTATTTTATCGGTTGAAGTTTCGAATAAACGATCTCTCCTCCAATAACTGTCATTAAAACTTCTGTTTTGAGAATTTCCATCTCGGAAATTGTCATTATATCCTTAGAAAGGACAACAAGATCAGCAAATTTTCCCTCTTTTAATGTTCCTTTAAAATCTTCCTCAAAAGCAGAATAGGCAGCATTTATTGTAAAACATCTAAGGGCTTCCTCCCTTGTCATTTTCTCAGTAGGATGCCATCCACCTTCAGGCCATCCTTTATGATCAAATCTTGTAATAGCAGCGAAAAATCCCCAGAGGGGATTGGGATTCTCTACAGGAAAATCAGATCCACCAGCAATCTTTGCACCCTTTTTCATTATTGATTTCCAAGCATAGGCTCCCTTTGCCCTCTCAGCACCGAGCCTTTTTTCCGCCCAGTACATATCTGATGTCGCATGGGTAGGTTGCATTGATGGAATTACTCCCAATTCTGAAAATCTTTTCATGTCTTCCACTCTAACTACCTGAGCATGCTCAATCCTCAACCTGTGATCCTTTACACCTGTCTCCTTTATAGCCCTTTCAAAGGCATTCAAAGCCAAAAAGTTGGCTTTATCTCCAATTGCGTGGACACAAACTTGATAACCACTCTCAAGGGCGGATTTCGCTATCTGATAGAGTTTATTTTCATCCATGAGAAGTAAACCAGAATTTTGGGGGTCGTCGGAGTAAGGCTCAAAAAGATAAGCACCCTTTGAGCCAAGAGCTCCATCCATAAATAGTTTTAAAGCTCTTATTGTAAGTTTTCCACCCTCTCTTATAATTGGAGGTTTGTTCCTATACTTTTGAAAATGTTCCTCTCCACTGAGCATTGCATAAATTCTAATTTTCAACTTTCCCTCTTTTATCAACTCCCTGTAAATCTCTATTATCTCCTCAGGAGTCCCTGCCTCATGAACTTCTGTCAATCCCAATTTAATGCACTCTTCCTGAGCTCTGAGAATAGCATCTTTCTTCCACTCCTTTGTTCTCTCAGGTATATGTTTCTCTATAAGATTTTGTGCCGAATCAATAAAAACTCCTGTGGGCTCTCCTGAGCCGTTCCTTATTATCTTTCCTCCAGGGGGATCCTTTGTTTCTTTGCTAATTCCTGCGATTTCCATTGCCTTTTTATTAGCCCATCCTGCATGTCCATCTACCCTTGTAAAATAAACAGGGTTCTCCGGTGTAATTTCAGATATTTCCTTATATGTAGGAAATTCCTTTTTCTCCCAGTCCTCATGGTCCCATCCATGCCCTATTATCCATTCACCAGGCTTGTAATTAGAAATATTCCTTTTAACAATATCAAGAATCTCAGAGATGCTTTTTGTTCCAACAAAATTTAACTCTTTTAGAGAAGAACCGTAGGAGAAGAAATGGACATGGGCGTCGATTAAGCCAGGAATTACAGTCCGCCCTTGGATATCAAAAACTAAAGTGTTTTCTCCAATTGTCTCCCTAACCTTTTCATTTGAACCTAACATAAAAATCCTATCATCTTTTATTGCAATCGCCTCTGCCAGCGGTTTTTCTTCCTCGAGAGTATAAATATTCCCATTCAAGATTACAATATCAGCCTTTTCCTCCTTCAACCTCGAAAAGAGGAACAAAGGCAAAAGAAGTAAAAGGAGATACTTATAAAAACCCATATTTACCTCCAATAGTTTATTCTATCAAAAATATAAATTTAGTTAAATTTTATCTCCTAATTGAAAATCCTTTTTGACACTTATTCCATGCTCTGATATTATAAAATCTATTTTTATGGAGAAAAAAGGAAATGTTCATCCCCTTGAAAGATGAAAACCCAACTAAAAAATTCCCTTTCGTCACATTATCTTTAATAATTGCAAATGTTTTCGTCTTCCTTTATCAGTTTTTTTCTCCCAATGGGCTTACATACTATATAAAACAAATGAGTTTAATCCCCTATGAAATTACCCATTTTGTCTCTCTCCCTTTCAGAATCTCTCCTCCCCTAACCCTTTTCACATCTCTTTTCATGCACGGAGATTTTTTCCACATAGCAGGAAATATGCTTTATTTATGGATTTTCGGAAATAATGTTGAGGATTTCCTTGGTTCAATCAAATTCACAATCTTTTATTTACTTTCAGGAATATCAGCCTCTTTCGTTCACATAATATTCTACCCAAATTCCACAATTCCCCTTATTGGAGCATCAGGAGCTATCTCAGGAATCCTTGGGGCTTACCTTTTGCTCTACCCCTATGCAAAAATTCACACTTTTGTATTTCTTTTTTTCATTGTAAGAATAATCCAGGTTCCAGCTTATTTCTTCCTGATATTCTGGTTTTTCCTGCAGATTATAAATGTAGGGGTGGGTGGGGTAGCATGGTTTGCCCACATAGGCGGATTCCTTTTTGGATTACTTTTTATAAGTGCTTTCCCCAAAAAGAGAAGAATGAAATTTTTAAATTAGATGGCGGAGGGAGAGGGATTCGAACCCCCGTCCCGTATAAAACGGGAAGCGATTTTCAAGACCGCCGCCTTAAACCACTCGGCCATCCCTCCAGAAGTTAAAATTTTACCAAAAAAAACATCAATTTTGAAGAGCTTTGAAAGACTTGCTTTTAAAGTATTTTGTTTTTTTTAATTAATTTTGTTATAATTTCCTCTGAAAATTAAAAAACGGAAGAATAGGAGGAAGATGAAGAAGATAATTTTAACATTTATTTTGGGTATTTTCGCTTTTTCAGCTTTTGCAATTTGTGCAGAACCAATTTACTTCGGTGTCTCGAGATATGACCTTTTAATAAACAAGAAATACTCTAAAAAGGACATCGACACTTACTTTCGTGAAAACGCCTATAGAGGAGCAAATTTTATCAGAATTTACAGTTACTTTTACGCACCCTATAAATACGGTGATTCATATCTTGGTGGATTCCCAAATACTTACATTCCATGGAAAGTGGTGAGGGAAGAGGCAAATAGCAGAAAGATCTTTGACCTTACAAAGTTCTCGGAAGAATATACTGAGAGACTCAAGTGGTTTATGGATGCGGCAAAATATTATAACATAACAGTTGATATATGTATCCTTGATACTCTGGCATTCCGATGGGATGAAACATGGTACTATCATCCCTTTAATCCTTCCAACAATATTCAGGGATTTGACGGAAACTACGGCGGACTCCCATGGAACTCCCAAAGGGTAGACAGAACATATTTTGAAATTTACATGAAATATCTTGCAGATATTTTAAATCCTTACCCCAATGTGTTTTTTGAGCTAATTAATGAAGCTTACCCTGACAGAACAGGAAATATGACAGAATTTTTAGGATTTGTTTCATGGATGTCATGGAAAGCACGACAACTTTTTCCTGGTAAAGCAATTGCTTACTCCGGAGAAGCTCCAATGCTAACATGGATCTATTTTGACATTTACTGCGCGCATTTTGTATGGAGTGGTGATGATCTGAATAAATGGGAAGCTGGTGTCCATGTGTTAACATATATTCAGAACATTCCTGCCCAAAAAATTTTAAGTTCTGACGGAGATGGAAATCCTGACATTATATGGGAAAAGATTTTGAATAAAAACCAGTATGATATAAACTCTATATTTGAGATAGCCTTTGATAGAAACTGGTGGGTCGATATAACAACTCTGGATTATAAACAATCCTATTGGGTTATAGAAAATGGAGCTGAAATTTATAAGTCGAGGTTTGGTGTTTATCCTCCAAATAGAGGAGTAAAAAAGGATCCCCTGGTAACGGAAAGTGAAGAGACTGAGAACGAGCCACCAAAAGGAAAACCTCGAAAGGGATAATTTTTTTCGAATTGAAAAAGCTCCTTCTAAAAAGTTTAATAATAATTTTTACAATTTCCATTTTAGATCCATCAAAATTGCAAAGTGAAAATTACGACATTGTCATAAAGAATGGAAGAATAATAGATGGGTCATCCAATCCATTTTTCATAGCAGATATAGGAATAAAAGGAAAGAGAATAGAAAAAATAGGTTTTATTGAGGAAGAAAAAGGGAAAAGATTAATAAATGCAGATGGTTTAATCGTTTCTCCAGGTTTTATAGATGTCCACACCCACACTGAAAAAATTCTCCTCAGACCCTCTGCAGAAAACTATATCTTTCAGGGAGTAACAACAGTTATTGCTGGAAATTGTGGTTCCCATGAGTTTCCCATAAAAGAGTTCTTTAAAAAACTTGAGACTAAGAAAATATCTTTAAACTTTGGTTCTCTTGTTGGGCATAATACAATAAGAGCAATAGTTACGGGAAAGGGAAAATCCGAACCAACTAAAGAGGAGATGAGGAGAATGGAAAAATTATTAGAAGAAGAGTTAAGAGCGGGTGGCCTTGGATTATCCACTGGTCTTGAATATATCCCTGGAACTTTCTCAAAAACAGAGGAAATAATTAGATTAGGAAAGATTGTTGCAAAATACCATGGTATTTATGCCACTCACATGAGGAATGAGGATTTAATGATAAAGTCCGCAATAGAAGAAGCTATAAGAATTGGAGAGGAATGTGGAATTCTTGTTGAGATTTCCCATATAAAACTTTGCTCTGAAGAAGTTTGGGGAAAACTGGAGCTGATTATTAATCCTGTTGAAGAGGCAAGAAAGAGAGGAGTTGAAATATTTATGGACCTGTACCCATATGTTCATACATCTACGGACATTTCCATAATGATTCCAACCTACGCCCTTGAAGGTGGAATTGAAAAATTCAGGGAAAGAGTTAAAAATTCAGAATATAGGGAAAGAATTAAAAGAGAAATTGAAGAGAAAAGGCTCTCTTCATCGAAAATTGATAAGTTAAAAAACATTATTATTGCCAACTATGAGAAAAACCCAAATTACAATGGAAAATCCCTTGAAGAAATTCTTATAATGGAAGGGAAAAGTCCTGAATTAAAGGATGCTTCTGAGCTAATAATAGAAATTGTTGAAAATGGAGATGCAAGCGCTGTCTTTTTACAGATGAATGAGGAAGATGTAAAGGCTCTAATGAAACTTCCCTATTTATCGATTGCATCAGATGGAGGAATTCAATTCCCTGGAAAAGGATTTCCCCATCCTCGCTCCTACGGCACATTTCCAAGGGTTATCTCAAAATATGTTAGGGAAGAGAAAGTATTATCCCTTGAGCAAGCGATAAGAAAAATGACTTCCCTTCCCGCAGAGGTCTTCAGAATAAAAGACAGGGGTATGATAAAGGAAGGTTTCTTTGCTGACATTGTCATTTTTGATTATGAAAAAATAAAAGACAATGCAACTTTTCAGAACCCTCATCAGTATCCTTCAGGAATTCTCTATGTAATTGTCAATGGAAAAATTGTTGTTGAAAATGGAAGATATTCTGGAGAATTCGCTGGAATGATAATTAAAAGAGAATAGTATACTTTATTTGCTCTAAACAGAACGGCCTTAACAACTAAAGTTTTCTTATTTTTGATGTTTTATGCCCATTTCGGTAAAACCAGGGTTATTCTTCTCACTTTTTAAGCAAGTCAGATAAGAATTTTTCAAATTCTTCTTTTTTCTTCTCTTTGTCAGTGCTTGGGAAAAACACTTTTATAAATGGGTCTCCTAAAATGCCCTTTATTTGAACTCCTGAGAAAGTAATTACTTTGAAAAATGGCTTTGAGAAGGTATCATAATAATAAAGTCTTCCCAATTTTCCTAATGAAACAATGAACTCATTATCTATTTCTTTATCGAAAAAAAACTCGAAAATGGTTCCGCTCTCTATACAATCTTCTACCTCTTTTATGTTAGTTACTTTCAAAATAAACCTCTATTTCAATCTTTAAATCATGAGAAAAGTCAACTTATCTCTCTTAATCCCTTAACTAATAAATACAAAAAAATTAAAATTTTAAATCAAAATCAACCTATATCTTTTCGTATTCCTCTGCCTTCACTACTACGAACTCTCCGTAAGAATCTCCTTTTTCGATACCTTTAATTTGTTTGCATCTAAATTTATAAAGCCCAGTCTTACCTGTCGGGTCATAGGGACCACCATAGGCAAGATCCATGAATGCAGCACTTACACCTCTAATCATATAAGCCATTAGCCTTGGGGTTTTCTTTGCTGGATAATTTTCAGCTACATCTGCCTCGTAGTAGTCGTAAGCACGAACAACCATTCTTTCTCCAGGAACTAATTCAACTATCTCAGCATCTGCCCATCCCCATGCAGTAAATACTGCATATGCTCCATGTAGAACATCTTCTGTGCTTTCTATCATGGGTCCAACAACTGCTTCCCACTCCTTCGAAGTTATAATACCATACCCTGTGTGATAACCACATTCATGGGCAGCGTTTACCAGGAGCTCCTCTACCGCATCCTTTATATCGTCTGAAACAGCCTCGACCATTCTTCTTGTAAAATCATTCCAGAAATTTGCAGGAAGCTGAGTTACAAATACATTAAAAGTTTCTATTAAACCATCTGGATTAGCCTCAACAGTAACTTTAGACATATCATTTATAATTTTTTCTCTATTAATAGCCATTTTTAACCTCCCATTTAAGAAGAAATTTTAAAACGGGATACATTAGAACCTTGAACAATGCTTTCAGTTTCAATGACTTTATAAAATCGTCCCGGCTTATCAAATATTGCCCTGAACATACCTGCTATATATCCGGCACCAATATAATTTACCGGTTTATTGTATCTACCCCACTTTTTAATCCAGCCCTGGTCAACATGAGAATTAGGCATTTCGATTTCACCTCCTGAATTTTCTATTGAAAGTGGAACTATTCTACCTAAACCCATTGCCGAGAACATTTGACATGCTATCTCAATTCGATCTTTTAAATCATTAACACTATGTTTTGTAAAATAGCTGGTGAGCATTTCGGCAGTAACATCTTCCATAGTCTCATATAGTATTTTCGTGCCATCAACAATATCTTTTGCATCTAATGCAAGCTGACTGAAAAGAGTCGCATAATGATGACAATGAAGGACTGCAAGGTTATCATTAACATAATGTCTTCTACGCTTCTGATCAAATTTACGCTCAAACAATAGCTTTGCCATAGTTTATCCTCCTCATAGATTTATAGAGTACCCGATTTAGCTAATTTTTTAATTTCTCTGTCATCTATTTCCTCACCAAGAATTTCAGCTGCTGCTCTTTTGAATTTATCAACTGTTTTTGGATCATCGGGTATCTCTCCAGCCTTAATCCTGTTTACACCGGTCATAACAGCAAGTCTCATTCTTCCTTTAAAACCAGCTCTCTCTTCGACAATTTTAATTATTGCTAACAATGTTAAAGCCATTGCCAACCTCCTTTTTAGGACGCTATAGCAGATTCAAAGGCATCAACAATTTTCGGAATAACAATATTCAAGAGGAGTCCAAGTTGTGCTTTCTCTTTGTCAATTAGCATTCCCCAAATATAATCGCCCATATAAATAACAATAATCATTTTGTCTTCAACAAGGTCTAAGAGGTAGTACTTTCCAAGTGATGGAAGGCCAGAATCCTTTATAGTCTTAATGAGCGTGTTGGTAAGTTGGGAAAAAAGAGCACATCCTTTTGGGTTTGAGTTAAAGCCTGCGATTGACTGCCCATCTTCAAGCATTACAATGTCAGTTGAGAGTAAAGCCGCACCTAAAGCCTCTTTCTGAGCCTCAATGGCTTCGTTTAATTTTTTTACATTCATTTTAAAACCTCCTTTATGAGTTCTATATTTTTCATCCTCATTGTAAGCTAACTCCATTAAAATCTTACTTATTGACTCTCCTAATTTGTTCCGCATATGGGTAATATATTTTATCGAGACCAAAGTATTTTCCATTTCAAAAATCTTTTCCAAAGCAGGGATACCAGATAAACTTCCTAACTCAGCGTCTTCAAGCTTACCATCTTTGCAAAAAATTTTTCCTTCTTCCTCAATTTTATAACCATTCCTAACAAATACAATGCAAGTTTTTTTTTCGAGTTCTATAACTTGAAGAATTGTAGAAAGATTAAGTCCTGATATTCTATCCTCTTTCAAATTTCCATCTACAATTTGTTGAATTGTTTTTATCATTTCCTCGCCTTGTATGAAATTCTCAATAGAGGCTACAATACCAAACTTTTTAAATTCATCATTATATGAATCTCCATTTACTCGAACCGCTATCGCAGGGATCCATAGTTTAATCTCATATAGTAATTTGAGAAGGTTAACACTTTCAAACACTGAACTCTCATCCATATCCAATATTAAAACATCTACCTTCTTCTGTTGAAGAATAGATATTGCCTCTTCACTATTGTTAAATGGAATAAATTTATATGTATTCCTATCGGAAGAAAAAAATTCTTTGAATTTGCGAGTAAGCTCTTCATCCTTTGTCATAAATAAAACAGACGGCTTTGCCATTTTATTTTCTCTAATTCAATTTAGTGTAGAAAATGCTTATGGATTTATTATCTTCATCAATGCAATGGGGGAAAAATCCACTTCCCAAATTCGACTCCATTAAATCCATCCTGTTTGTGATGTATTCTATATTATAATATACGAAAAAATAAAAACTTTGTCAAGTGTGTCGAAAAAAACGGCTACTATAATTGAAAAGTTAGCTATTACAGACATTTTAATATAACAATAATGTCAAAAATTAATATGAACTAAAATTTTAAACTAAGAAAAGTTTCAGTTAACGGTTTAAAGCCCTTTACTCATCATTTCTAAGAATTCTTTGTTCGTCTTTGTCTTTGAAAGTTTATCTATCAAAAGCTCCATAGCTTCTACTTCATTAAGCTGACTTAAAACTTTTCTCAAAACCCAGATCCTATTAAGATCTTCCTTTGTAATGAGTAGCTCCTCCTTTCTTGTTCCTGATCTTGTAATATCAATTGCAGGAAAGACTCTCCTGTCAACAAGACGTCTGTCAAGGTTTATCTCCATATTTCCAGTTCCTTTAAACTCTTCAAATATTACCTCATCCATCCTTGAACCGGTATCAATTAGACAGGTGGCAATTATGGTCAAACTCCCACCCTCCTCAACCTTTCTTGCAGATCCGAAGAATTTCTTAGGTTTGTGGAAAGCATTAGCGTCAAGTCCTCCTGAGAGAACCTTTCCAGAGGGAGGAACTATCGCATTGTGGGCTCTTGTAAGTCTTGTTAAGCTGTCGAGAAGAATTACAACATCTTTCCCCTGCTCTACAAGCCTTTTAGCCTTTTCAATCACTATATCAGCAACCTGAACATGTCTTGTAGGAGGCTCATCAAAGGTAGAGCTTATAACCTCTGCTCTGACAGTTCTTTCCATATCTGTAACCTCTTCAGGCCTCTCGTCAATAAGAAGCACCATCAAATAGATTTCTGGGTGATTGGCTTCTATTGATAGAGCTATTGTTTTTAGAATGGTTGTTTTTCCTGTCCTCGGTGCCGCAACAATCAATCCTCTCTGTCCCTTTCCAATTGGGGTTAAAAGGTCCATCACTCTTGCCGTTATGTTGGTAGGTTCGACCTCAAGTTTTATCTTCTCAAAAGGAAATAATGGAGTAAGTTGCTCAAATTTAACATTGGCTCTTTTTCTTATTGCAATTTCTGGATCTTCAAAATTAACAGCTATTAATTTGATAAGGGCAAAGTATTTTTCACCATTTTTAGGGGGTCTAACAAGCCCAGATATTGTATCCCCTGTTCGTAGGTCGAATTTTCTTATTTGAGAAGGAGATACATATATGTCATCAGGACTCTGAAGATAACTATGCTCTGGCGCCCTTAAAAATCCATATCCTTCTGGTAGGCACTCAAGAACGCCTTCTGAAAATATGTGACCATTCTTCCTTGCTTGTGCCTCGATAATCTTGAACATGAGTTCCTGCTTTCTCATTTCATTGGGATTCTCAATATCCAAAGATTTGGCTATTTTCACAAGGGCTTGAAAATTCTTCTCTTCTAACTCTTTAAGACCATATTCTTTTTCGCTACTCATAATTCACCTTCCTGTAAATTTATTTTGAAATTCAAAATTTTAAATATTAGTTTTCAAAGTAATTTTAACTGAATTGAAAGCTCAATGGGTCAATCTTTCCTCGCTCTTCCTTTCTTCTGCCCTCAAATTCTCAAAAATAGTATCTGTGATCGGCTCCGCAAGGGCAAGTTCCAAAACCTTATCCATATCTTCTACAAGATAGATAACCATTACATTTTTAACTTCTTCAGGAACATCCTTTAGATCAGCTTCATTGTCCTTGGGAATTATAACCCTTTTGATCTCTGCCCTGTGGGCAGCAAGGAGTTTTTCCTTGATACCTCCAACGGGAAGAACCTTTCCTCTTAGAGTAATCTCTCCTGTCATTGCAATATCCTTTTTAACAGGAATCTTGGTAATTAAGGAAATGATTGATGTTGCTATTGTAATACCTGCAGAAGGACCATCCTTGGGTATCGCTCCTTCAGGAACATGGATATGAATGTCAAAATCTTTATGCAAATCCTTTGCAATACCCCACTGGAGAGCTTTTGACTTAACATAGCTGAAAGCAGCCTGGGCAGACTCCTGCATCACTTCTCCAAGCTGACCTGTCATTGTTAAAGTCCCTTTTCCCCTAACCATTGTTGACTCAAAAGTAAGAAGTTCCCCTCCAAACTCTGTCCACGCAAGTCCGAGAGCAACACCGACCTCATCAACTTTATCTGCCTTTGATACCCTGTATTTGGGAACTCCAAGATACTTTTCAACATCAGGAGCATCTATAACTTCACTGTAGGATTTACCTTCTACAACAATTTTTCTTGCTATTTTTCTTATAATTGAAGATATTTCCCTTTCAAGATTCCTAACCCCTGCTTCCCTTGTAAATTTCCTTATTATCGCAAGTATTGCTTCATCGGTAAAGGTAAGATTTTTATCGGTGAGCCCATGTTGTTTAAGCTGTTTTTTAATCAAAAAGCCCTTTGCAATTTGGAGCTTTTCATCCTCAGTATATCCTGGAATCCTTATTACTTCCATTCTGTCAACAAGAGCCTTCGGAACAGGCTGTAGCATATTCGCTGTTGTTATAAACATTACCTGGGATAGATCAAACTCTGTGTCAATATAATGATCAACAAAGCCTGAATTTTGCTCCGGATCAAGAACTTCCATTAATGCAGCTGCTGGGTCACCTCTAAAATCCATACTCATTTTATCAACCTCATCCAAGAGGAAAACTGGATTCTTTGTCCCTGCTTTCTTTATCATCTGGATGATCTGACCTGGATATGCTCCGATATAGGTCCTTCTATGCCCTCTTATTTCAGCTTCATCTCTCACACCGCCTAAAGATACTCTCACAAATCTTCTACCGGTTGCCCTTGCAATGGAACGAGCAAGGGAGCTTTTACCAACCCCGGGTGGTCCAACAAAGCAAAGAATTGCTCCTTTTGGATTTTTAACAAGCTGTCTTATTGCAAGATATTCAAGAATTCTCTCTTTTACCTCTTTCAAGCCGTAATGGTCCTCCTCAAGGATTTTCTCTGCTCTTTTTAAATCTTTCTTGTCCTTAGTTTTTACATTCCAGGGTAAAGAAAGGAGCCAGTCAAGGTAATTCCTCGAAACAGTAGCCTCAGCAGAAAGTCCTGGCATTGATTCAAGTCTTTCAAGCTCTTTATAAGCCTTGTTCCGTGCATCCTCTGGCATATCAGCTTCCTCAATCCTCCTTCTAAGCTCCTCTATTTCACTTTGCTCATCCCTTGGCTTCTGCTCTCTTTCAAAAAGCCCTGGGGCTTTTGTCCTCCCTTTTCCTCTCCTCTCTGTTCTTTTCCCTGTTCCCCTTGAAAGCTCAGTTTCAATCAAATGCTGAAGCCTTAATATCCTCTCTATTGGATTTATTGTCTCGAGAAGGTTTTGTTTCTCAATGGTTGGAATTTGCAAATGGGAAGCAACAATATCAGCTATTTTTTCTGGGTCATTCTCCCTCATGGAAGGTAAAATTGATTCAAAATTCACAACCTGAGTATGCTTTACATAATCTTCAAAAAGTCTAAGTAAATTCTGAATATGTCCCTTGATTTCGGAAATTGAAATTGAAAGTCTTTGTAGAGGTTTTACTGAAACTTCATAGAATGGAATAATCCTCCTGTATTCAACAATCCTTGCTCTCTTGATACCTTCAACAACTACCTTTACACTCTCCTCCTCTGAGGAGGATCCATTAACCTTTACATGTTGAACAATGCTTCCAATTACTCCGCATGTGAAAATATCCTTCGGTTGAGGAGCAAAAACAGTTGGATCTATCTGAGTCGCAAGGAAAATTTTCCTGTCCATTTGAAAAGCTTTACTCAAAGCTTCAAGGGAAGATTTTCTTCCTATAATAAATGGAACAAGTGTCCCGGGAAAAATGACTACATCCCTTAATGGAATCATGGGAAGAGTCTCAAATTCGTTGATTATTTTTTCTCCTACCATTTTATATACCTACAGCTTTAATTTGTTTTTCAAAGCTCCATTCCTTCTCCTCCACCATCTCCTTTGTTATCACAAACTCCTTAATTTCTCTGTGGGAGGGAAGATGGAACATTATGTCAGTCATTAATTCTTCCATAATACTTCTAAGACCCCTTGCGCCAACTTTCTTTTTTATAGCCATGTTAGCAATAGCATAAAGGGCTTCATCTGTTACCACAAGCTTCACCCCTTCAAGCTCAAACAATTTCTGAAATTGTTTCACTATCGCATTTTTCGGTTTTGTCAGGATGTCAACAAGAGCTTTCTCATCAAGATCAGTTAAATGAGCAATGACAGGAAGACGGCCTACAAGCTCTGGAATTAGTCCGTATTTTATTAAATCTTCGGGCTGAACCTGGCTTAGGAGCTCATCATAATCTTCAATATTCTTCTGATAAAATACTGGGTCTGACTTGAAACCTACTGCTCTCTTACCAATCCTCTTTGCAATGATCTTTTCAAGCCCTATAAAAGCACCCCCGCATATAAAGAGAATGTTAGTAGTATCTATGGGAATAAACTCTTGATAGGGATGTTTCCTTCCACCCTGAGGAGGGACATTGGCAACAGATCCCTCAAGGATTTTTAGAAGAGCCTGTTGAACACCTTCTCCTGAAACATCCCTTGTTATTGAAGGATGTTCGCTCTTCCTGCTTATTTTATCAATCTCATCGATGTATACAATTCCTTCTTGTGTCTTTGCTATGTCATAACCTGAATTCTGATAAAGTTTTAAGAGAACATTTTCCACATCCTCACCAACATAACCTGCTTCTGTCAAGGTTGTAGCATCTGCAATTGCAAAAGGGACTGAAAGGATTTTTGCAAGGGTTTGAGCAAGCAATGTCTTTCCTGTTCCCGTTGGACCTATGAGCAAAATATTACTTTTTTGTAATTCAACATCTTTTTTAACAGCCTTCGCAAGTCTTATCCTTTTATAATGATTGTAGACAGCAACAGCAAGTTTCTTCTTTGCTTTTTCCTGACCTATTACATACTCATCAAGGGCGAATTTAATTTCATAAGGGGTGGGAAATGACCTTTTAAACTTAAAATTATCATTTTTTACCTTTTCTGATTCTATTATCCCTCTTGCAAGTTCAACACAGAAATCGCAGATGTAAACTCCTGGCCCTGCAATCATTGTCCCTACCTGAGAAGGAGATTTCCCACAGAAGGAGCATTTTATCACTTTTTCCTTCTCTATATCCTTCATTTGAAAACCATCCTAAAAAATTATGCCCTTTTGGTTATTATGTTGTCAATTATTCCGTAATCCTTTGCCTGTTCAGGAGTCATTATGAAATCTCTATCAACATCTGCAATTATCTTTTCTTTTGGTTGACCTGTGTGTTTCATCAGTATATCATTTATCCTCTCCCTTAACCTTAAAATCTCCTGGGCTTGAATTGCTATATCTGCTGCCTGCCCCTGGAAACCTCCAAAAGGTTGGTGGAGAATTATTCTTGAGTTCGGGAGAGCAGACCTTTTTCCAGGTGTTCCAGCTGCAAGTAATAATGCTGCCATTGAAGCTGCCTGTCCAATACAGATTGTGCAAACATCGGGTTTGATGAATTGAATAGTATCATAAATAGCAAGCCCAGCAGTTATTAATCCTCCCGGTGAGTTTATATAAAGATTTATGTCTTTCTCAGGATCCTCTGCTTCAAGATATAAAAGCTGGGCAATAACAAGGTTAGCCACATTATCGTCAATGGGAGAGCCAATAAATATTATATTATCTCTCAGAAGGCGGGAGAAGATATCATAATATCTTTCACCTCTACCAGTTTGTTCCAATACAAAGGGGATGGGAATCATCAATTTTCCTCTTTATATTTTATTATAGCCTTACTTATTATAAAGTCAAGAGTTTTTTTCAAGATTAGATTTTTTTCAATCTCATTTCTCAGACTTTCTATTTCCTGTAAAGAAAGGGAACTGAGATCATAGGACCTTCTCAATTCAGACTCTACCTCCTGTTTTTCAACTTGAATACCCTCCTTTTCGCTGATCTTGGTAAGAATCAAATAATTCATAACATTTTGATTGGCGATTTTCATGAGGGCATAAATTAATCTATCCATCTCTTCCTTGCTTATTCCTTCTTTTATTTCAACTGACTCCGCCAATCTTTGTAATTCTAATTTTTCAAGGGTTCTGGGAGTCTCCACAGGATTCCTTTCCCTTAGAATTCTTAAAGCCTCTGCTTCAACAATTTCCCTTTCTTTCCTCTCAAACTCCTCAATTAGTTTCTGCCTCACTTTCTCCTTTAATTCCTCGACACTTTTATATTCTCCAATCTGGCTCACAAACTCATCTGTCAGCTCAGGTACCTCTTTCACTTTTATGGAGATTACCTTAATCCTTGTCTCAATCTCCTTCCCGCTTAAATTCTTCCTGACGAATTCTGATGGATACAAAATCTTAAACCTTTTCTCTTCTCCTGTTTTCATACCAATTATATTTTCTAAAAGTCCTGGAATCTCCTCAATTTCCTTTTCAATCTGCCACCTGTATCTTTCAACCGGTAAAGCTCTTTTTTCTTGGACAATGAATCTCTGAACCTCTATCTCCACAATATCTCCATTCTGAACTCCTCTATCCACAACAGGAATGAGCTGGGCAAAATTCTCCAAAAGTTTCTGAATTGCATTTTCGATATCCTTCTCTTCAACTTTTTTCTTGACCAATTCTATTTGAATGCCTGTATAATCAACCACATCATAAGAGGGTATTACCTCAAAGATAATTGTAAATGAAAAAGAACCATCCTCAGCATAATTCCATTCCTTAACTGAAGGAGTATCGAGGGGATTAAAACCTGATTCTGCAATTGCTTTTCTTCCGTGCTCGTATATAAGTTCATCTGTAAGTCTTTCCTTTATCTCTTCTTTAAAAACTCTTTCCACCATCTCAAAAGGCGCATTGCCAGGTCTGAATCCAGAAATTTTAGCTCTGCTTTTGAAATATTTTACAATCTCTTCCCTTTTCTTCTCTATTTCTTCCTTCGGGACTACAACATTAATCTCTCTTATAGTAGACCATGCTTTTTCTTCTTTCACGGAAGGCTCTCTTTCTGCGAAAGGGGGGACTCGAACCCCCACGGCTTTAGCCACTGGATCCTAAGTCCAGCGCGTCTTCCAATTCCGCCACTTTCGCAATGATTTCAAATAATATTATATAATCCGTAGAGAAATATTTCAATGTGAATTTACTTTTTTTCCTAAATAGTATATAGTTATTTTTGATGATCAAGGAAAAAATTTTGATTGTTGATGACGAAGAGGGTATAAGGGAATTACTTTCTGATTTCTTCAGAACCGAGGGATACCTTTGTGACACGGCAAAAGATGGAGCAGAAGCCCTCGAAAAATTCAGAAATAACGGTTATGACCTTATAATATCGGATATTAGAATGCCAGTGATGGGCGGTCTTGAACTTTTAAAAAATATCAAGAAGGTTGATGATCTTACAGCTGTTATAATGATTACTGCTGTTAAAGATGTAAATACTGCAATTGAAGCCCTGACAATGGGGGCATATGGATATGTAATAAAACCTTTTAAACTCCAGGAAGTTCTTATAAATGTAGAAAGAGCCCTTGAAAAGAGAAGGATTATAATCGAAAACATAAATTACCAGAAAAATCTTGAAGAAATGGTGGAGAAAAGAACAGAAGAGCTGAGGCTTGCAATGCAAGAAATTACAACTACTTATGAGAAAACTCTGGAGGCTTTTGTCTACGCCCTTGATACAAGAGATATTGAGACAGGTTTTCATTCCCAGAGAGTAAGAATATTCACTCTCGAGCTTGCAAAGGCTTATGGGATATCAAATCAGGAAGATTTGCTTGATATTGAGCGGGGCGCTCTAATTCATGATATAGGAAAGATAGGAGTTCCCGATTCCATTCTCAGAAAGCCTTCAAAACTCACTCCAGAGGAATGGGAAATAATGAAAAAGCACCCTATATTTGGCTACAATATTATTAAAGGAATTAAAAATCTCGAAAATCCAGGAAAAATAGTTCTATACCACCACGAGAGATTCGACGGAAAGGGTTATCCTTCTGGAAAAAAGGGAGGGGATATTCCTCTTGAGGCAAGAATCTTTGCGGTTGCAGATGCTCTCGATGCCATGACATCAGATAGACCTTACAGAAAAGCATTTTCTTACGAGTATGCCTATGATGAAATCTTGAAATGCTCTGGAACCCAGTTCGACCCTTATATTGTAGAAATCTTTAAGTCCTTTCCTATTGAAAAATGGAAGAGTATTTCTGAGGAAATTGAAAAAAGTATTTCCACTGGAAACAAGGAAGATTCTATTAAAGTTTAGTTTTCTTATCAATAAAACCTTTCCAGAGGGTCATCCATATTATTTTTACATCAAGGAATATCGACCAGTTGTCAATGTAGTAAAGATCATACTTGATTCTTTCTTCGAGGGGAGTGTTACCTCTTAAACCATGAACCTGCGCCCATCCTGTTATTCCACTCTTTACCTTGTGCCTCAACATATAACGAGGTATTTTTTCCTTAAAATTCTCAACAAAAAAGGGCCTTTCAGGCCTTGGTCCCACAAGGCTCATATCCCCTTTTAAAACATTTATAAGTTGTGGAATTTCATCTATACTGAATTTTCTCAAAAATTTACCAATTGGTGTGACTCTTGGGTCATTATCAGTAGCCCAAACTGGTCCTGTTTCCTTCTCAGCATTTTCTATCATGGTTCTAAATTTATAGAGCTTAAAAATTTTCCCATCCATTCCAAATCTTTCCTGGACATAAAATACTTTTCCGGGAGATGTTACCTTAATCAGAATCGCCACGAAAGGAAAGAAGGGAAGGAATAAAATTAAACCAACAAAGGATAAGATTATATCCATAATCCTTTTCATAATCATCCCCCATCCCCTTAAAGGAATTTCCATTACATTTAAAACAGGAATACCCTCAAAATCCTCTACCTTAGAGCTAAAAGGAATCTCATGAAGAAGATCAATAACAAGTCGGGTATCAACAAGAAGGTCATTGGAAACTTCGATTATTTTTTTTATTTTGGATGATTCTTCAAGGGGTAAGGCAATAAATATCTCATTTATTCTATTTTCATTTATAATCCTCTTTAGATTTTCAGTTCTTCCAATTATTTCCTCTCCTGATTCCCTGTCATCAATAAATCCACAGAAATTCATTCCAAATTTTTTTAGCCTTTTAATCCTATCTGCAACCAATCTTCCAAGCTCATTGTAACCACAAATTGCAGTTTTTATCTGATTTTTTGGAAAATAAAATTTCTCAAGCCAAAGATACCCAATTTTCCTTAATACAAGCATGAAAAATGCTGATATGAAAATGTAAATTAAAAGGAACAATCTTGAAATTTCAAAATATTTATCCCCATTCATATATGTGCCAAAGTAGCTGACCACGGCTAAGACACATATGGTGGTTAAAAAAGAGGTAGCCAAAATATTGAGGGTCTCTTCAGAAAGAACCCTTTTAAACTTTACTTTGTAAAGCCCTAAAGAGGAAGCAATTAAAAAGTGAAGGAAGATAAAAAGTGGAAGAATCTCAGCATAATAGCGAAAAGGGAATATTCCCTTCGATGATGGTAGAATAATTCTCAGGTAGTAGGATAAAACCAAAGAGATTGCCACTGATATTAAATCACCTATAAAAAGGAAAAGAAAGAAGCCCGGTATCTTCTTTTGAAAAATTATTCTCAATTTTCTATCTCCCTTTCAAATTTGAAACTTCTTTTTCTATCCAATCCTTTATTTTCTTCCTGAAATTCTGGCAAGAAAATTTCTCTGCCCATTTCCTTATTTCAGATTTATTAAACTTCATATTTTGAAATCTGTCAATGGCATCATTCAATGAGTCAACAGACTGCTCGTAAAAGAAAATTCCTGTTTCCTCATCCCTTACACTTTCCAGAACCCCTCCCCTTCCAAAGGCAATAACAGGAACTCCGCAAGCCTGGGCTTCCAGGGGAGCTATACCGAAATCTTCTATTCCAGGAAGAATAAATGCCCTTGCATTCTGGTAAAGTTTGAGAAGCGTATCATCGGAAATAGAACCCAAAAATGAAACATTCTGGGGAGCTATTTTTTTTAGCCTCTTTAACTCAGGTCCGTCACCAACAATTAAAAGCCTTTCCTTTCTTCTTTTGAAAACCTCTATTGCAAGGTCTATTTTTTTATAAGGAACAAGAGCAGAAACAATAAGAAAGTAATCTTCTTTTCCCTCTCCAGGAAAAAAGTAATCAGTATCCACAGGTGGATGAATAACTTGAGATTCCCTTCCATAATATTTTTTAATCCTCTGAGCGACATAATTAGAGTTAGCAGCAAAAGATTGAACTCGAGAGGAAGAGGTTACATCCCAGACCCTCAAATAGGAAATCGTAGGAGATATAATCACTCTTTTTAAAAATGAAACCCTTCCCTTACCAAAATAATAGTGAAAAAGGTCCCATGCATATCTCATGGGAGTGTGGCAGTAACAGAGATGTATTGCATCGGGACTGGGAATTGCTCCTTTAGCGACACAGTGGCTTGAACTGATGATCAGGTCATAATTGGTCAGGTCAAAGGATTCAATGGCGACTGGGAAAAGGGGTAAGTAATAGCGGTAAAGGCTCTTTACGAAGGGAAATCTCTGGAGAAAGCTTACAAAGATCTTCCTTTTTTCTATAGATGAATGCTGACTACCTTTAAAATGAAAGAGGGTATAAATATCAGCATCTGGGAAAAGCTCAGCAAACACCTCAAGAACCTTCTCCCCTCCCCTTCTTCCTGTAAGCCAGTCGTGGACAAGGGCAACTTTCATATAATGCTCCTCCAGTAAGATAAGATTTTTCTTGCGCTTTCAGACCACTTATAACTTTGAGCAACCCTTCTTCCTTCAGTTATTATACTCTCCCTCAATTCTTTATCTTCAATTACTGAAATCATTCCTTCAAGAAGAGAGTCTTCAGAATGGGGGTTAAAATAAATTGCCCCATTTTTTAGTATTTCAGGCATTGAAGGGGCTGATGATGCTACTACAGGAATACCTTTTGCCATTGCCTCAAGGGGTGGCAAACCAAATCCTTCATAAAGAGATGGAAAAACAAAGACCTGAGAGGATTCATAAAGAGCTGAAAGTTCTTCAAAACTAAGAAAACCCATAAATACAACCTTTTCTTCAAGCTCTTCTTCTTTTATTTTATTTAAAATCTTCTTGTTGGGAAAGCCTCCAGCAATAACAAGCTTCATTCCTTTTAATTTCTTCATTGCTCCTAACAAAACCTCAATGTTTTTGTGAGGCTTAATATTCCCCACATATAGAACATAATTTCCAAGCTCCCTCTTAAACTTATCGCAAATTTCAGCCCTTGCTTTCCCAAAAAATCTTTCATCCAAACCATTATAAACTACTTCTATCTTTTTTTCAGCCCATGGGAAAAAACTAACTATATCTTTTTTTGAGCTTTGAGAAACAGTAAAAGTAACCTTTGAAACCTTTAGAGCCCTCTTAATTTGAAAATAGGCATAATAGCGGAGAATTTTAAGGGGTAAATAGGAAGGAAAAAGGAGATGGATTACATCGTGAATTGTAACTGTTGTCAAACCCTTATGAAAAAACGGAATCACATAATGGGGGGAATGGAAGATGTCGCATTTTATCTTATTAAGTAAAAAAGGTATTTTTATGTGTTCTGAAAGGGAATATTTTCCTGCTGTTGTTTTTAAAAAATTGAAATTTTTTCCAAGGGGTGGAAGGGACCGCTGAGAATAGCCAATCAAAAAATATTCATTTTCCTCATCAATTTGGGAAAGAGATTTTAGCAAATTCCATATATGACTCCCTATCCCGAAATCTTCAATTTTCCTTATATCTATGGCAATGTTCATCCTATTCCAATATACTCCTTAATGTATTTATTGCACAATCCTCAAGGGCAAATTTTTTTGAATTCTCTAATCCTTTTAAGGAAAGCTCCTCCCTTAATTTCTTGTTTTTTATAAGCTCATAAATTCCTTCCTTTATAGAATCAACAGAAAGGTCGTTCACAAGATATGCAGAATCAGAGAAAAGTTCTTTGTAGCTGTGACCATTGAAAAGAAGACAGGGAAGACCGCATGCCATTGCTTCAAGAACAGGGAGACCAAAACCTTCATACTCTGATAGAGAAACAAATATTGACGAGATATTATAAAGTCTTAAAAGTTCTTCAT
>CAZFCI010000082.1:0-10551 GCA_964517525.1 uncultured Clostridia bacterium | reverse complement strand
CTCCTATGTAAAGGAGTCCGAGGGGTGGCATCAGAGAACCTTTCTTCCATCTCTCTGCAAAATATCCTCCAGGAGGAATAAACAAAATTATTTTCATATTAAACTTTTAATTTTTTTTGCTCTTGGTGTCAAATTTACTGATTATCTATCTACTTTTTCCTCTCAATTTTTATAAATCCAGCACTTTCAAGAACTTTCAAATAATTTAGAACATCCTTTATTTCAATAGGATAATATTCTGCACTGACAGCATTTCTTATTTCAAGGACACTTCTCTTCCCATCTATAAAATTCCTTACCTCAAACTCTGCAGGACCCAAATTGTATGGAGGCAGATCCTTTTTATCCCTAATATACTCCCTGAACGCAAAGGAATTGAAAAAGCCTTTCATTTTCTCTGTTCTTACAGGGATTAGCTTGGCTCCTTCCAATTCTTCCTTTGTGGGTTTTGGTTCCTGAGGTTTTAAGGAGTATTTTGAACACAGATAATTATAAAACTCTTGTATTTCAGAAAGAATATTCTTTTCTAAAGAGGAGATTGACTCAAGGTGCTTTGAGAGAATTTTATGGATTTTCTGATCATTGCCAACGAAAAACATTGAGGATTTAAGAGTATCTCTTTCTCTTATCCCTCCCTGAATTATTACATTCCTTGCCTCTTTGTAAGCTCTATGAATATCTTTTTTCTCAGAGTCCTTCAAAATCCGCCATGCCTTTATCTTATCATCCCCAAGTCTTTTCAATCCTTTGCTATAGGATATATTTAGTATTTCACAAACTTCCTTCTCACCTGCGTTCGACAGGAATATGGCAGATGCAACCGATAAGACAACAACCCTTTTCAGCTGGGTTGGATCTGATTTGTCAGGAGTGTCCCTGTCAGTGTGATACCACATATCAGGCCAGCAAATTAGCATTACAGCTGGAATTTTAACTCCTCCATCAACAAAAACAATATGGTCACTTCCTCCATCGTAAGGATCTATTGCATAGTAGAATGGATCCCTTGTTCCTGTTGGAGCATAGATTGGAAGAGGCGGGGTTCTTTTCAGATTTATTCTGTTGACCTCTCCAATCCATTCAATTAGGGATGCAAGAACATCATTAAGATAACTTGGAAGGGAATAGGGGGTGCTTTTTATCTGGAATATTGAGTTATTCTTAATCAATGCCTCTCCAACCATGTCCTCATTTATATTTGCATAAATCTTCTTTTTTATATCAGGAAATTTCTCAAGAAAACTTGCTGTTCCAGATATTTCAGGGACAAACAGGAATCTTACTGATCTTTTCAGTTTTATCTTACCTGAATCTTTAAGGCTTTGAATAACCCTTGCTGTTTCCATTAATGCTACACATCCACTGGCGTCATCATTGGCTCCCTGTTTTGCAAATCCCTCAAAAACATGGGCTGTAAAAATTAATTCCTCATCAGGTCTCTCATCTCCTTTAATTAAAGCTGTAACACACTCTTCCTTGTATGGAACCATCTGAGTTTTGCAAGAGGCTTTCAAAATAATCTTTTCCTTTCTTTCAAGCCTGTCCCTCAATTCATTTCCCATTCTTGTTGAAATCATGAATGCAAAAGTTTTCTTTTCCTTTTCTGAGACCCTGATTGAATTCCATCCTACCTGATCGGGGTCAAATTCAGGATGACTTGAGGAGTAGGCTATAATTCCAAGAGCTCCAAATTTTTCAACCCCAATCCTTCTTGCTGGCTCAGGAGAACCATTTACAAGAATAAATTTATCCTTTACATCTTTATCCTTATAATAATTTTCACTGCTTCCTGGTCCAACATAAACAAGTTCTGCCTCTCCCTCAAAGGAGGAGGAACCCTGACAGAGGGTAGCTGGAATTTCCCTCAAATCTGTAAGTTTTGTTTTTTGGGGTTTTACCATCCATAGCTCAGCAGAGATTGCATCCCAAGTTTTATCCTGAGGAGAGAAAAAAGATTTTGGAAGTTCAACAATAGAAACATCTTTTATGCCATATTCTTTTAGCTTTTTCTCTATGAATTGTGTCTCAAAGTATCCATTTTTATACTCTTCAGGTTCTCTGTTTCTGTTAACTCCAGTAAGAATTATCTCATTCTGGAAAGCCATTTCCCCTGAGGACTCATTTATTATTTCTATTAAAAGATCGAGGGGGAGTATTGTTTTTGGAATTTCGGGCTGAGGTGGGAATTGTTCTTTTGAAAAACAATAAAAAATAAAGAAAAATGTTGAAAGAATTAAAAGAATCTTCCTCATAAAAGCCTCCTTAAGTTTTTTACGCAAAAGAAGGGAATAAGTTTTCCATGGGAATCTGGAAAATGGTATAATTTTATATGAATAAAAATGATAAAATTCGCTGGATGAAAATGGCAATAAAAGAAGCAGAAAAGGCTTATAAAAAAGGAGAGGTTCCTGTAGGAGCAGTTGCAGTTATAAATGGAAAGATTGTTGCGAAAGCTCACAATTCACCAATTTCTTTAAAGGATCCAACTGCCCACGCTGAGGTTATTGTTCTGAGAAAGGCAGGGAAAAAGATAGGAAATTACAGACTTGAAAATTTGACAATTTATACAACTCTTGAGCCATGTATAATGTGTTATGGAGCTATGGTAAATGCAAGGATAAAGGAGCTTGTTTTTGGAGCTGGGGATCCAAAGGGTGGATTTAGAATTTTTATTACAAATGAAAAGAGATTAAATCATAAAATAAAAATTGAATCAGGAATTCTTTCAGAAGAATGCTCTGAAATATTGAAGAGATTTTTTAATGAGAGGAGAGGTACCGAAGTGGTCATAACGGGGCCGACTCGAAATCGGCTGTCCTGAGCGATCAGGACCGTGGGTTCGAATCCCACCCTCTCCGCCATAGATTTTTACCGTTTTAGAGAATTTAAATTGCAAGAAAAATGAAAAAGCAATTTCTTAAATTTAGCTGGAGTTTAAAATGAAAATTTATTTCGCAGTTTTTTTATTTATTGTTCTTTCAATTTATTTTTTTATGCATTTATACATATACATAAGACTTGTGAATGATTTTTCAATTCCTTCCCTATGGAGGAGACTAATAATAGTCATTTTTTTGTTTGGTGGATTGTCATTTATTGTTGGAGAGATTCTCGCGAGAGAATTTTCTATAAGATCAAACATCCTTTTATTCCTTGGGCTTTTCTGGCTTGGAACAGTTTCTATAACCCTTTCCTTTTTTCTTTTGTCTGAGATTTTCAGAATTTTTTTCTCCTCCAAAAAAGTTTTGATAACTTCTATTGCTCTTGTCCTTTCATTTATAGCTGTTCTTTTCTCAACTATCAATGCTTTCTCCAATCCAAAAGTAAAAGAGGTGAAATTAATCTATAAATCTCTTCACCCCTCTCTGAAAGGGTTCAAAATTGTCCAACTTTCAGATGTTCATCTTGGAATTCTTTCCCGTGAGAGCTGGCTTGAGAAGGTTGTGGAAAAAGTTAATTCCCTTGAGCCTGATCTCATTGTCATAACAGGAGACCTTATTGATAGTGACATTAATGGAATAGGAAAACTCCCAAAAATTTTGAAGGGACTGAATTCTCGATATGGAGTATTTGCTGTTTCTGGAAATCATGAGTATTATGCAGGGATTGAAAGATTTTATGAGCTTGCAGAAAAAACTGGTTTTAAGGTTTTGAAAAATGAAAAATTTGAAATTAACGAAAATCTTGAAATTATAGGAATAGAGGATGATACAGAAAAAAGATTTGGGAAAGAAGTATTTAAACCTGACCAACTATTTAACAAAATTAATAAGAATAGATTTACAATATTTCTTTCCCACAAGCCAAAATATTTTGAATTAGCTGTTTCTTATGGAGTCGATTTGCAACTATCAGGACATACTCATGCAGGGCAAATTCCTCCAATGGATCTGATTGTTTTTCTCACATTTAAGTATCCCTATGGTTTGTATAAATTAAAAGATTCTTACCTTTACACAACCTCAGGAACTGGTTTCTGGGGTCCTCCTATGCGCCTATTCTCTTCCTCTGAGATTGTTAAGATAGTCCTTGATTCCGATTGAAAAATTTGACTTTGCTGGCAAATTAATATAAGGATAATAATTACGGAGTTTTAAAATGAAGGAAAAAATAAAAGCAAAAATTATGGATGACAAAAAAATCTCGAGGGCACTTAACAGATTGGCAATGGAGATTATTGAGAGGAATAAGGATCTTGGAAATATTGTTATAATTGGGATAAGGACAAGAGGGGTTCACCTTGCCTATCGCCTTGCCAAAATAATAAAGGATCTTGAGGGAGTTGATATTCCTGTTGGAATTCTTGACATTACTCTTTACAGGGACGACTTATCTCTCCTTGGTCCCCAGCCAATAGTAAAGAAGACAGAGATTAACTTTCCTGTTGACGATAAAGATGTTGTTCTTGTGGATGATGTTCTTTTCACTGGAAGGACTGTTAGAGCAGCAATGGATTCAATAATAGACCTTGGAAGACCAAAGACAATTCAGTTAGCTGTTCTTATCGATAGGGGGCATAGAGAGCTTCCTATAAGAGCAGATTATGTAGGTAAAATCCTTCCAACATCGAGAAGAGAGCTTGTAAATGTTATGCTCAAAGAAGAAGATGGTTCAGATCAGGTTTTAATAACTGAACCTGTGGAGTGAAAATGCCTTTCAAAAGAAAGCATTTGCTCGGTATTGAGGAATTGGGAAAAGAAGAGATTGAGCTCATTCTTGAAGAGGCTAAATCCTTTTCAGAAATTTCTCTGAGGGAGATAAAGAAAGTTCCAACTTTAAGAGGGAAGACTGTAATAAATCTATTTTTTGAACCGAGCACAAGAACCCGATCATCTTTTGAGATAGCTGCAAAGAGATTAAGTGCAGACATAATTAATTTTTCAGCTTCAACTTCATCTCTCCTAAAAGGGGAGACTTTAAGGGATACTGTTAGAAATCTTGAGGCTATGAGATCTGATATAATTGTTGTAAGGCACCCATCTTCTTATGCTCCTCATTTTATAGCATCCTTCTCGAAATCTTCAGTAATAAATGCAGGAGATGGAACCCACGAGCATCCAACACAGGCTCTCCTTGATGCTTTTACAATCCTCGAAAAAAAGAACAGAATCGAAGGACTTAAAATTTTGATTGTTGGGGACATCCTCCACAGTAGAGTGGCAAGATCTAATATTTTTCTCCTAACTAAATTGGGAGCAAAGGTTTATCTATCAGGACCTCCCACTCTCCTTCCAAAAGAGATGGAAAATATTGGTGTAACTGTTGAACACAATTTTGATAGAGCTATTGAAGATGCTGATGTAGTAATGATGTTGAGGATTCAGTTAGAGAGGATGTCAAAGAACTTTTTCCCATCCCTCAGGGAGTACAGAATGCTTTATGCCCTTGATCTTAAAAGGTTAAAAAAGGCTAAAAAAGATGTGATAATAATGCATCCAGGACCTATAAACAGAGGGATTGAACTTTCAGCTGAGATTGCAGATTCAGAGTATTCTGTCATTCTTGATCAGGTCTCCAATGGAATAGCTGTTAGAATGGCTGTTTTATATCTTCTTTCTGGCTCATCGGAGGCTTAAAATGGGAAATAGATTACTTTTAAAAAATGGAAGAGTTGTGGACCCTTCTTCAAAGCTCGATTCCACAATGGACATACTTATTGAAGATGGAAAGATTAAGGAGATAAAGGAAAGAATTGATTTAAAGGATGTTGAAATAATCGATTGCTCAAAGTATATAGTTGCTCCTGGATTTATAGATTTACATACCCATCTAAGGGAGCCAGGAAGGGAAGATGAGGAAACAATAGAAAGTGGAAGTCTCTCTGCTGTTGCAGGTGGCTTTACATCCATCTGCTGTATGCCTAATACTGATCCCCCCAATGATTGTAAGGAAGTGACTGAATTCATTATTAGAAGAGGGAAGGAGGTAGGTTTAGCGAATATCTTTCCAATTGCCTCAGTTACAAAGGGAAGGAAAGGGGAGGAAATTGTTGAAATGGCTGAACTTTCTCGTTCTGGTGTTGTTGGATTCTCTGAGGATGGTGGTTGTGTAAAGAGCAGTTATATAATGAGGAGGGCTATGGAATGGGCTAAATTTCTTAAGAAGCCTATAATGGAGCATGCCCAGGATCCTGAGCTTTTAGCCGATGGGGTAATGAATGAGGGTTTATATTCTTACATTCACGGTTTGAGGGGGATCCCAAAGGAAGCGGAGGGAATAATAGTTTCAAGGGATATTATTCTTTCAAAAATGACAGGTGCCCATCTCCACATTTTGCATTTATCCTCAGCCTATTCCCTTGAAATAATAAAAAGGGCAAAAAAGGAAGGTATTAATGTAACTGTTGAAGTAACCCCTCATCACTTGATCCTTTCAGACAAAGATTTAATTCCGTGGGATTCAAATTTCAAAATGAATCCTCCCCTTACCTCTGAAGAGGATAGGAAGGCTCTTATAGAGGGACTTAAAGAGGGAACAATAGATTGTATTGCAACAGACCATGCTCCCCATACAGTTGATGAGAAAATGGTTGAGTTTGATCAGGCTCCCTTTGGAATTGTTGGTCTTGAAACAGCTGTTCCTCTAATAATGGACAAGTTTGTAAGCACTGGAATAATTTCAGTTGAAAGACTTGTATCCCTTTTTTCCTGTAACCCTGCAAGAATAATCGGTTTGAAAAACAAAGGTTCTCTCAAGCCAAATTTTGATGCAGACATAACAATTATAAATCCAACAAAGATAAAGATTGTTGACAGGACAAAATTTAAATCCCTCTCAAGAAATACTCCCTTCCATGGAAGAAAACTCAGGGGTTGGCCTGTGATAACAATCGTTGGTGGAAAAATTGTATGGAGGGAAGAGTAATCCTATCAGGACTTCAGGAAAAAATCGGCATTAATTTTTCCGATGAAAAGATACTCCTAAAAGCCCTAACTCATAAATCTTACGCCTATGAAAAGGGGACAGAAAGTAATGAAAGGCTTGAGTTTCTTGGAGATGCTGTTTTGAATTTAATTGTTACAGAATTCCTTTATGAAAATTTCCCTGAGCTTGAAGAGGGAGATATGTCAAAGTTGAAGTCCACTCTTGTTGGCATAGAGACCCTCTATAAAATTGGTAAAAAAATGAATATAGGCGAATTCCTTCTTCTGGGAAAAGGAGAAGAAAAAACTGCTGGAAGGGAGAAAAAAAGACTTATAGGTAGTGCAGTTGAAGCAATTATTGCAAGCATTTACATTGATAAGGGAATTGAAGAGGTAAAAAAGGTTATTATTCGTTGGATAAAGCCTTTTTTAAGAAACATGAGAAAAAGTGGAGAAATCAACAAGGACTGGAAGAGCAAACTTCAGGAAATTATACAGAAGGAGAAGAAAGTCCTTCCAGAGTATAAAGTTGTGAAGGAATTCGGTCCTCCCCACAATAGAAAATTCAAGATTGAACTATGGATTGAGGGGGAAAGATTAAGTTCTGCAACAGGAACCTCAAAAAAAGAAGCGGAACAGAAAGCTGCAAAAAATGCCCTGAGAAAATTAGGATTATTAGGATGAGAAAGTTTTCTTTTTTCTTTTTCATTTTAGCAGTTTTGCTATTATTCCAGATTCTCCATCCCCAAAATATTGATATTGATGAGTTGAAAAAGAAAGTATCAGATATTGGTAAACTTCCTTTTATCAAAGATGTTCCATTAAAGGAAATAGATAAGAATTATCTTGAGAGTTTTCTTGAATCCTATTTTAGAAAAGAGTATCCAGAGGATAAGGCTGAAAGGGAGGAGAGATTGCTGAGGTATTTGGGGCTTTGGAATACTGACAGGAAACTTAATTCCCTGAGGAAAGAAGTTCTTTTCAATCAAGTTGTTGCCTTCTACGATGAGATGGATTCAAAGTCTATCTATTACATTTCTTTTAAGAAAGTTCCCTTTTCTGATTTAAACTCAATGGTTCTTGCCCATGAGTTGAGACATGCAATTCAGGATCAGCACTTTAATATTGGCAAATATTTTTACGGACTCAGTGATTTCGACGATAGGAGATTAGCTGTTCTATCAGTAATTGAAGGGGATGCAAATCTTTTGATGCTCCAGTTTGCAGGAATTGAACCTTCCCTATTTATTTCCTTTTCAGAAAAGATGCCTTTGGCAAATTTCAATTTAACTCCTGATTCTCAGAATATTCCCTTAATATTAAAAAATTCCTTTATTTTCCCATATTTTTCAGGAATGAAGTTTGTTTATGAAATTTTTAAGAGGGGAGGATGGGAAGAAGTCAACAGAGTTCTTGGCTCCCTTCCATCATCAACAGAGCAGATAATTCACCCTGAAAAATTTCTCGAAATCAAAGATGAACCATCTTATTTAAAAAGTTTCTATTCTCCAGGGAGCGGGTGGAAATTATCCCTTTCCTTTGTAGGAGGAGAATTTTTTGTATCAACACTTTTAGAAAATTTTAATATAAATGAAAGTAAAATTGCCTCAGAGGGATGGGGAAATGATGTCTTAAACTTCTGGGAAAAAGGGGATGGGAAATTTCTCCACTGGGCTACAAAATGGGATGGTAAAAATGACGCAATAGAGTTTTTGTCTGCTCTAAAAGACTATCTTCAAAAAATTGGTTTTGAGAAAAAGGAAGAAGGTAAATACTATGTTTTTTTCTCGAAACCTGATGAGGTGGCTTCGCTCTCCTATTCAAGGGATAGGGTTGACTTTTTCATGTCAAATGATAAAATATTAATACGAAAAATTTTAAAGGAGAGGAAAGAGTGATTAACGCAACCCAGCTTAGAAAAGGAATGACAATAAAACTTGAAGATAATCTTTACAGGGTTCTTGAGGTTCAACATCTCACCCCTGGAAACAAACATGGGATGATAATAACAAAACTGAGAAGTCTGAAGGATGGAACTCAGATGGAATATAAATTCCGCTCAAAGGACAGAATAGAAAGACCATATCTCGAGAAGGTGGAAATGGAATATCTTTACGAAAAGGACGGAATGTTTGTGTTTGCCAATACAGAAACATGGGAAGAACTTTACATTGATAGAGAGGTTCTCGGAGATTCCATTTATTATCTTGTCCCCAATGTAAGATTTTCTGTTGAGGTGCTTGATGGAAAACCAGTGGGAATTGAGCCTCCGAGAACAGTTGATTTGAGAGTAATATCCACTGAGCCCTATTTAAAGGGAGCAACCCAGGCTTCCAACAACAAACCAGCAACTCTTGAGACAGGGCTTGTAATAACAGTCCCATTTTTTATTGAAGAAGGCGATATTGTTCGGATAGACACAGAAGAAAACACTTACATAGAAAGGGTATAAAGAAAGTCTTTTCAAAGGGACTATTTATTTGACAACCTGTTTTCTCCTTTTTAAAATAAACCAGGCTCTATAATAAAAAGTGTGCAAAAAATGTAAAGTGTATAGCAAAAATTTTGAATTTTCAGAACCAGGAGATTCAGATGCAAGTGTGGAAGAACTCACAGAGAGAGGTTCCCTGGTATTGCCAAATGGAAGAGGCAGAGTGAATCAGAGATAAAAAAATCTTCATATGCTTTCAAAAGAAGGTTTCAAAAGAGTCTCAAAGAGAACAGTGAAAGACCTTTAACCTGGAAAAGTCTTTTAACGAGTTTTCGTGATGGCTTTCTCTAATTAGTTATAGATGCTCATTCTTTCAGAGGGCAAAATCTTGTAATAACAGTGACAGAATTAAAACAGAGGAAACTTTTGCGAATACTTCCCGCCGGCAGGAAGAAGACTAAGATACCATCTTATGTAAAAGAAAATGGGCGAAGACTCTTAGGAGATAGAGGACATACATTCTCAATCACTTCAAAAGTGAAACAACCAATGCATACACAGAAGGGGTTCACACAAAGATAAAGCTTTTTAAGAGGACAAGTTATGGGTTTAGGAATGTTGAGGTATGAGTTAGCGAAGATGCTACTAACCTTTCTTCTATATTACCTACACATACCTCCTATACAAGGGCTTGAAATTTTATGATAAAATCGGTATTATTAATATCTTAGGAGGTTCAAGTGGCAAGAAGATGTGAAATTTGTGGAAAGGGTCCTATATTTGGACATAGTATTAGCCATTCCCACAGGGTTACAAATAGGAGATGGAATCCCAATCTTCAAAGAGTACATGCAATTGTAGATGGCAAGAGAAAGAGAATAAGAGTCTGCACAGAATGTTTAAAATCAGGAAAAGTTCAGAAAGCAGTCTAAAACCTCTTCTTTAAATGATTTATTGATTTGCAGTCTTTAGCTAATTTCTGGCACTAACATTTATTCTCTTTAACAATATCAATTCAGAAGGTTTCCTGGATATGTTGTAGAGAGCGATGTATATTTTCTTAGGTTCTGAAGATTGATTGTTCAAAGATGTTATAATTTCCCTTTCATCTCCTAATTTTAGATTTTTTATTATCTGCTGGTCGATTAGTTCATTTCCAACATAGACTCTCAGTAGCGCATAAGGAATTGTTTCTTTTAGGGATAATTTTATCTTCCCCCTGAGAAAAATATAATCACTGCTTGGTGCCTCTACGGA
>CAZFCI010000081.1:0-11444 GCA_964517525.1 uncultured Clostridia bacterium | reverse complement strand
ATGTTGGGCAGATGGGAGAGGATTACTTCATTACAATGGAATTCATAGAGGGAGAAAGTTTCATATCTTTTATTGAAAGGAAAAAGTTCCTTTCAATCCCCCAATTCATTTTTGTTACTACTCATTTGTTCAGGGCTCTTGATTACGCCCACAGGAAAGGTGTCATACATAGAGATATAAAGCCTCACAACATAATGCTTACAAAAGATAAGCAGTTGAAAATTATGGATTTTGGACTCGCAATTATTCTCTCTGATTACAAGAGTGGAGAGACAGGAATTATAAGCGGAACACCCCATTACATGTCTCCGGAACAAATCCAGGGAGAAAAAGTTGATCACAGAACCGATATTTATTCTGCAGGAGCAACCTTGTATCATCTTATAACAGGAACTCCTCCATTTACTGGAGATAATATTTTCTTTCAGCATTTAATTGAGCCACCTGAACCACCTTCAGCGAGAAGAGCTGATATTCCACCAACCATCGACTTTTTGATTCTTCAATGTCTTGCCAAAGAGAAAGAAAAGAGATTTCAGAGTGCCCTTGAAGTTCTCTTCTACATCAAAAAACATCTCCTTAACTCATCTAAATAAATTCATAAGTTTTTATTGTAATAAGGTAAACTCTCTGATACATATAATTTAGGATGTTTTTTGATTTTAGATTTTGCTTTTTTTACTCCCCTTTTGCTCCGATTGGGGAAAGATGGACAGTGGTGTCATAGCTTACAGCCTGAATTTCTCTGTCCACCTCCTTTCCTTCAATAATATCTTCAATAATGTATGTTCCCATTTTTGGTGCTTTTAGAAAACCATCCCACGCAGCTTCTGCAAATCTTCCGCTCCCAAGCCAATCTAAGATCCAGTCCTTTGCGTAATCAGGGTCCTCCTGAAGAATACCAGCATGAACTTCAAGGAGCCATTTTAAATTTGCCTCTTCGTGGGCACCTATAGGAGGTGCGATTATGATTGGAATTCCAAGTCCGCAGTAGAAAGTTAGCTCGCTCGGTTTTGTCCACAGAATATCCGTGGTTCTCAATAGTTCGTTGAATCCCTCGAAATAGAGAAACTTGTTAGGATAATAAATTATCCTTAGATTCCTATCAAGACATTCAGAAAGACCTAACTCCTTCGCATATTCCTGAAACATAAGCTGTAGATTTTTCCTTATGCCAACACTTATGTTTATTGCAATTTCTTTTTCTAACAATTTGTTCTTGAAACTTTTTATCATTTTCATCCCTATATCAGATTGAGCTCCCGCTCCTCCTATTGCAAATGTTATTGTGAAAAGTCTTTTTCTGAAAGATTGAATGTTTGGACCGAGGTGAAAATTTATTGATGGTTGGTGAAGATTGAAGAATCTTCCCTTTCTGTCGAGATGATGAAGTCTGTCGAGGAGATCAAATTTTAATATTTCCCTTTTCTCTCTGCTCCCTATGTTCTCCTTTGGAAGGGGGAAGCCTGTTAGAAAGATTTTCTCTTTGCTAACACCGTATCTCTTTAATCTTTTTACAGCTACTTCACATGGAGCGAAATAGAAGATTCTACTTTTTGAAGGATTTGATGACACCCAGACTCTATTGACATCGGCATCGCATATTACACAGTAAATTTTCCCTTTATATCCTTTGTAATCAGCAACAAGGGCTGGGACATAAAAGGTGGTTACAAGGGGGAGAGGATTCTTCTCAATATGGGATAAGACCTCAGAGCCAAGTCCCTTTTTTATCAAATAGGAAAGATAGGAGGTCTGGATTGTTGGACGGGAAAGATCTCTTTTTGGATAAAGAGGTTTTATATTCTGAATGGAATCCAGTACTTTAAAGAGGAAATTTCCAATTAAAGGAATGTTTCTTGAGCGGGAAAGGAATTCATAGGAGTTCTTTACCCTCTTCCAGAATTTGTATTCTGCCTCAGAAGTCAAAGATGGATCCCCTGCATTTAGAATTCCTTCCTCTGCAATATCTTTAAGGGGGTAAGCAGCTCTCTGATGCCCGAGCCCCATATCAGCTGATATAACCCATGCCCTATTTTTTTTGCATTCGCTCATACTCTTTTATTTTTAATAATTTGATAAAAAAGTCAAATTTTATTTTGGGTGGTTCTATTCTTATCTAATTTTTTAAAGCTTATGAGATTTTTTGTAAATCCTTTGAAATTACTCCAGAAAAGGAAGGGATAAGAGTCGACGAGAAGATCGATTCGGAAAAGGGGTGACTTTATACCAGATTTTAGAAGAAGATAAAGGATAATATCTTTGTGCCTTGTTGGGCATCCTTTTATTTTTGATATTTTCTTTGCCTCAATATTGCCCTTTACCTTTGAGCAATCTCCGACAATAATAACCTTTTTAGCCTTTACATCTCCTTCCACTTCACCGATTACAACTGCAATATCCTTTTTTTTCTCAAATGTCAAAGGAGCTCTATCTTTAAGCATGTAAAGCCAGTCAAGAAAAACACCATGGCATCCACCAAAACAGTATGGTTCACCCGCATATACTTTTACTGGACCCTCGACAGAGTCAACTCTTCTGAATCCATTTTCTCTAACTGATGTTCTTTTTTTTAGCTCTTCTAAGGGAATGTCTGTATCAATTTCAATTTCATTGATATTGAGGCTTCCATAACCCCTTTCTTCCGCCTCTTTTAGAACTGGTATCTCTTCAGGTTTGAGATTCAGAATATGAGCACAGACAACATCGTGGGATAAAGGATGATTGGAAATAATAATTATGCCAAGATTTAAGGAGTGCTCTGTCATCTGGTTCCCTCCCATTGCTATTTCAATGGCATCAGTTACAATTAGATCAGGGTAACCAACTTCAAGAAGGTCAACAATTTTCTCAGGGAGCTGATAGGTATGAAATTTCATCCTTTCCTTGTCTCCAATAATCCCTATATTTAGTTTTATTGCAGATGTAATCCCATGGGATAGAACATTTGTTTTTAACTTAGGGGCATAAATTAGAAAATCTTTTTCAACTAAATCTTTTTGGACTTTTATCTCTTTGTGAACCTTTCCTTTTTTAAGGGGAACTGTTACCTTTATAGACTCCTCAAAGGGTGAAAGTTTAAGCTCTGGATGGTTTTTTCTTAAAGAGAAGTATCCCGCTTTTCTGAACATTCGAGATGTGGGGATACCAGTCCCTGAATTTTCTATTAATACAAAAGAAAAAATTTCATTTTTTAATGATTTTATTGATTTTATAAGGGAATCAATTATCTCAGGTCTTGTAAAAGCCGATGGTGCAACTTTTTTGTGGGCAAGTACAACATTTGGTTTTATCACAATCTTTCCTCTAATTTTCTCTTTTAGACTGAGTTTTTCAATCCCTTCATTTATTATTTTTATAATTTTTTCACTGTCATCGTAGGAATCGCATTTTCTAATAATTACTTTCCTCATTTTTCACCTCAAAAACCATTTTATAAGGGAAGGGATAAGCTTCAATCTTTTAATCCCCCTTCCAAAAAGAAATGTTATACCATCCCTTAGCATTTTTAGCTTCTTTTCATCATAAGGGAACCACCAAAGCTCGCTCTTCTTTTTTCCCCTTTCGAAGCAAATTAGTTTCGGATAAGTGGCTTCAAGAAGGGCAAATTTCCCGTGAACCCTTCCAATTCCACTCTCCTTAATGCCTCCCCATGGGCACTGTGTGGCATTATAGCTGTAGAGAAGATTGTTAATCCATACTGTTCCTGCCTGGATCTCCTTTGCCATATTTTCTGCCTTTTTTAAATCATTTGTCCAGATACTTGCAGAAAGCCCCATATTTGAAGAATTTGCTAATTCTATTGCTTCTTTCCAATCCTTTACTGGAATTATTCTTATTAATGGTCCAAAAGTCTCTTCTTTAATACATTTCATATCTTCATTGAGATTGCAGAGTAGGGTGGGAGGGAAAAACAAACCCTTCTTCTCTTTTATATCTATCTGATAAATTATTTTTCCTCCTTTTGAAAGAGCATCATCGAGGTGTTCCTTTACTTTTCTGAGTTGTTTTTCATTCTGTATTGGACCAAAGTCTATTCCTATTTTAAGTTTTTTCATTTTTTCAACAATTTTTTGAATAAAGGGCTCAACGATTTCTTCCTCCACATAAATTCTTTCAACAGAGGAACATGTCTGTCCGCAGTTGAAGAGGCTCCCCCAGACAGAAGCCCAGGCAGTAGTGTCAAGATTTGCATCCTTAAGAACTATCATTGGGTCTTTTCCACCAAGCTCAAAAACAACAGGGATCAACCTTTCTGAACAGACTTTCATGATTTCCTTTCCTGTTTGTGAGCTCCCGGTGAAGAAAACCTTTTTAATAGGCTGGTTTAAAATTTCCCTTCCTACTTTTCCGTCTCCATAAAGGACATTGAGAACCCCTTCTGGTAATTCTGCCTTTTGAAAAATTTCTTCAATTTTTTTACCTGTCATTGGTGTAAATTCTGAAGGTTTAAAAAGGACAGTGTTTCCAGCAATTATTAAAGGAACAATTGAAACAATTGGAATTGAAAAGGGGTAATTCCAGGGAGAAATTAGAGCTATAGGACCAAAAGGTTCATATTCAATCCATGCTTTTTTACCTAAAAGAAATGGCTGGTTAAATTTTACCCTTTCTCTCTTTAGAATTTTTTTTGAATTCTTGCAATAATAGGATATTGCATCGAGGGAGGAGAGGACATCGCTTGAGTAGGATTCAATTAGTGGTTTTCCTGTTTCTTTTGTTATCAATTCAGCGATTTTATCCCTTTCTTCAAAAATAATCTCTCCAGCCTTTTTTATATAACTTATCCTTTTTTTCAGTGGTACTTTCTTCCAGAAATGAAAGCTATCTTCCGCCTTTTTAAAAGCTTTTTGGACATCTTCTGGTGTGGATATTTCAACCGAGCCAAGAACCTCATAATTGGAAGGATCAAAAGATTTTAAAGAATCTCTCAAGGCTACCATTTTTTGAACCTCCTATTTTTGCAACTAAAATTATATAACAGAATTTTTTGAGAAGGAACAAAAAAAACTAATATTTGACTTTTGTTGTTTTAGACAGTAAAGTAAGAAGAGTTAGAAATGAAAGGAGAAGAAATGTCAAAAAAATTTATTTTTTTTATCGCACTTTCTCTTTCACCCCTTTTTGTTTTCTCTCTTACTAACCAGCAAATAGACAGATATCTTCGAAACTATTCTGAACAGGGATACAGATTTGTTAGGTCTGAAGGGGATAATACATGGTTTTTATCCTTTAAGGCAAAGGAGTTGAAGAAAGAAAGGAATGTTATAGTTCTTCTTGTTTCATCAGATCGCATAGAGACTTTAATTGTTGGTGCAACAGTAGCATCCTTTGATAGAGAGCCTTCTCCAGCTCTTATGAGATACCTTTTGCAAGAGAATGGTAAAGACAATTTTGTAGGATCCTTTTCCCTTTATGTTACTGACAGGTACTATGTCCAATTTTTTGTTAAAGTCCCTAATTCCTATGCTTCCCTTGACCAGATAATTTATTCCGCCTGGTATGTTGCTTTTATCTGCGATCGTTATGAGGATGAAATATTGAAATTTATGAGGTAATCAAACTATTTTAATTTTTCCTTGGAAGTTTTCTTCCTCGCTTCAACCAACGATCCATTGAGCTTGTTTCTGTTTTTTCAACAAGGATTCTTCCAAAAAGACCCTTTAAAAGACTTGTGTTCCTCTGAAGGTCAAAAAGGGCTGATGCTATCTCTTTACCTTCAGAAATTACCTTTCTCCTGAATTTCTCGTCACTTATCACTTTTGAAATAGTTGTTTCCAGTTGTTCTTCTTGCTTTAGAAAGTTTTTAAAGAGCTTTTCAACATTGTTTCCGTCTCCCTTTGAACTTCCAAAAATAAGAACTGGAACACCATAGTAAAGCGCCTTTCTGAGCACTCTATTTTCAAGACTGAACATATTATCGAAGGAGGGTAAGTAGGAATATAAAACTATCTCAAGATTTTCAATGAATTTACTTAAATCAGTCCTTCCAAAATTTTCAATTTCACCTTTACCATCAAAGGCTTTTTCACCCCTTACAAGAATAATATTTTCTGGAGGAAATATTTTAATAACTTTATCGATTAAATTATTTTCTCTTTCTACAAGGCAAACCTTTTCTTTTCTCGTTGAAGTATTCTCAGAAGATTTGAGACCAGGAAAGACCCTCAAGACCTTGTCTGTGTCAAAAAAGCCAAGTCCTTTCAGATCCTTTATAATTCTGTCACTATAAGCAATTATAAAGGATGTTTCCTTTAAAATTGTTTCAATTTCAGGGACATTTACAATATGTTCAGGACTTAAAATAGAAATTCCGAAGGGAACCTTTGTAATCCATGAGGAAACCATGGCAACATGGTAAGCTTTGGGAGAATAAGCATTTAATATTTCTATCTTCTTGCCTTTAATTATCATGGAAGCCTTTGTAGCCATTGCAAAAACAGATTCGTCTTCAAATATCTGGGCACTTTTTTTGAGAGCTCTGAGGAAATCACTCTCCTCAACAAGTCCATTCAGTGACTTTAGAGATTGCCAGACGGAAAGGGAAGGTTCTATCTCAGCATGGTAATATTTTTTCAGATGGGTTTTTTTATCCGATAATATAAAGGGTTCAACTCCTATTGAGTTAAGGGAGTCTATCTCTTCTATTATGTATTTCTCAATTGGAAAAGGAAATTCGCTTACAAAAAATCCTATCTTGCCCATTTTATTTCAATTTAAAATTTTTTTCTCCTTAAATCTATGATTCAAATCACGAAAAATTTCATAGCTTGTCTATGCTTAATTTTTTCTTTATAATCACACTCTTTCTGTAAAGAGAAATAAAACCTTTTCTGTGAAGGTCGTTCAAGACCCTACTAACACTTTCCCTTGTGCTTCCTATAAAATCTGCAATCTCTCTTTTTGTAGGAAGCTCACTTATAAATAATCCCTCCTTTTCTTTGACACCCCTTGTTTTAGCAAGGGCATTTAAATAACTTATAACTCTTTCGTAAACATTCTGAAAAGCAAGTTCTCCGATCTTCTCGTCAGCATTTCTCAGTCTTTTTGAAAGTTCCTTTAAGACACCAAGCATTGCCTTGGGATTTTTTGTGAGGAAGCTAATGAAATTTTCTTTGTCGATTGTCAGAAATACTGTTGGCTCAAGGGCTATAGCAGTTGCTGATCTTGCTTCATCTTCAATTATTGACATTTCTCCAAGAAAATCTCCCTTTTTGAGAATGGCAAGAACAAGTTCCTTTCCACTCTCACCAATGAGCACAACCTTTACCTTTCCCTTTATTATTAAATAAAGGGTAGAACCTTGTTCTCCCTGAGAAAAAAGCACATTCCCCTTTTTTACTCTTTTTTCATAGGTAAACCTGGAGATTTCCCTCAACTCCTTATCCTCAAGGTTCGAAAAAAGAGGTAAACCCCTCAGAAAATTTAACTTATTCATGGAATTTGAATTATAAAAATTTTAAATATTTTTGTCAAATAAAATTACTTCCTTGGAATTTCAGATTTAATAATATTCTACTTACATATTGTTCTGGAACAATAAATATTAATTTCTTTTCTTTTTTAAGTGCCTCATTAGTAACTCTTCGAAGATTCTTTCAAGTTTTATTTCAGATGAGCTGAGAAGAACAAGAAGATGATATATTAAATCTGATGTTTCGTTTATTATCTCCTTTGAATCTCCCCTTAGATAAGCAATTATCACTTCCATCGCCTCTTCCCCAAGTTTTTTGGCTATAACCTCTTTACCTTTCTGAAACAGATAAGATGTGTAGGATTTCTCATTGTAACTTTTCTTTCTATCTTCTATTATGGAGAAAAGCTTATGAATAAAGTTGTATAGAGGAGGATAAGAGCCTGAAGATATTTCTTCAAAAAAACATGAACGGTTACCAGTGTGGCAGACATTACCTTCTGGATTTACAAGAATTAGAAGGGTGTCCCTATCACAATCTGTAAATATTTTTGTAACAAAAAGATAGTTTTTTGAAGTTTCCCCCTTCATCCACAATTTCCTTCTTGATCTGCTATAAAAATAGACTTTTCCTTCTTCAATTGTTTTTTTAAGTGCTTCTCTGTTCATATATCCAAGCATTAGGACTTCCCCTGTCTTTGAGTCCTGAATTATTGCAGGTATTAAACCTTTCTCATCAAATTTAATTTCCATTACTTTTCTCCTTTCAAATTCTGACATTTATTCCAATTTTTTTTAGATATATCTTTAAATCAGGAATTCTGAGATGGCCATAGTGAAATACTGTTGCTGCAAGAACAGCTGATGCTCCTCCCTCTTTTATTATCTCGTAAAAATGTTCAGGTAAAAAACCTCCTCCTGATGCAATTATTGGAATGTTAACTTTTATAGATAAAATTTTTGTTAGTTCTAAATCAAAGCCTTCACATGTTCCATCCTTATCTATGCTTGTAAGAAGAATCTCTCCTGCTCCTAATCTCTCAGCCTCAATTCCCCATTCAATCGCATCTTTTCCAGTTCTTTCAGTTCCACCCTTTACAAAAACTTCATAAAACTTTCCGTTATGCTTTGCATCAATTGAAACTACAACACATTGGGAGCCAAATGTGGAGGATAACTCCTTAATTATTTCAGGTCTCATTATGGCTGAAGTGTTAACAGATATTTTGTCTGCTCCTGAATTCAAAATCCTTTTTGCATCCTCTAAAGACGAAATCCCTCCACCAACTGTGAGAGGTATGTTTATTTCACTTGCTACCCTTTCCACAAGTTTGCAAAGGGTCTTTCTTCCCTCTGAACTTGCTTTAATGTCAAGAAAAACAATTTCATCAGCTCCTTCTTCGTTGTAGATCTTAGCTGCCTCAACAGGGTCTCCCGCATCCCTCAATTTCGAAAAATTAATCCCTTTAACAACCCTTCCATTTTCTATATCCAAACAGGGTATTATTCTTACTGCTAACATTTGGCTACCTCCTGAATTTCATTTCTATTTTTCCTTCAAGAATAGCCCTTCCAACAATAACTCCTTTTACTCCCTTCTCTTTTCTTAAAATCTCAATGTCCCGTTCACTTCCCACACCACCAGCAAAATAGATATTGAAACCCCTTGATGTTACATCCTTTATTTTCTCCAATCTTACACCCTCCATAGTTCCGTCCCTTTCAATGTCTGTGTAAATGAACTCCGAGATTCCAAGGGAGGATAGATAAGAAAGAGCACATTCCAAATCAAAACTCTCTTCTTTCCAGCCTCTGATTCTAACTTTTTGATTCATTACATCTAAGGATACAATTATTCTTTCTCGAAATTCGTTCAACAATTTTTCAAATAACTCTCTATTCAGAAAGGGAATAGTGCTCAAGACAACTCTTTCAACTCCAATATTTAGCAATTTTTCTACATTAAAAGCTGAATTTATTCCTCCTCCCACTTGAATCTTTGATTTTACATTCTTTGCTATTTCTTTAATAATTTCCCAGTTGCAAATTTCGCCTCTTAAAGCTCCTTCAATGTCCACAATGTGAATCCATTCTGCTCCTTTCTTTTCAAATTCTAAAGCAAGTTGAACAGGATCAAAGGAATATAAAATTTCTTTTTCTAAATTTCCTCTTACAAGCCTTACACACTTTCCATTTTTGATGTCAATAGCTGGTATTATTAGCATCAAGCCACCTCTTTAAAAACTCAATACCATTTTTCCCGCTCTTCTCTGGATGAAATTGAACCCCCCATATATTTTCCTCTCTAACAACTGAAGGGAATGAAATTCCATAGAATGTTTCACCAAGGATTGTTTCCTTCTTTTCTGGGATACAGTAATAGGAATGGGCAAAATAAAAATATGTTTCATTCCCAAAGAATGGACTTTTCATTGATACTGTATTCCATCCTATATGAGGAATTCTTTCAATAGGAGGGAGCCTTTTGACCTTCCCTTTTAACAAACCAAGACCTTTTATTCCTGGGCTCTCTTCACTCTCCTCAAATAGAATCTGCATTCCAAGGCATATTCCAAGAATGGGTGTTTTCTTCCTTGATTTTTCAATAAGGACATCCTTCAATCTAAATCTTTCAATGTTATTCATCGCTTCTCTGAAAAAGCCTACTCCGGGAAGGATTATTTTCTCAGCTTCCTCAATTTCGTCCCTTGCAGAGCTCAAAATAACATCCACCCCAATCATTCTTAAAGAATTAATAATACTGAAAATGTTTCCAATACCATAATCAATAACCACTATCATTTTGAAGATAAAACCTCCTTTATTCTTTCATTAATCTCCAAAGCTTTTCTTAAAGAATAACCAAGTCCTTTGAAAATAGCCTCGTTTATGTGGTGTTCATTTTTACCTCTTATTACATCAACATGGATAGTTATGAATGAGTGGCTTGTGAAAGCTCTTAAAAAATCAATGGTTTCGAAATTCAAATCTATTGGGGATTCAAAATGAAGAAATGCTCTTCCAGAAACATCCACAGAAACTCTCACAAGGGTTTCATCCATAGGAATATAGCAAAATCCAATTCTTGAAATCCCTTTTCTCTCTCCAATTGCATTTTTCAATGCTTCTCCTAAGGCTATTCCTGTGTCTTCTACTAAATGGTGAACATCAATTCCTTTCTTTTCAATGGAATTAATCTTAAGATCAAAAAGGGCAAATATAGCCATGTTTTCAAGGAGATGGTTGAAAAAAGGAATCCCTGTTTCAATTTGAGTTTCCCTATTTCCGTCAATTTTGATTTCAACAAAGACCTTAGTTTCCTTTGTTTCATAAATATATTCTGCCTTTCTAATATTTTTTGAGCTCATTGAGCACCTCCTTCAGTTCTTTTATAAATTTTTTATTTTCTTTTTCGCTTCCTACTGTAACCCTAAGGCAATTCCTTAGTCTTGGTGAATCGAAAATTCTTAATAGAATCCCTCTTTTTTTCATTTCTTCATAGACCCCTGAAGAGTCTTTTTGGTTAAGATTGAATAGAATGAAATTCCCTGAGGATGGAAAAGGCTTTATTGAATCAATTTTTTTAAGTTCTTTAAAAAGTTTCTCCCTCTCTCTTTTTATTTTTTCAACAAATCTCTTTACATAATCCCTCCTTTTTAGTAAGAATTTTAAAGCATTGATAGTTAAGGAGTTCACACTAAAGGGAGGTTTGGAATTCTCAACAATTTTTACGATTTCAGGACTTCCAAGAATGTAACCTGCCCTCAAACCAGCTATAGAAAATGCTTTGGAAAATGTTCTTAAAATTATGAGTTTTTTATAATTTGCTAAATAATCTTTAAAACTCTTCCCTGAAAACTCGTAATAAGCCTCATCAATTAAAATATAAGAATCTTTAAGTTCAAGAATTTTTAACAAAGCATTTTCTGGAATTTCACAACCACATGGATTGTGGGGGGATAAAAGAACTATAAGGGACGGTTTTTCCTTCTTTGCCTTTTTAATTAAATCATCTATGTCATATCTAAAT
>CAZFCI010000080.1:0-1583 GCA_964517525.1 uncultured Clostridia bacterium | reverse complement strand
ATTATTAAATGTGGGATGGGGATTTGTGGTTCTTGTGCTCGAGGAGAAAAATTAATTTGTCAAGATGGTCCAGTTTTTAGAAAATGGCCGGAGAAAAATCATTAATTAAAGAAAAAAAGAGCATTATTGTTGCCCTTGATGTTTCTGATTTAACAACAGCAGAAAAGATAATTAGGGAAACTTGTAAAGTTGAGGGAATAGGAGGTTATAAAATTGGTTTGGCTTTAACTTTAATTTATGGATTACCTCAAGTAGTTTCTTTGATTAGAAGGATAACCGATTTGCCGATTATTTATGATCATCAAAAAGGAGGAACCGATATTCCGGATATAGGAGAGATATTTGCCACAAACTGTAAGAAGGCAGGAATTAACGGAGTAATTCTTTTTCCTTTTAGCGGAAAGCAGGTAGAAATTTCCTGGATTGACGCTTGCCAAAATAATAATTTGACTGTTCTTGTTGGGGCGCATATGACTCACCCTACATTTTTAATAAGTGAAGGGGGATTTATTGACGATTATGCCCCGGAAAGGATTTTTCAAATTGCCGCGGAAAAGGGAATAAAAGATTTTGTAGTTCCCGGAAATAAACCTGAGTTCATTAAAAAATATAGAAATCTTTTAGAAAGCATACTTGGTAAAGGAAATTTTACTTTTTATGCGCCGGGTTTTATTACTCAAGGAGGAGAAATTAGCGAAACAGGTAAAGTTGCCGGAGAAAAATGGCATGCGATTGTAGGAAGCGCCATATATAAAGCAACTAATTTTAAACAGGCAGCATTGACCTTAACCTCAGAAATTAAAAAACTTAATCATCAACGAGAGTAATGTTAAGTTCAAGTCAAAAAAAATTGGCGTTAAGTTTTTTTAATTCGGGAATAATTCAATTTGACTTTGAAAAAGGTTGGCGACTTAAACTTCATGAAAAACATCCGGATGCACCTCTTTCTCCTTTCTATATAGATCTTCGACTTTTACAATCAAAACTAGAGGTAAAACGAAAAGCAGTTTCTGCCCTAATTAAACTAGCAAGAGGTTTGCGATATGATTATTTAGCAAGCATTCCTTTAGGAGCAGTAGTTTTGGTCTCTTCAATGGCTGATAAATTGGGAAAACCGCAAATTACCCCCAGGCTAGATAACAAGACTCACGGACAAATAAGAAAAATTGATGGTTTTTATGAGAAAGGGAGGATTGCCTTAGTGGTTGATGACCTTGTAACTACTGCTGATAGTAAATTAGAGGCGATAGAAATATTGGAAAAAAATGGTTTGATTGTGAAGGATGTAGTGGTAGTTCTCGATAGAGAGCAAGGAGGAGCGGAAGAGTTAGCTAAAAGAGGTTATCGGCTTCATTCGTTTTTAAAAATAAAACCTACCTTAAGATTTTATGCTGAAGTAGGCAAGATTAAACCATCCCAGTTAAGGCGGGTTTTGAATTATTTAGAAAATCCCTTGGGGTAAACTTTTCGTCTTAAAATGAAAACTAAATTTATCTTTGTTTCTGGGGGAGTAATTTCCGGTTTAGGAAAGGGAATTACTACCGCTTCAATTGCTCTCCTTTTAAAGTCGCGTGGGTTTGAGG
>CAZFCI010000079.1:0-6479 GCA_964517525.1 uncultured Clostridia bacterium | reverse complement strand
AATCTTTGCTTGACATAAAATTTTTCTAAGGTTAGAATTTTTGTTTGGAAATTAATTTAAGGAGGGAGCTTTGAAAAAAGCTTTTTGGTTTTTTGTATTGTTTGTTTTTCTTTTGGGCTCAGTATTTCCACAAACAGTAGATGAGATTATTGCAAAGAATTTACAGTCAAAAGGTGGTATTGAAAAATTAAAAGCTGTAAAAAGTTTTAAAATGATGGGAAAGGTTTCAGTTCAGGGAATGGAAATTCCAATGGTAATTTATCTTAAAAGGCCAAATCTTTTTAGACAGGAAGCAGAGTTTCAGGGACAGAAGATGATAACCATCTTTGACGGAGAGAAAGCATGGATGATAAATCCTTTCATGGGATCAAACGAACCTATGGAAGTCACAGGAGCACAGGCTGAATCAGCAAAGGATCAGGCTGATTTTGATGGTCCCTTTGTTGATTACAAGGAAAAGGGTATAAAAATTGAGCTATTAGGGAAGGAGGAAGTTGAGGGAACATCAGCTTATAAACTAAAGGTTACAAAAAAGGATGGGAAAGAAACTATCTACTATCTTGAAGCCAATTCCTGTCTCGAGATAAAGACTGAATCAACCGTAGATATGCAAGGAACTCCTATCACAGTAAGCATGACTTTCAGTGATTATAAAGATGTTGATGGCTTGAAATTTCCTTTTTCAATGCAGTCCTCTGGAGGACCTGGTGGAGGAGCCCAGATAATAATAGAAGCTATTGAACTTAATCCTGAACTTGAAGATTCCCTATTCAAAGTCTCCAAGTAAAATTTTAGAGGAAAACTTTTAGCAATCCCGGTTAATTTGAAAATTCAAGAGCCGATGGAGGGATTTGAACCCTCAACCTGCTGATTACGAATCAGCTGCTCTACCATTGAGCTACATCGGCATCTAATAAATTATAACATACCTGAAGATTATTTGTAATGAAAATAGCTTATTTTAAAAGGAATTGAAGGGATTGAAGGATTTGAAAGAAAAATGTATTATTAATAAATGGATGGAGAGATGTCCGAGTGGTTTAAGGAGCACGACTGGAAATCGTGTACCCCGAATAAAATCGGGGTCGTGGGTTCGAATCCCACTCTCTCCGCCATAAAAATTCTATTGCTCCGAAATCATTTTTTTTTGTTAATGTCAAAGGATAAATATTCGGCTCAGGAGGGTCGATGGTAGGCTCTGAACCCCGCCAGGTCCGAAAGGAAGCAACGGTAAGAGTTCTTTTCCATGCGAACCCTTTCCTGAGCCCTTTTTATTCTGGGAAATAGATGAATTACATAGTCCTTGCAAGAAAATACAGGCCTAAAACCCTGGATGAAATTGTAGGGCAAAGGGTGATCTCTCAGACCTTGAAAAATGCAATTCTTACGGGAAGAATATCTCATGCCTATATTTTCTCTGGAATGAGGGGGGTTGGGAAGACAACAACAGCGAGGGTTCTTGCAAAATCTCTGAACTGTGTTAATGGTCCAACAGTAAATCCTTGCAATGAGTGCGATTTCTGCGTTTCAATTCAGGAGGGAAGATCAATAGATGTAATCGAAATAGATGGAGCATCCAACAGGGGGATTGATGATGTAAGAGAATTGAGGGAAGTTGTAAAATTCCCTCCCATGAATGCAAAGTATAAGATTGTAATTATCGATGAAGTCCATATGCTCACAACAGAAGCTTTCAATGCTCTTCTAAAAACCCTTGAGGAACCACAACCTCGTGTGATATTTATAATGGCAACAACCGAGTTCCACAAAGTCCCTTCAACAATAGTTTCGAGGAGTCAGCATTTTGAATTTAAGAGAATTTCTGAAAGGGAGATATTTGATGCCCTCTCAAAAATTGCTGATAAAGAGGGGATAAAGATATCCCCACATTCTTTAAGAAAGATTGCAATCTCTGCTGATGGCTCTCTGAGAGATGCTGAAGTCTTCCTTGATCAGGTAGTATCTTACTCGGGAAATGAGGTGAGAGACGAGGATGTTGATGAAATCCTTGGAATCACAGACAGGGACACCCTCTTTTCAGTCTCATCTTCTTTTATTTCAGGGGATGGCGCAAAGCTAATCCAGATCATTGATAGAGTGATGGAAGAAGGAAAAGATCTGAGAAATTTTATGAGAAATGTTGTTGACCATTTCAGGGCAATATATCTTGCAAAAATAACAAAAAAACCTTCCGATTTTCTTTCCCTTTCTGAAAAAGATGAAAAAAAATATGTGGAAGAGGCTTCTAAATTCAGCGAGGAGGAATTGTTCAGGTATATAAATATTTTAATTCAGACTGATTCTCTAATAAGACAATCCTTTTATCCAAGATATATTGTGGAGGCAACTCTTTTAAGGTTGTCCTATCTTAAAAAACTCACTCCTATTGAAAAAATCATAGAGGGGCTGGCTGCACTTCCCTTCAAGGAAGTTTCAGATAAAATTCCTGAGCAGAAAGAGGTAAAAAAGGAAGAGGGTGCCAGTGAAATAAAGGAGGAAATTTCTGAAAAGAAAATTGATGCTGATATTTTCCTCAATGAAATAGGAAAGGAAAACCCAAGACTTTGTTCAACAATGAAACTTTTGCCAGAGATATCAATTGAAGGAAAAACATTAAAGTTGATTTTTAATAAGGAGACAGAACATTTAAAGGAGACAATAAACAAATATCAGACTTATCTTGAAAATAAGCTAAGGGAGATGACGGGTAATGACTTTTTAATAATCTTTGAGAATAAAGAAGCAGAGGCTGAAAAGGAAGAGGAGATTCCACCTCTCCTAAAAATATTTTTGGAAGAAATGAATGGTAAAATTATATCTAAGAAAAAGATTGGAAAAGGAGAAGAAAATGAAGAACATTTTTGATTTTCAAAAATTAATGAAAACTGCGAAGGAAATGCAGGAGAAACTGCATAGGGAAATGATGGAGTTGAGGGTTGAAGGAAGTAGTGGAGGAGGAATGGTTACAGTGGAGATGAACGGTTTGAAACAGATTATATCCCTGAGGATAGAAAAAGATGCGATAAATCCGAATGAGAAAGAGATGCTTGAGGACCTTATTATTGCAGCCTTCAACGATGCCTCCTCTAAAGTAGAAAAGGAGATGGGGTCAAAGCTTGAATCTCTCGGAATACCATTTCCTGGTTTTTTCAATATATAAATTTTAAATAAAGCCATGTTTGAATGGGCTGAGCCTTTAAATAGACTAATAAATGAGTTGAAAAAAATCCCTGGAATTGGTGCAAAATCTGCCCAGAGAATTTCTTTCTATATTCTAAGGGCTTCTTTGGAAGATATTAATGCCCTATCTGAAGCAATAAAGGATGTGAAGGAAAAACTCAGTTATTGCTCCATATGCAATAACATAACTGATGTTGACCCTTGCAGAATATGTTCCGATGATAAGAGGGATGGAAGCACCCTTTGTGTTGTTGAGGAACCCTACAATGTATCAGCAATAGAAAAGACAGAAAAATATAAAGGGAAATACCATGTTCTCCTTGGGACAATATCACCTCTTCAAGGGAAAGGTCCTGAAAACATAAAAATTGGGGAACTCGTAAAAAGGGTTGAAAGGGAAGGGATAAAGGAAGTAATAATTGCAACGAATCCAACTGTTGAGGGTGAGGCTACAAGTCAATATATCATTCAAATCCTGAAGCCCTTTAATATAAAACTTACAAGATTAGCCATTGGAATTCCTGTTGGCTCGGACATTGATTTCGCAGATCGAGTCACAATTGCAAGGGCAATTGAGGGAAGGTTTGAGATAAAGGATTAGGAGAAAGAATTTAAGTTTATAGTGTGAGAACCTTGTTAATGAATAAAGTAATTGAAGTAGAAGGATAAATAATGGGACATGGTTTTTCCTTTCCTGACTTTTTGGATGGCTTTGGAGCAGGGATTTATCTCCTTTTCTTCATTATGCAAATTGATCTTTGGCTTCGTAGAAGGGATAGGAAGGCTCATCTCTTTCTTGCCATTGCGAGCTCAGGAGCTCTAATCGTTGATCTCACGGGCACTATCATAAGACGTACCGAAGGGGGTGTGAGTGTTTTTGTTGCCTTTCTAAACCTCCTGGGAGCGGCTGTAACCATCTTATCTATCTTAGAACTGATAGGAATTTTAGCACAATATCCTACTAAGAGAATCGAGAGAATCACAGAGGCATGCGTTATTCCTCTCTGTATTTTGACTCCTTATTTCCCCTCTCTTTTTATGCTTTTTGCCTTCTTACTCATCGGTCTACTATTATCAGGCATGGTAAAAGCCCTTTTGGCTTCAAGGAAGGGTAACCGTGAATCAGGTTTGATAGCCAAAGGCTTTCTAATACTTATCCTATGTCTTATCAGTGACATCCTTAAGGAACTTAAATTATTAACCCTCCCCTATGGTCTGCCAATCTTTGGATTTTTGATAATGTTTCTAACATCAGCCCACGCAATTAACGAAAGGTTTGCTGAAGTGGAAGTAGCATCCCGCACAGATCCCCTTACAGGGATGAAAAACCGCAGAGGATTTCTGGAGGCTGGTGACTGGGCAGTTATTAGGGCTCGCCGCTCCAGAATTCCTCTTTGCGTGTTGCTATGTGATGTTGATTTCTTTAAAAAAGTCAACGACAAGCTCGGACACAATGTTGGTGACTTCTTACTGAAAGAAATTGCTTCTCTACTGCATAGGCGGGTGAGGGGGCAGGATATAGTGGCAAGATGGGGAGGGGATGAGTTTATACTTCTTCTTCCTGATACTGACCTTGATGGTGCTTATTATTTGGCAGAGTCTATCAGGTCCTCTGTTGCCCGCATGAGCTTTAATTATGAAGGAGCTATCTTCTCCGTTACCATTTCAATCGGGATCGCCGAGCACAAGATTGGCACAAACTTGGAGGACACTATAGCTCTTGCGGATTTAGCCCTCTACAGAGCCAAGGAAGAGGGGAGAAATAGGGTTGTTTGCTAAGAAATACTCGCTTAAATCAATTCTATAATTTAAGCCTTTGGTGATGTTAAATTTAGAGAACTATAAAAGATAAGCTCTATCTCTAAGGGTTAGTTCGATTTGATTTTTTACCTTCCTTTTGATATAAAAAAGATGATGAATGAATTATTGGTTATTCAGAATATTGATAAGAGATCTCTTCCACCTTTAAGAAAGATACATCTCGACAATTTTCAGAAAAATGTTCTGAAAAATCTTCATCTTGAGCTTGGACTTGGTGAGGAGCAATTCCTTCTATCTCCAACTTTTCATGTTTTAAGCCCCAACAGCCAGAAGGCAAAAGTTGAGGAGTTTGTTCTTCTAAAAGTTGATCTCTTAGAATGGATAAGGAATTATCTTGTTGAAAATATGATTTTTTACACCGCTATTATAGAAAACAACAGCTATTTTATCGAGCACAACGACTTCCTTGTTATAGCAAGGTTGAGGGGAAAGGATAAGGAAGGAAGTTTTGAAGTTAAATATTATTCCCATGACCCCTCAGAGCTAAGTTCATATTACAAGGATAAAATTTATATTGGGAGGGATTTTGTTGACCTATTTAATTTTGAAAGACCCCATTTTGGAGTTGAATGTTCTATAGATTCCCTTAGAACTCAATTGAAAGTTCTTTATGAAAAAGCGAATGAAAAGTTACAGGATAAGGAAAGTTATCTCGATTATTTTCAGGAGCTTGATGAGCTGGTAGACGAGCTGGGAGAAAAAGCAAAGAGAACAATTCCTTTAATCCCAGCATTTTTTAATCCTGAGGAGGCTGACAAAAAAACTCTCAATGAAATTCAGTCTCGTTATAGATCTCTTCAACACCTTCTAATAGAAGTGAGGGATGAACTATCGGAATTTGAGGGGCGTCTAAGATTTGATGAGGAAAATCAGTTTGCTAAGTATGTTACTAAATACAAAAAGGATATAAGTAATTTAATTTTGTATTTGAATCTAAAAATAATATCGAGGCTTACATATAAAATTAATTTTAGCTGATCAGATTCTTCTCAATTAGTCTAAAAAAGCTTAAATCCACGCAATTTGTTTTTTAATTTCCCCTCTATTAATTAAAATTTTTCCATATGTAGTTTTAACTGAGAGAATGTTATTTCCTCCAAGATTTGCTTTAAATATTTTCCTTGTGCCTTTCCCTTCAATATTCAAAGGAAGATTTGAAGCATCAACCTCACTCTGGTAAACATCAAGGGAAATTTCACCATCCCATTCCTCGTCAAGATTTAAAGTTATATCGGAGTATTCGCACTCTATTTCAAGATTGCTTCCTTTTCCAACATCAATTTCAATCTCGTTATGTCTTGAGTAAATTTTTCCTTTGCCTGAAAAATTCCTTAAGATTATTGGCTCATAGGAATTTACAATTTGGAGTTCTTTACTTATAATCCCCTCTCCATCTATCTCAAGATGCTCTCCCTCAATCCTGCCCTTTAAGGTAGAGTCTTTTATCGTAACATGAGAGTGGTTGTTTTCTATATATA
>CAZFCI010000078.1:0-10052 GCA_964517525.1 uncultured Clostridia bacterium | reverse complement strand
AATAAAGTTGAAGAGAACTGTTGAAGTTTAATTTTAGAAGGAGAAGATAAACAAGGTTTAAGAAATAAATTGCAAAAATCAGATAATAGAAAAAATCCATTTTTAATAGATAGGGGGAGACAACCTGGATTATTATCACTGAGCCTAAAAGTGTTGTGACAACGATAAAACGGTATTTTATAAGACTAATTATTTTCTTTTGATTTTCCATTTCCTGTATGATTTTTTTTATTAGAACTTTGAGATCAATGTGAAGATAGGAAGATATATAGACATTACTATTCCACCAACAATTACTCCGATAAAGGCAATCATTATTGGTTCAAGAAGGGATACAAGAGTATGGACAGCTCTGTCAACCTCTTCCTCGTAAAACTCAGCAATTTTATTTAGCATTTGGTCAAGGGCACCTGTTTGCTCGCCCGCACCTATCATCTGGAGAACCATAAAAGGAAATACCTTTGAAACGGATAAGGACTCGACAACAGATTTTCCCTCTGAGACAAGTCTTCTTGCATCAAGAATTGCATCTTCTACTATTGCATTCCCAGCTGTTTTAGCAGTTATTTCCAATGAATCGAGCATGGGAACACCACTTGTCAGAAGGGTGGCAAAGGTTCGAGAGAATCTTGCGACAGCAGTTTTTCTAATGAGGTCACCAATAACAAAGATCTTAAGTAAAATACCATCTATAACCCTTCTTCCCTTGTAGGTCTGGTAATAGGATCTTAAAAGGGCTCCCAAAACAATAAAACCTCCAATAATCCAGTAAAAGGAGGAAGCAACAAATCTGCTAACTGCAATTGTTAACTGAGTAGGTAGAGGTAAGGCAACTCCCATTTCCTGGAATAGGTTGGCAAAGGTAGGGACAACCTTCCACATTATGATGATGACTATTATTATTGCTACAGAGATAACAACAGCAGGGTATGTCATTGCAGATTTTACCTGCCCCTTTATCTTTGTAGCCTTTTCTATGTAAAGGGCAAGGCGCTGGAGAATCTGGTCAAGATTTCCAGAAGCTTCACCTGAAGCAATCATGTTGCAATATAGGTTATCGAATACCTTAGGGTGTTTACTGAATGCATTGGCGAGAGAAGAACCAGCTTCGACATCACTTTTTACAGATAAAATTATTTCTTTAAAAAGCTTATTCTGTTGCTGGGTTCCGAGAATTTCAAGAGCTTGAACAAGGGGTAAACCAGCAGAAAACATAACTGATAACTGTCTCGTGAAAACTGCAAGCTCTTGAGAAGATATCTTCTTCGGGATTAATCGTGGAATTTTAAAAGCGCTTTTCTTCTCTATTTTAATAACTAAAATCTGTTCCTTGGTCAAAAGTTTAGTAGCTTCCTCTATCGAAGTTGCCACTCTTTCCCCTGCTACAATCTGCCCATATTTATTCCTTCCCTTCCAAACGAATACTGGCATCTTCACCTCCTATATGTTGAGGGAGTAGAAGAAACAGGTATCTTCTGGGCTCCTACCCCTCTATTTATCATATCCAATAGCTCCTCTGGGTAATGACTTACAGATAAAGCCATTTCCAGAGTTATTAGCTTTCGGAAATATAAACTTGCAAGGGATTGGTTAAATGTTTGCATTCCATATTTTTCCTGTCCTGTCTGCATTATCCCATATATCTGGTGAATTTTATCCTCTCTTATCAGATTTCTGATTGCTGGTGTTGGGAAGAGAATTTCCATAGCAAGAACTCTTCCCCTTCCATCAGCTCTTGGCAAAAGAGCCTGGCAGAGAATCCCCTCAAGAATCATTGATAGTTGTGTTCTAACCTGAGCTTGCTGATGGGGTGGAAATATATCAATTATTCTGTTTATTGTTTGCGCTGCTGAGTTTGTATGGAGAGTTGCAAAGGTTAGATGTCCTGTTTCAGCTATCTGAAGAGCAGCCTCAACAGTTTCGAGATCCCTCATCTCACCTATCAGAACGACATCAGGGTCTTCCCTTAGAACAGACCTTAGAGCCTTGTGGAAGGAATGAGTATCTGAACCAACCTCCCTCTGATTAACAACTGCCCTTTTATGGGTGTGAAGGTATTCTATAGGGTCTTCTATAGTCACAATGTGTAGGGGTTTTTCATTGTTAATCTTATCAAGCATGGCAGCAAGGGTTGTGGATTTTCCTGAACCTGTTGGACCTGTTACAAGGACAAGCCCTCTTGGTTTTTCGCAAAGAGAAGCAACCTGTGGGGGTATACCAAGGGCTTCAAAGCCAAGGATTTCATAGGGAATCCTTCTGAAAGCTCCTGCTACAGCTCCTCTCTGGAAAAATACATTCGCTCTGAATCTTGCGAGACCTTTTATTCCAAAAGAAAAGTCAAGCTCAAGTTCCTCCTCAAGTCTATGCTTTTGATTGTCGGTCAAAACGCTGTAAATAAGCTGTTTAGTATCTGCTGCTGATAAGGGCGGATGAGGTATTGGAATAAGGACTCCGTTTACCCTCATCTGGGGTGGGATATTAGTTGTTATGTGGAGGTCTGTTCCTCCCTCATTTACTGTTATTTTTAAAAGTTCATGAAGTGGCATAACCATTTTCTCTCTCCTTTAAAATCTCATTGTTTCTCTCAAAACCTCCTCGACAGAGGTAATGCCCATTTTAATTTTTTCGAGCCCGCTCCTTCTAAGAGTTATCATGCCCTGTTCAATAGCTTTATTCCTTATCTCGATGGCATGGGCTCCTGAGACTATTAACTCTCTTATCTCATCAGTAATACTCATTACCTCAAATAGCCCTATTCTTCCTTTGTACCCAATATTGTTGCAATCTGGACATCCCTTCGGTTTGTAGACTTTTAATCCTTTAATTTCATCAGGAAGAAAACCAAGATCAATAAGGGATTGAGGAGAGAGGGGATTTAGAACTTTACATTTGTTACATAGTCTCCTCACCAATCTCTGGGCTACAATGAGAATTAATGAATTAGCAACAAGATATGGCTCAATGCCCATGTTTATAAGACGAGCAATTGTGCTTGCCGCATCGTTTGTATGAATTGTGCTGAAAACAAGATGACCGGTAAGGGCTGCCTTCATTGCTATATCTGCAGTTTCAAAATCTCTTATCTCTCCCACAAGGATTATATTTGGATCTTGTCTCAAAAAAGCTCTTAGTGCAGCAGCGAAATTCAAACCAATTTCCTCTTTTACATGAACCTGATTTATTCCATGAATGTTAAATTCAACAGGGTCTTCTACCGTCATAATATTTGTGTCAATTGTGTTCAATTTTGAAATGGCTGAGTAAAGGGTGTTGGTTTTACCACTCCCTGTCGGACCTGTTACAAGGATGATACCCCATGGCTTTGATATTGCATCCTGGAATCTTTCGAGGGATATCGGTTCAAAACCGAGCTGAGTGAGATCAAGTTTTAGTTGTGCTCTGTCAAGGATTCTAATGACAACCTTTTCACCATAAACCGTGGGCAATGTAGATACCCTCATGTCAACTTCCTTTGGATTCCCATCACTTCCTTTCAATTTAAATTTTATTCTGCCATCCTGAGGTAACCTTTTCTCTGCAATGTCCATCTTAGAAAGGATTTTAATTCTTGATATTATTGCATCCTTCATCTGGAAGGGAGGAGGTTTTATTGGATAAAGCAGCCCGTCTATTCTAAATCTTATTCTTAACTCTTTTTCATATGGTTCAATGTGTATATCTGATGCTCTCTTTTCAATAGCATTGTAAAGGAGCAAATTTACAAATTGAATTACAGGAGCCTGTGCCGCTTGCTGGGCTATATCTACAACATCTGATTCTTTTTCTACCACAACTTCCATCTGGGGAGCGTCTTCTGAGATTTGGGCAATTTTCTCAAATCTTTCCATTGCTTTGGCGACTTCCATTTCTGTTGAACTGCCATAGTACTTCTCAATTGCCATTTTTAAAGGAGTTTCTGGAGCCACAACTGGTTGGACATTTAGTTCTGTTTTAAATCTAATATCCTCAATTGCTGTTAGGTTTGTAGGGTCAGCCATCACAACTGTTAAGATGTGACCCATTCTGTGAAGAGGGAGGAGAGTATATTTTCTTGCAAGCTCTGCTGGAATCAGAGCAATAACCTCTGGGTCAACCTCGAACTTGGAGATATTTATTGATGGATAGCCCAATTGTTTGCTCAAAACCATTGCAATGTCTTCTTCTGAAACCAGCCCAAGCTTTATAAGGGCACTTCCAAGCTTAAGACCGTTAGTTTTCTGAAACTCCAATGCTTGCTTTAACTGCTCCTCAGTTATTAGATTTTCTTTTAGTAATAACTCTCCTATTCTTAAAGCCATTTTCAGTTCCTTTTTTTATCTTATATTAATTATTTTCATCTGTCAAATACCATTTTAAACAGGTCTTACAACTTTAGAGCTCCTTTTAAAACTAAACTTTAATCTGTAACTTTTCCAGAACCTTCCTCTCCTCCTCAAGAATTTTTTCTATTCCAGTTTCAGCGAGGGTGATCAGAGATAGGAGCTCTTCCTTTTGGAAGGTTCTTCCTTCTCCAGTCACCTGAAGTTCTGCTATTTCTCCTTTGTCAGTTTTTACTAAGTTAAGGTCAATCTCAGCCCTTGAGTCCTCGGAAAAGTCGAGGTCAAGAAGGAGTTCCTCTTCAACAATTCCAGCTGATACTCCCGCTAATAGGGCTCTCATTGGAGATTCTATTAAAAGTCCTTCATTCTTCATTTTGTGGAATAGTATTGCAAGAGTTATTGAAGCCGCAGTGACTGAGGCTGTTCTTGTTCCACCGTCAGCCTGTATTACATCGCAGTCAATAATTATTGTCCTCTCCTGAAGGAGAGATAAGTCAACAACAGATCTCAGGGATCTACCAATCATTCTTTGAATTTCCTGTGTTCTTCCCGAGAGTCTTCCTTGAACAGATTCTCTTACATTCCTTTTTTCAGTAGCTCTTGGAAGCATTGAGTATTCAGCAGTAATCCATCCCTTTCCAGTTCCCTTGAGAAATGGAGGGGGTTTATCGTCAATTGATGCGGAGCAGATTATTTTTGTATCTCCCAGTTCCAAAAAAACAGAAGCCTCCGGGAATTTGAGGAAGTGAGGATAAATCTTTAACTCCCTCGTTTCATTATTACTTCTGCCATTTTTCCTCATTACCTACTTTTCCCTCTGGAGTATTACAACATTCCCTTTAAATTCCCTTTTGAAAGTTTCAGTATCTCTTTGGGAGCCAATGATAGAGCCCCAATGTATTGGAATGGCTACTGAAGGGGATATTATATTTGCAGCCTGAGCAGCTTCCATTGCATTCATCGTGTATGTTCCTCCAACAGGAAGAAGGGCAATATCAATCTTTCCCAATGTCTTCATTTCAGGAATAAAATCTGTGTCCCCAGCATGATAAATTCTTACTCCATCTATTTCTACAATGTAACCTACCCAATTCTTATCCTTCGGATGAAATTTTTTGTCAATATTGTAGGCTGGGACAGCTTGAATCTTTATTCCATAAATTGCTAATTCCTTCCCTGGAAGAATCTCTTTCTTTTCTCCTTTTACCTTTGCTATAACATCAGGAGTGGAGATAATAATAGTCTCTTCCTTCTGGACCTTTTTTAAATCATCAGGAGAAAAATGGTCGTAATGATCATGGGTGATTAAAATAATGTCAGCCTTCTCAGTTTCAGCGGGAAGTTCAAAAGGATCAAAATAGATTGTCTTCTCAGCCTTTATCATTACTGTTGCGTGCCCGTACCATTTCATATTATTCAAAATCTTTTGAACCTTTTGATCAAGAGAATAAGAAATGGAACTAAAAGTTAGCAAAAAGGCTAAACCTAAAAAAATTAAATTGTAAACACGCATTTGCCTCCCTCCTAAGGTTTTTCTTTCCATCTTTGATGAAACCACAACCAAAGATGTGGACCTTTCTTTATTTCGTCCTCTATGATTTTAGTATACTTTTCTGTTATTTTCAACATATCGTCATCTTGTTCTTTTGGAAGGGGTTCCTTGATCTCAATTGTATAATTATAATTTTCGTCAGGATAACAAAAAAGAGGAATAATTGGTGAGCCATATTTTAAATGGAAAAGAGCGGGACCAACAGCGGTGCAAGCAGGGACTCCAAAAAAATTTACAAAAACCCCATGATTTTTTAAGGTGTTCTGGTCCGCAATAATGGCAAGGAAATCTCCCTTTCTAAGGATTTCAATCGCCTCCTTTTTTGCATCCTGTTTGTAAATTATTCTATTCCCATACCTTTCTCTGAACTTGGTGATTATCCTGTCAAGATAAGGATTATCGAATTTTCTTGCAATTGAGTTTATGGGGAAACCTTCAAGAGCAAGGGAATGAGGGACAATCTCCCAGTTTCCAAAATGGGCAGATAAAATAAGTCCTCCTTTTTTTGATTCTTTTGCTTTTTTTAAAATTTCAATTCCCTTAATCTTTGTTATTTTTCTAATTTCCTCCTCACCATTTTTCATAAGCCACAATAAATCAAATATTATAATTCCAAAGTGCAGAAAGCATTTCTTTGCTATTTTTTCAATCTGTTTCTCATCTAATTCTTTCCCAAAAGCCAATTTGAGGTTTTCCATAGCTATTCTTCTCTTACTTTTCAAAAGATTAAAGGCTATGAAACCCGTCATTTTACCTGCTTTTAAGTGGAATCTTCTTGGAAGAGGATAGAAAAGAATCTGGATGATTTTGAAAAAAATAAATTCAATGAGGTGTCGCATCTTCATATTCTCAACCTTTCAAGTATATATCTATAAAAATCCTTTTCAATCTCTGCCTCTATCTTAGAATAAACTATTTGTATCGAAAAGGGAAGTTTCTTGAGTCTAATGAAATCCTTTTCTGTTGTCAAAGCAATTTTAGAACCAGCCTTTTCAGCTTCTATCTCAATTTTTTTCATATCTTTAGAAGTGAATTTATAGTGGTCAGGGAAAAAAATAATCTTTTCAGGCTTTACTGAAAGGGATTCCAGTAATTTTAAAAATCTCAATGGGTTAGCTATCCCGCAAAATGCAATAACTTTCTCACCCTGCAAATTTAGCTTCGAGCCATTTCTGTCAAAAAAGCCCAAATGAAGAGTCCTGAATTTGAAAATTGGTTTATCCTTTCCTATTTTTCTTATTTTTTTAATAAATTCTTCCTTTGAAAAATCTTCATTTATAAGAATTGCATCTGCCCTTGATATCGAAGATAAGAATTCTCTTCTAAAAGAAGGCTGGGGGGAGACAATTACTATATCAGATTCTCTCTGAATTTTTCTGTATTGAAAACCATCATCAAGGATTATCAGCTTTGCACCCATTTCAATGGCTTTAAATGCTGAATTTATTCTGTTTTTGCCTGTTATTACAGGAGCGGAAGGAACATTTTCTGCAATCAATAAAGCCTCGTCTCCAACATCTTCCCAATCTCCTTTTATAACTTTTTCCTCTGAAACAATATCACCTTTAGACTCTTTTTTACTTTTATAACCTCTTATAAGAATAGCTGGTTTTATTCCGTTTTGGATAAAAAACTTTGCAAGAGAGACCACCACAGGAGTTTTTCCTTCTCCGCCGAAGGATATGTTTCCTATGGATATTACTGGAACACCAGCTCTTGAAGGGCTTTTAAGACCGATTCTGTATAGAAAATCTATTATAAGGTTAGAAATCTGAAATGGAAGGGAAAGGATTTTATAAATTAACCTCATTTTGATAGAAATGAAAGGATTTCGTTTACCGTTTTTTCCTTTGCTCCTCTGATTTTACTAAGGATTTCATAACCCTTCATTCCCATCTTCCTCTGGGTCTCATTCCCAACTGAATTAAACATTTCAATCAAGTCCTTCTCATTTCTGACTACTTTGGCTCCGCCATTGGATGTGAAAATTTCATAAAGTTCCTTGAAATTATACATGAACGGACCAAAAAAAACTGGTTTCTTGTAGTATATTGGTTCAAGAAAATTATGCCCCCCAACTTTTACGAGGCTTCCACCTACAAAGGAGCAATCTGAAATTGCATAAAATTCAGGGAGCTCTCCAATTGTATCGAGGAGAAAGATTTCATAATCGTCCTTTTGGAAAGATGATCTTTTTTGATATTTAAAACCATAATATTTTACAATATTTTCCACCTTCAAAAATCTTTCTGGGTGTCGGGGAGCAATTATCATAACAATGTCTTTTTTCCCATATTTTTTTAATGCTTTGAGTAGAATAATTTCTTCTCCCTCTACAGTGCTTCCTGCCACAATTATTTTTTTGCCTGAAAGATTTAGCTCCTCCCTTCTTTTATTAAAAAAGTCTTCATTAAAATCAGGAAGTAGAAGATCTGCCTTAAGGGAACCAGCAATAGTTATTTTCCTTTCTTTTATTCCTAAACTTATTAAGAAATTTTTTGTTTTTTCACTCTGAACAAGAAATTTTTCAATTTTATTAAGGATTTTAGAGGACAGGGGCTTAAATATTTTAAACAAAATTTCTGTTCTTCTTCCAAATCTGGTATTGATAAGAAGAGCTGGAACATTCCTTCTTCCTGCCTCTCTGAGAAGGGTTGGCCATATTTCAGCTTCAATCAAAATAAGAATGTCAGGATCAAACTTTTTAAAGAAATTTTCAATCGAAGGTATAAGATCAAAGGGAGAAGGCTGGACATAACATAAATCAGAAAGCTTTTTCCTTGCAACCATTAGTCCGGTTGGGGTAGTGGATGTAATGAGTATCTCAAAATCCCCTTTTTCTTTTAAGGCTTTTACAATTGGGATTGATAGATTGACTTCACCGAGCGATACAGCATGGATCCACAATCTTTTTCCATTTTTCGGAGGGAAGTGAAGATTTTTTCCAAATTTATCTGAGATTTTGTATTCTCCTTTTACAAATGCTCTCTTTACAAAAAGATAATAAGGAGAAACTATAATAAGGAGGAAAAAGTAAAGCAGGTTCCAGATATAAATCATAATTTAAAAATTTACATAAAAATCTTTATAAATGCAAATTGGATAGTTCTGATTTTGATAAAGCCAGAGAATATGTTAAAATTAGCTTGTGAAAAGGCGATTCTTATTAAATATTCTTTTAATTTTTTTGGCTATTTCATTTTCAAGGAGTGAGGACCTTAATGAGCTCATTTCAAACCTTGTTGATAAGGTGATTTTGGGGCTGGACTTTTCAACTCCCAGGACAGTTTGTGTCTTTGAATTTGAGAATTTAACCCCTCGTTCACCTGCTTTCATCCAGAATTTGTATCAGCTTTTCCTGGCAACCCTTGAGAAAAAGCTTAAAGAAAGCATAATTGTAGAAGATGAAGTAGTGGGTTTCGATGAAAATATTGGCTATTTCAATCTTTCAGAAGGGAAGGATTACGATTACCTTTTCTCCATTACCTATTCAGAAAGGGAAGGGAATGCAAGCCTTTCTCTTAAGGTTTTTGATGGGAGAGAACCTGAGAAACTTATTGCTTTCTTCTATTCCTCTTTTCCATTGAATTTAGAAGAAATAGAGCTCATTGAAAAACCTCCATCTCGACAATTTTCCTTTGTATCACCTCTTTATGAACCTATTTATCTTCCCCTTTCTCCTATTGATCTCAAATTTTTTAATGAAAGTAAATTGATATTTCTTACTGAGAAAAAAGTTGTATTTTATAATCTTGAAGGAGAAAGGCTTAAAATGACTGATGAGATCAGTTTGAACTGGGAGCCCCCCTTTTTCCCTTCTCAAGATTTAACAGGAAGAGTTTATTTCGAATTGATTGATGAAAAGCCTTTCCTCTTCGTAGACTCATCTCTCTCAACATCTGGTTTGATTTTTTACTTAAAAGAGAATCAATGGGTTTCTGATGTTCCTGTTAAGTATATACCTTCAGATAGGATAAACATCGGTGGAAAAGTTTATCTCTTGTGTATAAAAGCAAGGGAGGGTATGAATAGTTTCCAAGGGAAAGTGGCTCTAATTCAAGAGTCAGCAATTTTCTCTGAGAATTTAGGAGGGAGCTTAAGGGAAATTGAACTTATTCCCTTCTACGATATTTTAGCAATCAATGATGAAAGGGGGAGGTTTTTTGGAGTCTATATTGTGG
>CAZFCI010000077.1:0-5651 GCA_964517525.1 uncultured Clostridia bacterium | reverse complement strand
GATAGCAAAGGGAATATGGAGGAGGTTGATTGAGGAAAACATATCAAAACTTGAGGAGAAGGGATTGGAAAAGAGAGAACTAACTAATGAAGAGATAGAGATTCTCCTTGAATATCATTTTCCAGGAAACATCCGTGACCTTGAAAAGATACTGAAAAGAATACTCTACAAATGGATTGAAACTCCTTCTATTTCCAGAGCTGAGATAGCAAAAGAGGAGATAGAGAAAGTGAAGAGGGATTGGAGGGAGAGGGAGGAAGAATGGCATTCAAAGAGGATATACAAAGAGGTGAAAGAAGGACGGATGGATTTCTGGGATGTTCGAGACTTATATCTGAATCATGAGCTCAACAAATATCAGCTTCAGGAGATAATCTCCTATGGACTTCAAGATAGTGATGGGACTCTGAAAGGAATTCTTCCGATATTTAGGATTGAGGAGAGGGAGTATAAAAAATTTCATGATTTTCTGAGGCATCAAGGAATTAAAATAAAAAATTTGAATAAAAAATCCAAGAAAGAAAAAATCGAGTCTGGGCTCGACTGAATCGAGTTGTAGCTCGATTCTTATAAAATAAGCACAGGAAATGTTTTATGTCAAATTTTGAGTAAAATCTAAAAATCGAATCGAGCTGTAGCTCGATTTCTAATTTCCCCCCTCTTCCCAAACCCTCTCCAGAAGCCAACTCAATTCTGGCATGAATCTTGATATTAATCTTATATGAAAGGAGGTTTCATGCCAGTAAAAATTTCTAAACCTTTAAAATTTCTTTGGTTTCTCTTTCTATCTTTAGTTTTATGTTTTCATGTTTATGGAGTGACAGTAGGAGCTCATTACTATCCGTGGTATAGAACATGGAATTTTGTACTCAATCAGACGGTAAGAGCATTGCCAGCTATTGGACCGTATGATACCTCTAATCCAGCAGTTGCCTCCCAGCATCTTGACCAGGCAGCCTATGCAGGGATCGATGTATTTTTCCTTGAATGGACAGGTCCTAACCCTTCTGATACAGGAAGGATTGAGTCAGAATACGATATTGACTATGGATTCTTACCAGCTCTGAATTCAAAACCTTATGTTAAGTATTGTATTTTCTATGATCAGGCGATAAGGATGGATATAAAATGGGGATTAAAAGTTCCTTCCTCATTTGATTTTGATAAGTCCAATGTCTACAACACCTTTGTCTCAGATCTTTATCACATACAAACAAAATACTTTTCCGATTGGAAATATTTCAGAGTGAATGGAAGTCCTGTGGTCTGGCTATATCTTGAAAGAATCTATTCAGGAAATTGGAGAGGAGCAATAACCCAGGTTAGAAACAATGCTGGATGGAATATTTATTTGATTGCGGATGATTTATGGAACACCTTGGCTCCTGCACCCAGAAGATGGAGATGGTCTTATTTTGATGCAATAAGCTGTTATGGGATAGGGATTGATCCAAACTATTATCCAGATGGTGCAAATGTGAGGACTGTTGCAGATGTTGCTATCCCTGTTTACACCAATTGGGCAAACTGGGTAACATGGGAAGGGAAGGACTTTTTCTGGCCTCTGATGGCTCAATATGATGATGACCACCTTTCTAGAAGAGATCCCTTAGGAGAATTTTACTCTGACTCAAAATCTGATTTCTCCTACTTTGCCCAGAGAATAAGGAGTTTAATCACAGATTGGGAGTATGTCACTGTTACATCATTCAATGAATGGTATGAGACATCAGCAGTGGAAGCATGCTCAACCCCTGGCTATCCCTACAAATACAACTGGGGTTGGGATTTTCTCTCTGTTTTAAGGGAGATATTTTAGTATAATAGAAGGAGGAGGGAATGAGGAAGATGGTGATTTTAATAATTTGTTTGATTTTAGTTCTTAGCTATGGGTGTTCATCTCCTCTTTCTCCTGATAAATCCCCTGATGTAGTATATGTTGACATAAACAACAAGAGTGGGAAAGAGGATGGTTCTTTCAGCCATCCATTTACATCCATAGCTAAAGGGGTTCAGAATGCAAAGGAAGGGGCAACGATAATAGTAAGACCAGGGACATACAGGGAGATGGAGATAGTGATGAAGAGGGGTCAGAAGCTACAAGGCTCAGGAGCAGAGAACACGATAATAGAGAGGGCAGGATATGGGTTGATAGTTTTGAACAGTGGATGTGAGGTTTCAGGTTTCTATATAAGATCCCAGTGGTCAGGGACTATTCTTGATCCTGCTATTCAGGGAGAGAGTGTAGAGAATATAAAAATATTTAATAACAATATTTACTATCCTGACAGTAGTTCAATATTTTTAGAAAATGCTTCAGGAGAAATACTCAATAATCACTTAAACAAAATGCTCATTTCAAAATGTCAGGAACTCAAGATAGAAAATAACAATATCAAAGGAATTCCGAAGACTTTTGCGGGAACATTGACTTATGGAATTGGAATTCTCATAATTAGTTCCTCACCAATTGTGAGAAATAACTATATTCATAACTGTGATATAGGAATAGACATATCAACAATGGAAGGAGTTCCATCCTCTCCAACTATCTACAATAACAAAATTGAGGATAACAAAAGTTATGGTGTATGGATTAGACCCCTCCCCTGTGAAGCAGATTTTGGAGGAGGGAAGAGAGGGAGCAATGGAGGGAACATAATAAGGAACAATGGGAAGTGCGATTTTCTCAATGAATCTCCCTCTGAGATTTATGCTCAGCACAACAGCTGGACTCACTCCACAGAGGAGGAGATAGACAGATACGACATATGGGATGATGATGAAGGGAAAGGAGGAAAGGTGATATTTGTGCCATTTAATGGAGGAGGTAGCACAAAAAAAAGTAGATAAAAGGGATAAAGTGGTTTCTTGAAGTAAAAAAAGCAATAATGAGAGGTTAGTCAATGGTTCTGTCTTCTGATAATTGGGAGAAGACAGCAAGGAGGGAGGGCTGAAAAATTGAGAGAGATGATTGTGGGAAGAGTGATTTTCAACTTCTCAAAATTGAAATGGGAAGAGTTGAAGAAGTATAAGCTCAATGGTAAATAGATAGAAATTCTCCTTGAATATCATTTTCCAGGGAACATCCGTGGGCTTGAAAAGATACTGAAAAGAATACTCTACAAATGGATTGAAACTCCTTCTATTTCCAGAGCTGAGATAGTAAAAGAGGAGATAGAGAAAGTGAAGAGGGATTGGAGGAAGAGGGAGGAGGAATGGCATTCAAAGAGGATATACAAAGAGGTGAGGGAAGGGAGGATGGATTTCTGGGATGTGAGGTCTGCATATCTCAATCATGAGATTAACAAATATCAGCTTCAAGAGATAATCTCCTATGGACTTCAAGATGGTGATGGGACTCTGAAAGGTGTTCTTCCGATATTCAGGATAGAGGAGAGGGAGTATAAGAGGTTTTTGAACTTTCTAAACGCTCAAGGTATTAAACTAAAGACCCTAAAAAATTCTGACCAGAGTCAGAATCATTCTGACTATACTCAGAAAAATTAGATTGCCATTTTTTCCAGTAAAATCAAGGGTTTTTAGATTATTGATTGTAATTATCAAAAATTAATTCTGACTACAGTCAGAATTACAAAAATCCCCCCTCTTCCCAAACCCTCTCCAGAAGCCAACTCAATTTTGGCATGAATCTTGATATTAATTTTATATGAAAGAGACGAAAAGGATGAGAAAGGAGGTGAAAGATAGAGGTTGGCATAATTTTTTCATAGTATTGGCAAAAGGGCAATGGGAATCAATCAAAAAGGCTCATTAAGAGCCTGAAAGGAGGAAAAGATGATCGAGCGAGTTAATCGGGGTTATAATGGAAAAGGTGGGCCAGAAAGAATTATTCCTGGCTGTGAAAAGGAGTGTAGAAAAGCTTGTGCAAGAAGAGATATTGATGGTTGGGCTTACACCATAGGTATTTTGATGGACCCGTAAAAGAAAGGGGGCGAAAGCCCCCTCTTTCAACAAATATTAAGATTTAAAAATGGAAGGTGAAAGTCCTTTTATATTCAAATTTAAAACAAAAAATTTTAACTATATATATGATGTGAATACAAATGAATTTTTGAAGGTAGATAATGTAATATACGACATTATAGATTTTATATATTCTTCTTGTTACGGAGAAATCATAAGTAAATTTGCTCACAAATATTCTAAAGAATCTATAATGCAAAGCATAAAGAAAATTAAAAATGTAATCAAAACAGAAGGTCTTTTTCTTTCTATTCATCCAATGAATTTAAAATTTTATACTCCTGATATGATCGAAGAAAAATTGTCGAATGAACTTACTACACTAACTCTTGTAGTTACTGAACAATGTAATCTTAGATGTAGATATTGTGTCTATTCTGGAATGTACCATTTTGAGAGATCGCACTCTTTTCGCAAAATGTCAGCTGAAATTGCTTTTAAAGCAATAGATTTCTTTTTGAACAGATGTAAAAACTCAAGTAAGGTTTTCATATCATTTTATGGCGGCGAACCATTACTTAATTTTGAGCTTATAAAAAAATGTGTTGAATATACTAACGCTAGAAGCAAACAAATCAACAAAACTGTGAAGTATTCCATTACCACAAATGGAACTTTATTACAAAGGAAAATTTTGGACTTTTTGATTAAGAATAAAATTGGCTTAGTTATTAGTCTTGATGGTCCTAAAGATATTCATGATCGATACAGGACTTTTCCTGATGGAATGGGGAGTTATGAAAGAATTTTTCAAAACCTGAAAGTAATTAAAAATAGAGATATTAATTATTACAGAAACTATGTCATTTATAATACAACCCTCGTCCCTCCATATAATTTATTTAAAGTTTATGAATTCTTTGAACATTACAAAGATTTATTTGGTGACGGTCAAATAGTGCTTATGAATCATATAAACCCGTTCAACACGGATTTTTTCAAAAAAAACAATATCAACATGAGTGAAGAATTAATTTCATTCGCTTTTCAAGAAAAGAAATTACTCGCGCATTTTCTAAATTCCCTAATACAAAACGAATATAAGCCAGTTCTCTATTCATTATTTGCAGAAGATTTCAAATCTATCCATTTAAGAAACCTTCCCCCTCCTTTCTCCAAAAATTTTTTTATGAACCATCTTTGTATACCAGGACAAACCAAGTTATTAGTGGACTGTGATGGAAAATTTTACTTTTGCACTAATTTGAGTAGCACCATGTCTATTGGAGATATAAATTCCGGGTTTGATTTTAATAGAATAAGTCAAATCATCGATAAGTTTTTAAGTGTTTCGCAAAAAGATTGTTGTAATTGTTGGGCAATAAGACTATGCAATGCGTGTTATTTTTATGCCGCAAAGGGTGAAGATTTCGATATTGAGCAGAAAAGAAAAATTTGCGAAGCCATACGGAAGAGGCTGGAAAGAGCAATTAAAATATATAACGAAGTTCTTGAGGATCACCCTAAAGCATTCGATTCTTTGGTAGAGTCAAAGTTCGATTTTCAAATTAAAGAAACTATACTATAATATTTTGCAAGGAGGAAGGATGAGAAGAGTGGTTATATTTTTATTAATTTTATCGATTTTTTCTTTTGCAATGGAAGAGAAGATGGAGAGAAGGATTGAGAATGGAGTTGAGGTTATAGTCAATCCTGAAAAGCCT